>DATFBR010000216.1:0-27747 GCA_035253685.1 Jiangellaceae bacterium
CCAGCAGCCCGGCCTCCACCGCCCGGCGCAGCTCGGGAAGCCGGACCAGGGGGCGGGTCTGCTCGGCGATGATCCGGGCCCGGTACCCGTCGATCCGCCCGGCCGCCAACTCGGCCAGGGTGGCCGGCAGCTCGTGCACCAGCTCACGCGCGGTCGCCACCCGCGCCACGGCCACGGTCGGGGACAGCCGTAACTCGGCGGAGACCACCGAGGCGGCGCCGCGCACCCGTGCACCGGGTCGCCGTGGCCGTGTCCGGCGCAGCCGGCGAACATCGGCCGACACGCCAGCTCGGCCATCGCCCGCAGCTGCGCGGCCTCCGCCCGCGCCCGCACCCGCTCCACGGCAGAAATCACATCCACCAAGTCGTGCTCGACCGCCACCGCCGGATCCACCTGCTCCGGCTCGCCGCTCACCGGGACCTCGTCGGCGTCGACACGAGACAGCGCGGCCAGTTGCACGGCGTGGTAGGCCGCCTCCACACCGTGCGGCCGGGCGGTCAGCGCGCCGAACGGCACCCGCACCACCGGCCCACCAACGGCAGGCACCCGATCCACCACCGATCCGAACATGTGTTCGAGCCTACCCGTCGGGTCCGACATCTCACGGGAGATCTCCACAGCCAAGAACGATGCGGATTTCGACCAGCGGTCGGAGAAGTCTCCGCTGCACAGGTGCGAGACCTCAGAGAAGCACGCCACCTCGTCATCGGCAGATCGTGACCTGGTGGAGCCTGACCAACTGCCTTGGGGTCGGGACTAATCGGCGCGGGCCTCGGGTTGCCTGGGAAGAGCCGAAGGGAGCATGGAGACGATGCTGTACGGGCGAGAGCACGTGCGCCGGTACGTCGAGACCGATGGCGACGAGGGATACGTCTGGCGAAGAGGGACCACCATTCTGATCCTCACGACGAAGGGGCGCGTCTCCGGGAAGGAACGCGACACCCCGCTGATCTTCCGCGAGCACGACGGCCGCTACCTGGTCGTCGCCTCCAACGGAGGCAACCGCGACCACCCGTCCTGGTTCAAGAACCTGCGGGCGAACCCCGACGTGACGGTCCAGGTCAAGGGCGATCGGTTTGCGGCCCGGGCCCGCGCTGCGGACGCCGACGAGCGCGCCCGGCTGTGGCCGGTGATGACCGAGGTATGGCCGGACTACGACGCGTACCAGAAGAAGACCGACCGTGAGATACCCGTCGTGATCCTCGAACGGACCGCCTAGCGCGAGATCAGTTCCGACAAGGAGTCGGCGACCTGATGGGCGCCGGCGTCACGGAGCAGGTGTGCATCTGTCGTCGTGGTGACGGCCACGACGCGACCGACTCCCGCCGCGACCGCTGCCGTCACCCCTGCGATCGAGTCCTCGATGGCGACCGCCTTCTCCGGCGGGATGTGCAAGGCCTGGCAGGCGGTCCGGAACGGAGCCGGATCAGGCTTGCCATGCGTCACGTCCTCCCAGGTGATCAGCGCTGAGAAGCACTCCCGCACGCCCAGCACCTCCTCGACCGCGTATTCGGCCCATGCCCGGGTGGCAGAGGTCACCAAGGCGATCGGGACGCGATGTGCGTGGTACGACCGGATCAGTTCGGTCGCGCCCTCGATCGGCACCGGCGCCGCATTCGACTCGGCCAGTTGCCCCAGGACCTCGGCGACGAGGGCGTCGGGATCCTCACCGGCCCAAGGACCGGGCATCGTCGCGAAGACGTCGGAACCGCGTCGACCCACAAAATGGGCGTACGTGCCGGGGTCGACGCTCCAGCCGCGTGCAGCAAAGAACGACTCGTAGGCGGCCCGGTGCACGGGCTCGCTGTCGAGCAACGTGCCGTCGAGATCGACCAGCAGTCCGCGGGCGCGGCCTAACGCGACCACGTGAACAGCGGGTCTCCGGCGGCCAGCACACCCGAGTCGCGCAGCTCCGACAACGTCTCGGCCGACGCGTCGAGCGCCACGACAGGACAGACCGGGGATCGCCCACCCGCCTCGACGGCAGCGGGGTCCCATTCGACGATTCCATCCCCCGCCGCGACCTCGGCTCCCTCGACGGCGACGAGCTGGAAGCCCTCACCGGCGAGCTGGACGGTGTCGATGCCGAGATGAACCAGGACGCCTGCCCCGTCGGGGGCCTGCACGACGTACGCATGCGGGTGCAACTTGACGATCTTCCCGGCTACCGGGGAGACGGCGGTCATCCGCTGGTCGCGCGGCGGATCGACGGCCACTCCCGGACCGACGAGCGCAGCCGAGAAAACCGGGTCGGGGACCTCGGCGAGCGGCATCGCCCGTCCGGCCACGGGCGACAACACGGTCAGGGCGGTCATGGCGGGGCCGTCGGGGGGCTCACCCGGCCGCATTCACATCAGGTCTTCGATGTCGGAGGCGATCGTGTCGGCCTCCGGCCCGACCACGACCTGGACGGCGCTGCCGGACCGGATCACGCCGTGTGCCCCTGCCGCCTTCAGCCCGGGTTCGTCGACCAGCGTGGGGTCCTCCACCTCGGCCCGAAGGCGGGTGATGCACGGCTCGATCTCGATGATGTTGTCGGCCCCCCCGAGGGCGGCGAGGATCTGCTCCGCGTTGCTCATCCGATTCCTCCGTTGATGTCGTCGACGGGGTCCGTCTGCGTGATCTTGGACAGTCCGCGTGGCTGGTCGGGATCGAGGCCGAGCCTACGGGCAAGCGCCTCCACCATCATCTGCGCCGGCACGATCAGGCCGAGCGGTGCGACAAGCTCCGGCAGGTCGGGGCCGGTGACCCGAATGTCGCACGCCTCGACGAAGCCGGCGTCACCGCCGATTCCGACGACCGCTGCGGCGCCCCGGTCGCGCAGGTCGTGTGCCAACTCGGTCATGCCCTCGACCATCGGACCGTCCGCCGCCGACACCAGGACCGCGACGTGGTCGGCGTCGACGACGGCGATCGGGCCGTGCCGGAGATCGGCGTAGGACAGCCCACGTACCGGGCGCAGACACGTCTCCTCGATCTTCAGGGCCGTCTCCAGCGCCGTGCCGAAGACGATGCCACGCCCACTGACCAGCGTCTCGATGCTCGCCGCCAGCATCTCGGCCGCATCGTCGATGCCCGAACGTGTCGTGATGAGTCGCTCGACCTCGTCCGGAACGCGATCGAGGTGGGCGTCGAGAGCCGTCGGCTCGGACGAGAGCGCTCCTGCCAGCACGGCCATCGCCACGAGCTGGGTCGTGTACGACTTGGTTGCTGGAACGGCGTACTCGGGACCGGCCTGGGTGACGAGCGCGATGTCCGCGGCCGTCGCCAGCGCACTGTCACCGTCGTTGGTGACGGCCACCGTCCGGGCGCCGCATCCTGCAGCCCACTCCTGCGCCTCGACGATCTCCTGCGTCTCGCCGGATTGCGAGACCGAGACGACGACGGCGTCGGACAGGTCGAGGCGAGCGTGGTAGTGGGTCGCGACGCTCGGGGCGGCCAGCCCGGCGAGATGGCCGGCGTGCACCTCGACCAGGTAACGACCGTAGACCGCCGCGTTGTCCGATGACCCACGGGCGATGAACAGGACCGCCCGACGGCCCTCCGCGAGAGCGGTTAGGTTCCCGCGCAGCGGGCGCAATGCGTCGAGGGTGCGCGCCACCGCCGCGGGCTGCTCGGCAACCTCGCGCGCCATCGTCGTCTCGCTCACGGGCGGACCGTACCAGTCGGTGGTCAGCGAGGGCGGTGACGCGGGACGACGGCCGGGTTGGGACGGGCCAAGGGCACCCACAGGGTGTAGCGGTCCGAGCGGTAGACCGAGCGCGAGTACTCGGTGGCGACGTCCCGGCTGAAGGCACGCCGAGCGATACGCAACACGGAGCGGCCCGGCGGGATCCCGAGCAGCCGGGCCTCCTCGACGTCGGCGTCACCGGCGTCGACCGTGTCCTCGCCCCAGGTGGGCGACAATCCCCGGGCCTCCAGTTCCGCGTAGAGGCTGGACGGGGGACCCTCGTCGAGCAGCCCCGGTACCCGGCCCGCCGGCAGCCACGTCTGCTCGACCGACATCGGCTCCTCGTCGGCCAACCGGAGCTGGTGCAAGTACACGACATCGTCGCCGAGGGAGATCTCGAGGGCCTGTGCGACGGCCCCATCCGCCGGCACCGTCTCCGCTCGAAGGTGGCGCACCGACGGAGTCATGCCACGCCGGCGCATCTCTTCGTTGAACGAGGTCAGCCGAACCTGGAGATCGATCTTGGGTTGGGCGACGAAGGTGCCGCTTCCCTGGACGCGTTGCAGCAGGCCCTCGACGACGAGGGCGTCGACCGCCTGCCGAACCGTCATCCGGGAGACGCCGAACCGGTCGCAGAGATCGCGCTCACTGGGAACGGGATCGCCCGGCTGGAGCTCCTGCTCGGCGACGAGCCGAAGGTAGTCGCGCACCTGCAGGTACTTCAGTGCGGACCGGCGTCGCACGAGCTTCGCCACGTTGCTGGAGGTCCTCTCCGGATCGGCCGGAATTGCGGGGCGCAAGGGCTTGACAGCGCAGACGCGCAGCCCGAGGGTAAGCCCCGCACGCGCACTCATCTAGACCAGTCAGGACCAGTCGGAGGGGAGCCGTGGCGTGTCCGTCGTCGACGGTCCGGTGCCCAAGCATCGGCAACTCCGCGAGATCCTCCTCGCGTTGGTCGACGGAGAGCTCACCCCCGACTCGCCCATCCCGTCCGAGCGCGAACTGGTGTCGCGTTTCGGCATCAGCCGCGCCACGGTGCGCGAGGCGGTGGGCCGGCTGGTCAGCGAGGGCCGGCTGTATCGCGTGCGCGGCAAGGGGACGTTCGTGGCGGCGCCGCGGGTCGAGTCGCTGCTCCACCTCGCCTCGTTCACCGAGGACATGCGCCGGCGCGGGCACAAGCCCTCCACGGTCGTGCTCGGTGCCGACGAGTCGGTGCCACCGCCGCCGGCTCGCACTGCCCTGGGGCTCGACGTGACCGACCGGGCCTACCGGATCGAGCGCCTGCGGTCCGCCGACGGAGCGCCGATGGCACACGAGGTGTCGTGGCTGCCCGCTCGGCCGTTGCCCGGCCTGCTCGAGCACGACCTGTCCGGGTCGGTCTACACGCTGCTTACCCGCGAGTACGGGCGCACCCTCGACTCAGCTGCCCAGACCGTGTGGGCAGAAGGTGCCGATCCGCTGCGGGCCCGGCTGCTCCGGGTGCCGCCCGCCGCACCGCTGCTCGTCTTCCGGCGGACCTCCTATGCCGCCGGCAGACCCATGGAACACGTGACGTCGTGGTACCGGGCGGACCGGTATCAGGTGCACATGACCCTCGATCGCACCTCTCCTGCAGGGTCGGCGTCCGCCGGCCCCAACCGTCCGTAAGGAGTCACATGAGTACCGCAAGTGCCACCGCTTCGACGACCGGCGAGGGGCGCGGCTTCCCCGGGCTTGCCCAACTGCAGCGGCTCGGCCGCAGCCTCATGCTGCCGATCGCCTCCTTGCCGGCCGCCGCACTGCTGCTGAGGTTCGGTCAGCCGGACATGCTCGGCGAGGACGGTCTCGCCGGCGTGCTCGGCGACTGGCTGTTGCCGGTCGCTGATGTCATCGGCGCGGCCGGCGGCGCGCTGTTCGCCAACCTGCCGCTCATCTTCGCCGTGGGTGTGTCGTTCGGCTTCGCCCGCAGGTCGGACGGGTCGACCGCTCTGGCCGGCCTGATCGGCTACCTCGTGTTCAAGGGCGTCACCGACGCCATGTCGCCGTACATCCTGGGCGAGCCCGAAGAGGGCGCCGAACAGGAACTGATCAACTTCGGCGTCCTCGGCGGCCTCGTCATCGGTATCACGGCTGCACTGTTGTGGCAGCGGTACTACCGGATCAAGCTGCCGCCCTACCTGGCCTTCTTCGGTGGCCGCCGGTTCGTGCCGATCATCACCGGACTGGTCGCGATCGTCATCGGCGTCCTGATGAGCTTCATCTACAAGCCGTTCGACACCGGCATCACCAACCTCAGTGAGTGGGTCACGGAGAACGAAGTCCTCGGCGGCGGTGTGTACGGGACGCTCAACCGGCTGCTGATCCCGCTCGGCCTACACCACATCCTCAACTTCACGCCGTGGTTCCAGTTCGGTGAGTACACGACCGAGGATGGAGAGGTGGTCACGGGTGACATAGCGCGGTTCCTCAACGGCGACCCGAGCGCGGGCGCATTCATGACCGGCTTCTTCCCGATCATGATGTTCGCGCTGCCGGCCGCCGCGCTGGCGATCTGGCATACGGCCAGGCCGGCCGAGAAGAAGATCGTCGGCGGCATCATGCTCTCGGCTGCGCTGACCTCGTTCATCACCGGAGTCACCGAGCCGCTGGAGTTCGCCTTCCTGTTCGTCGCGTTCCCGCTGTACGTCATCCACGCGGTCCTGACCGGCACGTCGCTCGCCCTGGTGAATGCGATAGAGATCCGGGACGGGTTCGGCTTCTCGGCCGGTGTGATCGACTACCTGCTCAACTTCCGGATAGCCACTCTGCCGTTGCTCCTGATCCCCATCGGATTGGGCTACGCGCTGATCTACTACGTCCTGTTCCGCTGGGTCATCACCAAGTGGAACCTCCGGACGCCCGGGCGTGAGGAGAGCACCGAGGCCATGCAGGCATCCCTCGGCGAGGAGGCGGCGGAGCTGGTCGGGGCCGGCGTCGGCGCGGACCGGGCCGGCGCCGCCGTCGGCGAGGGCGCGGCGCGCCGGGACGTGAGTACCGCCGCGGCCGAACCGCTGCCACCCGAACGGCCTGGGCCGGATGTGACGGCCGAACCGCCGCCGCCCGAGCGACCTGGGCCGGACCTGACGACCGAGCCGCCACCGGAGCGGCCTCGGCTGGACGAACCCGGACCGGACGAATCCGGTCCGGACGAGCCACCGCGCGGGTCGGTCGTCTAGTCCCATCCTGTGGCGGGTTCGACACGTCATCCACCTCGTTGAGGCGTGCCGAACCCGCCACATGTGGGCGGCGAATGGTCGGCGAAGCGGAGGAGGAGTTGGTGGCCGAGTTCAGTGGAGTCGGCGTCAGCCCCGGGCGCGCCGTCGCCCGTCTCATGCACATGCCCGCACCCGTGGCCGAACCGTCTCCCGACGACCGCCTCGCGCCGGATGCGGACGTCGCGGCCGAGCAGGAACGGATCGCCACGGCGGCGAGCCAGGTCAGGAACGACCTCGACGCCCGGGCGGAGCGGGCCCAGGGCGACGGCAAGGCGGTGCTCGAGGCGACCGCGTTGATGGCGGCAGACCCGACCCTGGTCACGGCGGCGCAACAGAAGGTCGCCGGGGGGATCCCGCCCGAGCGAGCGGTCTGGGATGCCGCGGCCGAGGTGGCCGACACGCTCGCCGCCCTGGGTGGGTACATGGCCGAGCGCACCCGTGATGTGGCAGACGTCCGCGACCGCATCGTGGCTGCCTTGTCCGGACTGCCTGCCCCCGGCGTGCCCGACAGCTCCGAGCCTTACGTCCTGGGTGCCGTCGACCTCGCGCCCGCCGACACCGCCACCCTCGACCCCGCGACCTGCGTCGCGTTGGTCACGGCGGAGGGCGGCCCGACCTCGCACACCGCGATCCTCGCCCGGGCGCTGGGCCTGCCCGCTGTGGTCGCGGCTCCGGGGGTTCTCGACGTACCGGCCGGCACGCTCGTGCTCGTCGACGGCGCCGCGGGCATCGTTGGGGTGGATCCGACGGCGGCGGAGATCGAACAGGTCCGGGCGGTGGCGGCGCGTGTACGCAGCTTCGACGGCCACGGCCGCACGGCCGACGGGCACCGCGTCCAGTTGCTGGCCAACGTCGGCGATCCGAAGGGCGTGGCGGCCGCGGTCGAGGCCAACGCGGAGGGTGTCGGGCTGTTCCGGACCGAGTTCTGCTTCCTCGGCCATACGGATGCACCGACCGTCGACGAGCAGGTCGCCGCGTACCGGGCCGTGCTGGCGGCGTTCCCCGGGAAGAAGGTTGTGGTCCGGACCCTCGACGCCGGCGCGGACAAGCCGCTGCCGTTCCTCAACCCCGCTGCGGAGGCGAATCCGGCGCTGGGGGTGCGTGGCCTGCGCACCTCCGTCCGCTTCCCGTCGGTACTGGACGACCAGCTCACGGCGATCGCGCAAGCGGCCGCGGCCGAGCAGGCGACGGTGTGGGTGATGGCGCCGATGGTCGCGACGGCAGCCGAGGCGGCCGAGTTCGTCCAGCGTTGCGCGGCGGCCGGCCTCGAGACCGCGGGAGTCATGGTCGAAGTCCCGGGCGCCGCCATCAGTGCCGTCCACGTTCTCGAGTCGGCAAGGTTCGCCAGCCTCGGCACCAACGACCTCACCCAGTACACGATGGGCGCGGACCGGTTGCTCGGCGAGCTCGCGGCACTCAACGACCCGTGGCAACCATCCGTGCTGCGCCTGGTCGAACTGACCTGCAGGGCGGGTGTCGAACGTGACCGTCCGGTTGGCGTGTGCGGTGAGGCGGCGGCGGACCCGGCGCTGGCGTGTGTGCTGGTGGGTCTCGGGGTGTCGAGCCTGTCGATGACGCCGAGGTCGATTCCCGACGTGGCCGACGTACTGCTCGCGACGACACACGAGCACTGCGTCCACCTGGCGTCGATGGCGGTCGATGCTCCGGGCGCTGCCGAGGCCCGTGCCGCGGTACGAGCGGAACTGCCCGTTCTGGCCGAGTTAGGGCTCTGACGGCAGCTCGGCCAGGACCATGGCCGCGCGCCGGCGGGCGATGGCCGGTGCCATGGCCGCGATCAGCGCGGCCGACACCACGGAGGCGAACAGGCACGACGTCCACAGCACGCCCTCGCCGGATTCCTCGAACAGCCGGGTTCCGACCAGCGGGCCCACCAGCGCGGCCGCACCGTAGGACATGCCGACCACCCCGTTGTAGCGGCCGCGGAGGTGGACCGGTGCGATGTCGGCGACCAGCGCCGGCCCGACGGCGTTGAAGCCGACCTCGCCGAGAGTCCACACGACCACGGTGAGCGCAAAGAACGGCACCGACGATGCGAAGACGGTGAGCCAGAACCCGATGCCCATGACGACCAGCGACGCCACCAGGATCCGGATACCGGCGATCCGGTCGATGATCCGCAGCACGAACACCTGGGAGACGATCACGACGACCGGGTTGACGGCGTACACGATGCCGAAGGCATCGGGCCCGAGTCCGTCCGCGGCGACCGCGAGGGGCAGCGTGACCAGGCTCTGCATGTAGACGGTCGCGCCCAGCAAGAGGCTGATGCTCAGGCCGATGAGCAGCCGGTCGCGCAGGGCTCGACCGAACCCCCCGGTGTGGGACGGATCCCGCGCCGGGCGGGTCTCGGGCACCTTCCGCGCGATCAGAATCGCGAATGCGAGGCAGGTGGCCGCATCGACGATGAACAGCAGCCAGTACGACCTCTCCGCGAGCAGCCCGCCGGTGACCCCGGCGACGGCGACACCGAGGTTGATGACCCAGTACAGCAAGGCGAAGGCACGCGGCCGGTGCTCCGGCGCGACCAGGTCGGCGATCATCGCCGAGACCGCCGGGCGGTACATGTCGACCGCCAGTCCACTGAGGGTCGCAGCGATGGCGATCCAGACCAGGTCGCGCACGGCGGCCAGCAGCATGAAGCTGGCGGCCGTGGCCACCATTCCGATCACCAGGGTCGTGCGCCGCCCCACCCGGTCGGCCAGGTAGCCGCCGACCGGCTGGGAGGCGAACGAGCCGGCACCGAGGCAGGCCAGCACGACGCCGACGGTGGAGGGGCTGAAATCGCGCGGACCGGCCAGATACAAGGCGAGGAACGGCGTGACCATCTGGCCCAGCCGGTTCACGAACGTCCCGGCCAGCAGATACCAGAAGGGTTGCGGCAGGCCACGCGAGGTATCGGTCCACCATCGGCGGAAGGGGCCCTGGACCGCTGTGTCCACGACGCCCGACGCTAGCGAGACGTACCGACAAGCCGACCGGCGAAGCGATCAGCCGCCTTCGGCGTCGAGATCGCGTTCCAGCAGAGCCACCAGAGCGTCGAGGGATGCGTCGGCGCCGTCACCCTCGGCGGAGAGGACGACCTCGTCGCCGTGTTCGACCCCCAGGGTCATGATGCTGAGGATGCTGGCGGCGTCGACCGGCTCGCCGTCACCCTTGCGGATACGCACTTTCACCGGCTGCTCCCCCGCAGCCTTGACGAAGACCGCGGCCGGGCGCGCATGCAGCCCGACCGTACTGGCGACGATCGCGGTGCGCTCGGGCACGGCCCCTCCTCGGCGGAGTCGTTCGACCGGTCGGTGGACCGAGGTTATAGCGTCGGTGGGCGGACGCGGCGTACCTGTCGGATCATCGACGCGCGATACTGACCGTTGAACGCGTCCGCCTTCGATCGCAGGGAGTTCCGATGCCGATCGCCACGCCCGACACGTATGCGCAGATGCTCGACCGGGCGAAAGCCGGGTCCTTCGCGTACCCCGCGATCAACGTCACCTCCTCACAGACGCTCAACGCGGCGATCCGCGGGTTCGCCGACGCCGAGAGCGACGGGATCTTGCAGGTGTCCACCGGCGGCGCGGAGTACCTGTCCGGTCCCACCGTCAAGGACATGGTGGCCGGCGCGACGGCGGTCGCGGTGTTCGCACACGAGGTCGCGCGCAACTACGACGTCCAGATCGCGCTGCACACCGACCACTGCCCGAAGGACAAGCTCGACGGCTTCGTCCGCCCGCTACTGGCCATCTCCGCGGAGCGGGTCGCGAACGGTCAGGGCCCGCTGTTCCAGTCCCACATGTGGGACGGTTCCGCCGTTCCGCTCGACGAGAACCTGAAGATTGCCGAGGACCTGCTGGCCGCGACGTCTGCGGCGAAGGTCGTGCTCGAGATCGAGGTCGGCGTCGTCGGCGGCGAAGAGGACGGCGTCGCCAACGAGATCAACGAGAAGCTCTACACGACCCCCGACGACGGACTGGCAACGGCCGCGGCGCTGGGGACCGGTGAGAAGGGCCGCTACCTGACCGCGCTCACCTTCGGAAACGTCCACGGGGTCTACAAGCCGGGCAACGTCAAGCTACGGCCGGAGATCCTGGCCGAGATCCAGCAGGTCGTCGGCGAGGAGACCGGCGTCGACAAGCCGTTCGACCTGGTCTTCCACGGCGGCTCCGGCTCGTCGTTGGAGGAGATCCGGGCCGCGCTCGACTACGGCGTGGTGAAGATGAACGTCGACACCGACACCCAGTACGCGTTCACCCGGCCGGTCGCCGCGCACATGTTCACCCGGTACGACGGCGTTCTCAAGGTCGACGGCGAGGTGGGCGACAAGAAGGTTTATGACCCGCGGTCGTGGGGGAAGAGCGCCGAGGCCGGCATGGCCGCGCGGGTCGTCGAGGCCTGTGAGGCGCTGCGCTCGGCGGGTCAGAAGCTGACGTGACAATGCGTCAGGCGCGCACTCAAGTCGCGCCGGCACCACGAGCCGGATCAGCGGACAACCGGACGTGACGAGGCCGCCGGAATCGTCCCCTGCAGCGTTCCCGGCGGCCTCCACTGATAATGATGCCTCCTGATCGGGCTATGACGCGGCATTTTGCGGACACTGGCGCTAACCTGCCACTCGTGATCTCGACCACGCCCGTGCCCCCGCTGGAGAGCTTCGGTATCGGGCCGCGCGGTGACCGCCTCTACCGAGCCGTGCTGCGCGACCGACACGTGCCGGTCGCCGTCCTGGCCGAGAGGTTCAGGTGGCCGCGAGCAGAGGTGGAGGATGAGCTGGCGCCGGTGGTGGCGCTCGGCCTGCTGGTGGTCCGCGACGGCGTCGCCGTGGCCGTCTCGCCCCATCTCGCGCTAGGTCGGTTGGCCGACCTCGAGGCACGCACCCTGCTCGAACGCGAACGGGCGCTCGACGCGCTGCGCGGCGCCATTCCGGACTACGCCGCCGAGGAACGCGGAGGCGACCTCACCCAGGCACGGCTGCAGCCGGTCGAGGTCCACACCGGCCCCGACGTCGGTGCCGTCGTCGACGCGATGATCAGGAGCACAACCGGCGAACTGCTGCTGATCCACACGACCGAGTGGCTGGACAACCCCGGCTGGTCGAAGGGGGACACGCTGCTGGCCCGCGAGACCGCGGGAGGCCGACCGATCCGCAGCATCTACCCGACGGCCGCGCTGCACCGTCCCGCGGCGCTCGAGATCGTCCGCCAGTGGGCCGAGATCGGTGAGGAGGTGCGGTTGCTGCCGTCGCCACCGACGAGACTGATCGTGTTCGGCAGCCAGGCCGCACTGATCCCGGTCGAGTGGGGCCGCACGCCCACCCGGCGTGTCGTGGTCCGCACGCCCGGGGTCGTCGAGGCGATGCGCCATCTGTTCGACATCCTCTGGCGCCAGGCCGTTCCACTGCCCGGATCGGACCAGACCGGCAGCGTGGGCGGCCACAACCAGGTCCTCCGCCTGCTCGCCGCCGGGGCGAAGGACGAAACCATAGCTCGGCAACTAGCGGTCTCCCTGCGCACGGTCCGACGCCGGGTGGCCGACTTGCTGGACGAGCTGGATGCCACCACCCGGTTCCAGGCGGGCGTCGAGGCGGCTCGGCGGAAGCTGGTGTGACGTCGTTACCCTCGGCCGGTCGGGCAGCCGCCGGCGGTCCATCGTGAAGGGGGCGCACCGGTGCCTGCGATCGTGCTGACCGGCGCCCAGTGGGGCGACGAGGGAAAAGGCAAGGCCACCGATCTGCTCGGTCGTGCCGTCGACTACGTGGTCAAGTTCAACGGCGGCAACAGCGCCGGGCACACCATCGTCATCGGCGGCGAGAGGTACGCGCTCCATCTGCTGCCGTCCGGCATCCTCACGCCGGGCGTCGTACCGGTGATCGGCAACGGCGTCGTCGTCGACCTCGCCGTGCTCTTCGGTGAGATCGACGCGCTACAGGCCCGGGGGGTCGACACGTCGCGCCTGGTCGTCAGCGCGAACGCGCACCTGATCGCGCCGTACAACCGCACCCTCGACAATGTGACCGAGCGGTTCCTGGGCAGCCGACGCATCGGCACCACCGGGCGCGGGATCGGACCGACCTACGCGGACAAGATGGCACGCGTCGGCATCCGGGTGCAGGACCTGTTCGACGAGAAGATCCTCCGCCAGAAGGTCGAGGGCGCCCTCGAGCAGAAGAACCAGGTGCTGGTGAAGGTCTACAACCGTCGTGCGGCGACCGTCGACCACGTGGCCGACGAGTTACTTGCCCATGTCGACCGGCTGCGCCCCATGGTGGCCGACACCGGACGGCTGCTCGGCGAGGCGCTCGATGCGGGCCGGACCGTGCTGCTGGAAGCCGGTCAGGCGACACTGCTCGACGTCGACCACGGCACCTATCCGTTCGTCACGTCGTCCAACCCGACAGCCGGTGGAGCGTGTACGGGCTCGGGGATACCGCCCACGCGGATCGACCGGGTCATCGCAGTGATCAAGGCCTACACGACCCGCGTGGGCGAGGGCCCGTTCCCCACCGAAGTGCCGGACGACGACGGCCGGATCCTGCGGGACGCGGGTGACGAGTACGGGACGACGACGGGGCGTCCGCGCCGGTGCGGCTGGTTCGACGCGGTGCTCGGCCGCTACGCCACCCGGATCAACGGGGTCACCGACTTCGTGCTCACCAAGCTGGACGTGCTCACCGGAAGGGAACGGATACCGGTCTGCGTCGCCTATGACGTCGACGGCATCCGCCACACCGAGATGCCGATGACCCAGACCGAGTTCCACCACGCGGTTCCCGTGTACGAGCATCTCGACGGCTGGAGCGAGGACATCTCCGGCGCCCGTTCCCTGGCCGACCTGCCGAGCGCGGCGCGCCGGTATGTCGGGACGGTCGAGGATCTCTGCGGAGCGCCGATATCGGCGGTCGGCGTCGGTCCCGGCCGGGACGAGACCATCACCGTTCGTGACCTCGGGTGAGGCCTGCGGCAGGCCTCCCGGCGGGAATGTGATCCTGGAGCGATGACGCGGTCACGGGACGAGAGCCGCCGTCCGAGCCGGAGCCGCCGATCGGGTCTGGCGGTGACGGTCGTCCTCTGTGGTCTTGCCGTCGCGGCATGCAGCGACGACCCCGGCCAGGCGCGCCCGGACGTCGACGACGACGCCCTGGCCGAGTACACCGACGAGGGGGACGGTTGCCAGCAGGCCGTGTCGGCCATCGGATACGCCGACAGCCTGCTTCGCGCGCTCGGTCAGGAGGACCATCAGGAGTTCGACGCCGCGGTCCGCTCGAGGCTGGCGTCGGTCGCCGGGACGATCGCGCTGGAGGACAGGGACTTTCCCGACGATGTCACGCAGGAGCAGGCTCGTCGGGTCGGCGACCTGGCCGACCGCGCCCAGGCGTCCGAGGATCCCGATCCCGAGCAGGTACTCGCCCTTCGCGAGTACCGGCGGGAGGCTGCGCAGTTGGTCATCGACTGCGCGGCGGCCACCGGTGCCGGGCCGGAACCGGATCGCTCGTAGGCCGACGTGGGCGCGGCTCAGAGCCCGCGCGCGACCATGTCGAGCGTGCGCTCGAGCACGGCATGGCGGGCGTCGGCGGTCAGGTCCGCCAGCGGGCCATCGAGGATGAGGCGGGCCAGGCCGTGCACGGCCGACCAGGCGGCGAACTCTGCCAGCGGCCGACGCTCTGCAGGCAGGTACCCGGCGGTGACGAGGTCGTCCAGGCCGCGGGTGAGGATGAGGAAGGACGCATCGGTCTCCCTGGCGGTCGCCACGTCCCCGCGTTCCTCACCGAACGCGGTGCGGAACAGTCCGGGTTCGGCGAGTGCGACTTTCAGGTACGCGCTGCCGATCGCATAGAGCCTGCGTAGTGCGTCCTTTGCCGCCTCTCCGGTCGGCTCCAGCGACGCCAGTTCGGACCGCATGCTCTGGGCCAGGGCGTCGAAGGCGCGGTCCTTCACTGCACCTTGCAACGCTTCCGCGTTGGCGAAGTGACGGTACGCGGCCGTCGGTGTCACGCCGACCGCACGAGCGGCCGCCCGCACCCCCACCGCCGTCGGACCACCTTTCTCGGCGAGCTTCGCGCCGGCGCTGATCAGCGCGTTGCGCAGGTCGCCGTGGTGGTAGGTCGGGCGTGTCGTCGTCGCGCGAACCATGCTGGATGTTGACACCCGCTCACTTCTGAGGCAAGTTTACATCTGACAAGTTTACATCCGTCAAAATCATTCGTGGGAGTACGCGATGCTCGCAACGCTGGGATCCTTCGTCGGACGGCACGCCCGGGGCGTGCTCGTCGCCTCGGTCATCGTCCTGGTCGGCGTCGGTGTCCTCGGTGCCGGCGCCTTCGGCAAGCTGCAGACCGGCGGCTTCGAGGACCCGCACGCCGAGTCGACGACCGCGTCGGACCTGATCGATGAGCGCTTCGCCGGCGAATCTGACCTCGTCTTCCTGGTCACCTCCGACGCCGGCACCGTCGACGACCCGGAGCCGGCCGCCGCGGGCGCCACGCTCACCGCGACGATGGCCGCCGACCCCGAGCTGTCACGCGTCGTCTCCTACTGGGACAGCGGCGCGCCCGCGCTGAGATCCGACGACGGCTCGCAGGCACTGATCGTCGCGAACCTGGGTGACGCGGAGGCCGGGTCCGTCGCCGAGCGGTACGCAGGTGAGAGCGGGCCGCTGGAGGTCACGGTCGGCGGCGGTGCCGTCGCGGGCGAGGACGTGACCGACCAGGTCCTCCGGGACCTCGCGGTCGCCGAGAGCATCGCGGTTCCGCTGATCCTGATCCTGCTCGTCGTCGCGTTCGGTTCTCTGGTGGCGGCGCTGCTGCCGCTGGCCGTCGGTGCCATCGCGATCATGGGGACGCTCGGCGGCCTGTCCGTCCTGGCCGACGTCACCGACGTGTCGGTGTTCGCGGTCAACCTGACCACCGCACTCGGGTTGGGCATGGCGATCGACTATGCACTGCTAATGGTGAGTCGCTTCCGGGAGGAGCTCAGCCGTGGCCTGGCGGTGTCGGACGCGGTGGTACGCACCGTAGAGACGGCAGGTCGCACGATCGTCTTCAGCGGCCTGGCCGTGGGTGCGGCGTTGGCCGCTCTGCTGGTGTTCCCGCTCTACTTCCTCCGTTCCTTCGCCTACGCCGGGGTCGGTGTGGTCGCGATCGCTCTCCTGGGCGCCGTGGTCGTCCTGCCCGCCCTGCTGACCGTGCTCGGGCCGCGCGTCAACGCCGGACGGCTGCCATGGGCAGGAAGCGTCACCACAGGTGCGGCGGCGCCGTTCTGGGGACGGCTGGCGGCCCGGGTCATGCGGCGTCCGGCGCTCGCCGCGTTGCCGGTGATGGCACTTCTGCTGGTGGCCGCCACCCCGCTGCTGCAGGTCACCTTCGGCACGCCCGACGACCGGGTGCTTCCGACCAGCGCACCGAGTCGGCAAGTGGGTGACGCGCTCCGCGACGGCTTTGCCGGCGACGACACCACCGCGATCGACGTGGTGACCACCGGCCCGGTCGATTCGACGGCGTTGCGCGACTATGCGGCTCGGCTGTCGTCGGTGCCGGCCGTCGATCGGGTCGACTCCAGCGCGGGAAGCTTCGTCGACGGATCGCTCGTCGGCGACGGCGGGTCCGCATCGGTGGCCTCGGCCGATGCCGGCGAGCGCCTGGTGGTCGTGACGGCAACGGACGCCAGGTCGTCGACCGCCCGGGCACTGGTCGGTGACGTCCGAGACGTCCCCGCGCCGAGCGGAGTCGACGCCGTGGTCGGTGGCGAGACGGCGACCCTCGTCGACAGCCTGGACGCCATCGGTGGGCGGCTGCCGCTGGCTGCGGGTCTCGTGGCGGGCACGACGTTCGTCGTGCTCTTCCTGTTCACCGGCAGCGTCATCCAGCCGCTGCGGGCGCTGCTGAGCAACGTGCTGACCTTGGGGGCCACGCTGGGCCTGATGGTCCTGATCTTCCAGGAGGGCTTCGGGTCGTCGCTGCTCGGCTTCACGCCGCTGGCGTTGGACACCGCCATGCTCGTGCTGATGTTCTGCCTCGTCTTCGGCTTGTCGATGGACTACGAGATGTTCGTGATGAGCCGGATCAAGGAGCAGTACGACGCCGGGTCGAGCATCGAGGAGGCCACCCGGCACGGGCTGGCACGCACGGGCCGGATCGTCACGACGGCGGCCGCACTGATCGCCGTGTCCTTCTTCGCCTTCGTCACCAGCCAGGTGAGCTTCATCCAGATGTTCGGGCTCGGTGCCGGCCTTGCCATCCTCATCGACGCGACATTGGTGCGCGGCGTCGTGTTGCCGGCCTCGATGCGGCTCCTGGGGCCGGCGTCGTGGTACGCCCCGGCCGGCCTGCGGCGGCTGCACACACGGATCGGTCTGGCCGAGGCCTGAGCGCCCGAAGCGGGCGATGCTACGAGGCGCCGCGTGCGCGTGGGTGCTGTTCGAAGAAGTCCCACATCACGTCGGTGGCAACGACCGGAACCGTCGCATCGGCACCGGCTACTCGGGCGTCGCCCGGCCAGGAGTGGCCCATGCCGGTGATGGAGTACCACACCACGTCGGTGCCGTCGTCACAGACCGCGGTGGCGATCTCCGCGGTGCCGTCGTCGAGCGTGCGCACGGTCGGATCGCTGCACGACGCTCGCTGGAGCCAGGTGTCCAAACCTTTGGCCGCGGGGGCGGCCACCGGGTCGGCCGTACCGGTGAAGGTGACCAGCGAGACCGGCGTCGCCGGGTCAATCCGGCTGGGGTCCACCGGAGCACCGCTGACCGGTGCGATGGCAGCGAGCCGGCCGCCCATCTCTGCCGCCAACCGATAGACCATCTGCGCTCCGTTGGACATGCCCGTTGCATAGACACGGTCGGGGTCGGTGCCCCACGTCTGCGTGATCTCGTCGATGAGCGCGCTGGCGAAGCCGACGTCGTCGGGACTGTCCGTCTCGGTGTTGAAGCTGCGGCCACGGATGCCTTCGGGGTACGCGACCACGAAGCCCTCCTGATCGGCCTTCTCCGACAGTCCGCTGATCAACTCCATCTGCCGGGGCGCCGACGGCCTGCTGTGGAAGGCCAGCACCAGCGGTGGCCGGGCCGAAGGGTCATACGTCTCCGGTACATGCAGGAGATACCCGCGGTCCTCGTCGTCGTGCTCGAGAGCGAGTGCGTAGTTCCCCGGAGCGGGTGGCGACGGGACCGCCGTCTGGGTCGGCCTGGGCGAGGCCGGCGTGTCCGTTCGGGACGCATCGTCCGCTGCCCCTCCGCACGCGCCGATGACGAATGCGACAGTCATTGCCAGCGAACACGGGCCGCGTGGGGGCCGACGCTTCCGGCGGGCCGGATCGTGGGCCACGGCGCTCACACTAGAGCGGGCCGGTGGACGCCGCCAGGCAATAGGCTCGGCGTCCGTGAAGGTTCTCGTGGTCGGGTCCGGGGCCCGCGAACATGCGTTGGTCCGCGGGCTGGCGCGTGACCCACGCGTCGTCGAGGTCCATGCGGCGCCGGGTAATGCGGGAATCGCCGCGGACGTGGTGGCAGTGCATCCGGTCGACCTGGCCGAGCCGTTGGCGGTTGCCGATCTCGCCGGATCGCTCGGCGTCGACCTCGTGGTGGTCGGCCCGGAGGCCCCCCTCGTCGCCGGTGTTGCGGACGCGGTCCGGGCCGGTGGGATCGCCTGCTTCGGGCCTTCCGCCCGCGCCGCCGGGCTGGAGGGCTCCAAGGCCTTCGCGAAGGAGGTCATGGCCGCCGCGGGTGTCCCGACCGCGATGGCCGTCGTGTGTGAGACCTCCGCCCGGACGGAGGATGCCTTGGATCGCTTCGGTCCCCCGTACGTGGTCAAGGCCGACGGCCTCGCGGCCGGAAAGGGGGTCGTGGTCACCGAGGACCGATCCGCGGCGCTCGCCCATGCGGAAACGTGCGGACGCGTCGTCATCGAGGAGTACCTCGACGGCCCCGAGGTATCGCTGTTCTGCATCACCGACGGCGAGTCCGTTCTCCCGCTGACCCCGGCGCAGGACTTCAAACGGGCCTACGACGGAGACGTCGGCCCGAACACGGGGGGCATGGGTGCGTACGCGCCATTGCCGTGGGCTCCGGCCGACCTGGTCGACGACGTCCTCGACCGCGTGGTCGATCCCACCGTGGCCGAGATGCACCATCGCGGCACCCCCTACTGCGGCGTCCTGTACGTCGGTCTGGCATTGACCCCTCGGGGGGTGCGCGTCGTCGAGTTCAATGCACGTTTCGGCGACCCGGAGACCCAGGCGGTATTGGCACTGCTCATCACGCCGCTCGGCGGTCTACTGTGCACTGCGGCGAGCGGATCGCTGCGCGACCTGCCACCGTTGCGCTGGCGTACCGGCGCCGCCGTGACCGTCGTCATCGCCGCTGCCGGCTATCCGGCAGCACCTCGCAGCGGTGATGCGATCACCGGCATCGAGGCGGCCGCGGCCGTCGACGGGGTCGAGGTCCTCCATGCCGGTACGCGCCGTGACTCGGCCGGCACCCTCGTCAGCGGGGGAGGCCGTGTGCTGTCCGTGACGGCGGTCGGCGACGACCTGGCGCAGGCGCACTCTCGTGCTTATCAAGGTGTCGGCCGGATCCAGCTCGAGGGCAGCTACCACCGCACCGACATCGCGGCGGCCGCGCTACGCGACGAGGTGCGCGTGCCTGTGCTCCAGCTGCCCTGAGCCGGCGTGCCGCCGCTGCCACGGCGTCGTGCCGACTCGCAGTGCCAGACTGTGCGGGTGCGGGACGAGACCGTGGTGCCGGACGTCCTCGCGGCCCGATACGCGTCCGTGGCGATGAAGCGTTTGTGGTCGCCGGAGCACAAGGTGGTGCTCGAACGAGAACTCTGGCTGGCCGTGCTGCGCGCACAGCGGGATCTCGGCGTGCCGGTGGCTCCCGACGC
Organism: Jiangellaceae bacterium; assembly: GCA_035253685.1. Classification (GTDB taxonomy): domain Bacteria; phylum Actinomycetota; class Actinomycetes; order Jiangellales; family Jiangellaceae; genus DASRTE01. The sequence goes on from DATFBR010000216.1 coordinate 19,790, forward strand.
CGTGGCGGCGTACGAGAGGGTCGTGGCCGACGTCGACCTGGCGAGCATCGCGGCACGCGAGCGCGTCACCCGGCACGACGTCAAGGCGCGTATCGAGGAGTTCAACGCGCTCGCCGGCCGGCAGGATGTTCACCGTGGAATGACCAGCCGCGACCTGACCGAGAACGTCGAGCAACTGCAGATCCGCAGCTCGCTCCATCTCGTGCGCGACCGCAGTGTCGCGGTGCTCGCGCGGTTGGCCCGGCTGGCCGCCGAGAACGCCGACCTGGTCGTGGTCGGCCGGACCCACAACGTCGCCGCGCAGGCCACCACCGTCGGAAAGCGCTTCGCGTCCGCCGCCGAGGAGCTGCTCGTCGCCTACGACCGGCTCGACGCCCTGATCGATCGCTACCCGCTGCGAGGGATCAAGGGACCGGTGGGCACCGCGCAGGACATGCTCGACCTGCTCGGTGGGGACCCCGATCGGCTGGCCGACCTCGAAGGCCGCATCGCCCGCCATCTCGGCTTCGGCCGCGTGTTGACCAGCGTGGGCCAGGTCTATCCCCGCTCGCTCGACCACGACGCGCTCTCCGCACTGGTACAGCTGGCCGCCGCGCCGTCCAGCCTCGCGACCACGATCCGGCTGATGGCCGGTCATGAACTGGTCACCGAGGGGTTCAGGCCGGGGCAGGTGGGTTCGTCGGCGATGCCACACAAGATGAACACGCGTTCCTGCGAACGCGTCAACGGCCTTGCCGTCGTGCTGCGCGGATACGCATCCATGGTGGCCGAACTTGCCGGCGCCCAGTGGAACGAGGGTGACGTCTCCTGTTCGGTGGTCCGCCGGGTCGCACTGCCCGGCGCATTCTTCGCCACGGACGGGCTGTTCGAGACGTTCCTGACGGTCCTGGACGAGTTCGGCGCCTATCCGGCGGCCATCGCACGCGAGCTGGACCGGTATCTGCCGTTCCTCGCGACTACGAAGGTGCTCATGGCGGCGATCCGGAACGGGGTCGGCCGGGAGACCGCGCACGAGGTGATCAAGGAGCACGCCGTCGACGTCGCACTCGGCCAGCGCGCGGGGGCCGACGGGAACGACCTGCTCGAACGGCTGGCACGCGACCCCAGGCTCGGCTTCGACCGGCCCGACCTGAGGCACCTGGTGACGGAGCCGCTGATGTTCACCGGCGCCGCGGCCGTCCAGGTCGCCGGGGTCGTCGGCCGGATCGAGAAGATCGCATCGGCTCATCCGGAGGCGGCGAGATACGTCCCTGCGCCGATCCTCTAGCCCGGCCGCGGGAGTCACCACCGCCGGAATGATCGGTGACGAGCCATCGTCCTCCCGCAAGTGGCTTGCGCCTCGACCGGTCATGGCAATACACATGGGTCCGACACGTCGGGCGGAAGGGGGCACGTGCCTGCTGAGGGCCGCAGCGCAGCCGGCGTCGTGCTCCTGACCCTCGCGTCCGGCCAGTTCCTGATGACGCTCGACAGCTCGGTCATGAACGTGTCGATCGCGCAGGTGGCATCGGACGTGGGCACGACGGTGACCGGGATCCAGACGGCGATCACGCTGTACACGCTGGTCATGGCCACACTGATGATCACCGGTGGGAAGATCGGCAGCTTGATCGGGCGCCGGCGCGCGTTCGCGATCGGAAGCGTGATCTACGGCGCCGGCTCGTTCACCACCGCGCTCGCGCCGAACCTGACGGTGCTCATCATCGGGTGGTCGTTCTTGGAGGGCGTCGGTGCGGCCTTGATCATGCCGGCGATCGTCGCGTTGGTTGCCTCGAACTTCCCGCCCGAGGGTCGGCCCCGGGCGTACGGCCTGGTCGCCTCGGCGGGGGCAATCGCGGTCGCGGCCGGGCCGCTGATCGGCGGCGTGGTCACGACGTACCTGACCTGGCGACTGGTGTTCGCCGGCGAGGTCGTGATCGTGCTGGGCATTCTCGTGCTCGCCCGGAGGATGCAGGACGTGCCACCCGAGGGTCGCTTCCGCCTCGACCTGGTCGGTGTGGCGCTGTCCGCGACGGGGCTGGGGCTTGCGGTCTTCGGGGTCCTCCGGTCCGGCGAGTGGGGCTGGGTCCAGCCGAAACCCGAGGGGCCGTCGTGGCTGGGTGTGTCGCCGACATTGTGGTTGATCCTGGCCGGGATGCTGACCGTCTGGCTCTTCTTCGCGTGGGAGGAACGGGTCGTCGCGGCGGGCCGTGAACCTTTGGTGCGTACCTCGATGCTGCGGAACGCGCGGCTCGACGGCGGGCTGACGATGTTCTCCTTCCAGTTCATGATCCAGGCCGGTCTGTTCTTCACGATTCCCCTGTTCCTGTCCGTCGCGCTCGGCCTCACGGCGGTCGAGACGGGCGTTCGCCTGCTGCCACTGTCGATCACGCTTCTGCTCGCGGCCGTCGGCGTCCCCAAGTTCCTCCCCCTCGTGTCGCCTCGGCGGGTCGTGCGGTGGGGACTGGTGGCACTGCTGGCCGGGATCGTGTCGCTGATCGCCGCCCTCGAGGTCGGTACCGGGCCGGAGGTCGTCTCGGTCCCACTGCTTCTTGCCGGGCTGGGGGTGGGCGCGCTCGCGTCGCAGCTGGGCGCGGTGACGGTCTCGGCGGTCCCAGACCGGGAGAGCGGAGAGGTCGGCGGGCTGCAGAACACCATGACGAACCTCGGTGCGTCGCTCGGGACGGCGCTGGCTGGATCGATCCTGATCGCCGGCCTCACCACTGCCTTCATCCAGGGGATCCAGGAGAACCCCGCCGTCCCCGCTGAGGTCGCCTCCGCGGCCGAGGTGGAGCTTGCGAGCGGGATTCCATTCGTCTCCGACGCCGACGTCGAGGCTGCGCTGGAGGACGCCGACGTGCCCGCCGCGCAGGCCCAAGCCATCCTGGACGAGAACGAGGCCGCCCGGATCCACGGCCTGCGGGCGAGCCTGTCCGTGCTCGCCGTCGTGGCGCTCATCGCGCTGTACTTCACCCGCCTGATCCCGACGGAACCGGTGGGTGGTCCACCGGGCACATCGGCACGGGAGCGCATCCGTTCTGCGTAGCAACCGCCTGGATGCCGCCGAGTACGCTGCCGCTGATGTCGACGACCGTGCTGCCCGGCTACCGGCACGTCTACTCGGGCAAGGTCCGCGACCTCTACCTGCCCGACGACCGCGACGACGTCCTGCTCATGGTCGCCAGCGACCGGATATCTGCCTACGACCACGTCCTGGCATCGACGATCCCGGACAAGGGCCGCGTGCTGACCGCCCTGTCGGTGTGGTGGTTCGAGCGGCTGGCCGACCTCGTGCCGAACCACCTCCTGTCCACCGACGTCCCGGCGGACGTGGCGGGCCGAGCGCTGCTGTGCGAGCGGCTTGACATGGTGCCCGTCGAATGCGTTGCCCGCGGATACCTGACCGGATCCGGGCTCACCGACTACCGGGCGGACGGAGCGGTGAGCGGGATCACGCTTCCCGCGGGCCTCGTCGACGGGTCACGACTGCCCGAGCCGATCTTCACGCCGGCGACGAAGGCCGATGTGGGCGCGCACGACGAGAACATCGACCTCGCCCACGTGGAGCGGGTCACCGATGCGGCGACGGCAGTGGATCTGCGCAGGCTGACCCTTGGTCTGTATGCCCGGGGCGAGCAGGTGACCCGGGAGCGGGGGATCGTGCTGGCGGACACGAAGGTCGAGTTCGGCCGGCGGTCCGACGGCTCGCTCGTCCTCGCTGACGAAGTGCTGACCCCGGACTCGTCGCGATTCTGGCCGCTGGCCTCGTGGCGGCCCGGACACGCGCAGCCGTCCTTCGACAAGCAGTACGTCAGGGACTGGCTCACCTCACCGGAGTCCGGTTGGGACCGGTCGTCGGGGGAGGAGCCGCCGCCGCTGCCGGAGGAGGTCAGGGCACGTACCCGGGAGCGGTACGTCGAGGCGTACGAACGGATCACCGGCCGGGCGTTCGGCTGACACGTCGCAACACGGGTCGTGCCAACCCGCCGGCCGTGGCCGACCGGTCATTACGCTGGTCCCGCGCCGTACCGGTGCGCCCCGTCCACCAGTCCCGCGAGGAGCGTGTCCGTGCCCCGCGTCGTCGTCGACGTCATGCCCAAACCCGAGATCCTCGATCCGCAGGGGAAGGCCGTACACGGAGCTCTGCACCGGCTCGGCTTCGACCGGGTGGCCGCGGTCCGCCAGGGCAAGCGGTTCGAGATCGAGTTCGACAGCGACATGACACCGGAGCTGGTCGCCCAGGTCGAGCAGGCCGCCGGCACTCTGCTGGCGAACCCGGTGATCGAGGACTTCACCATCCACGTGGAGGGCTGATGCGGATCGGTGTCGTCACGTTCCCGGGCTCCCTCGACGACGGCGACGCTGCGCGGGCCGTTCGCATGGCGGGTGGTGAGGCTGTCGCGCTCTGGCACGGCGATGCCGACCTCCGCGGCGTCGACGCCGTCGTACTCCCCGGCGGCTTCTCCTACGGGGACTACCTCCGTTGCGGGGCCATCGCCCGGTTCGCGCCGGTGATGCAACCGGTGGCCGATGCCGCTCGCGGCGGCTTGCCTGTGCTGGGTATCTGCAACGGCTTCCAGATCCTCTGCGAGTCACACCTGCTCCCCGGCGCCCTGATCCGCAACGACCATCGCACGTTCGTCTGTCGGGACCAGCGGCTGCGGATCGACAGCAGCGCGACCGCGTGGACCTCCGTGTACGAGACCGGCACCGAGATCGTCGTGCCGTTGAAGAACGGCGAAGGCGGCTACGTGGCCGACGAGCGCACGCTGGACGAGCTCGAGGGCGAGGGCCGCGTGGTCGTGCGCTACATCGGCGGCAATCCCAACGGGTCCTACCGTCAGATCGCCGGCATCAGCAACGCCCGGGGCAACGTGGTGGGACTCATGCCGCACCCCGAGCACGCCGTCGACACGCTCACCGGCCCGACCACCGACGGCCTACGGATGTTCGAGTCCGTGCTGCGAAGCCGGGTTGTGTCGTGACCGTCGACACCGTCAAGACTGCAGCCGACACCCCCGACCACCCGCAGCCCTGGGCAGAGCTCGGGCTTCGGCACGACGAGTACCTACGGATCCGCCAGATCCTCGGCCGGCGTCCGACGTCGTCCGAGCTGGCCATGTACTCGGTCATGTGGTCCGAGCACTGCTCGTACAAGAGCTCCAAGGTCCACCTGCGGCGCTTGGCCGAGCTCGCGCAGGAAACGCCGGTCGGCAAGCTGCTGGCCGGGATCGGCGAGAACGCCGGCGTGGTCGACATCGGGCAGGGCTACGCCGTCACCTTCAAGGTCGAGTCGCACAACCACCCGTCGTACGTGGAGCCCTACCAGGGTGCCGCCACCGGCGTCGGCGGGATCGTCCGGGACATCCTCGCCATGGGTGCCCGGCCGGTCGCGATCATGGACTCGCTGCGCTTCGGCCCGGCAGCAGCGCCGGACACGGCCCGCGTGCTGCCCGCCGTCGTCGCCGGCATCGGCGGGTACGGCAACTGCCTCGGCCTGCCGAACATCGGCGGCGAGGTTGTCTTCGACCCGGCGTACGCCGGGAACCCGCTGGTCAACGCGCTGTGTGTGGGCGTGATGCGGCACGACGGCCTCCACCTCGCCCACGCATCGGGAGTCGGCAACCTGGTCGTGCTCTACGGTGCCAGGACCGGTGGCGACGGGATCGGCGGCGTCTCGGTGTTGGCGTCGGAGACCTTCGGCGACGACGGTCCGAGCAAGCGGCCGAGTGTCCAGGTCGGCGATCCGTTCACCGAGAAGCTGCTGATCGAGTGCACGCTCGCGCTGTTCGCCGAAGGGCTCGTCGTGGGCATCCAGGACCTCGGCGGTGCCGGGCTGTCCTGCGCCACGTCGGAACTGGCCAGCGCCGGCGAGGGCGGCATGCACGTCGTGCTCGACCGGGTCCCGCTGCGTGACCCCACGCTCGCTCCGGAGGAGATCCTCATGAGCGAGTCACAGGAGCGAATGATGGCCGTCGTCCCTCCGGCCGCGATGGAGCGGGTACTCGAGATCTGCGCGAGGTGGGACGTCGACGCCAGCGTGGTCGGAGAGGTGACGGACTCGGGCCGGCTGACCGTCGAGTGGCGAGGCGACACCGTCGTCGACGTGCCGCCGCGGACAGTCGCGCACAAGGCTCCGGTCTACGAACGTCCGTACGCGCGGCCGTCCTGGCAGGACGACCTGCAGGCGAAAGGGCCGGCAACGCTGCCCCGGCCGGCCGAGTCCGACGAGCTCAGGGCCACCCTGCTGCGGATGATCTCCTCACCCGATCTGTGCTCGCGCGCCTGGGTGACCGACCAGTACGACCGGTACGTGCTAGGCAACACCGTGCTGGCCCAGCCCGAGGACTCCGGCGTGGTCCGGGTCGACGAGGGCACCGGTTTGGGCGTCGCGCTCGCGACGGATGCGAACGGACGCTACGCCATGCTCGATCCCTACACGGGCACGCAGCTGGCGCTGGCGGAGGCGCACCGCAACGTGGCGACGGTCGGTGCCCAGCCGGTGGCGGTCACCAACTGCCTGAATTTCGGATCGCCGGAGGACCCGGACGTGATGTGGCAGTTCGCCGAGGCGGTCCGGGGTCTGGCCGACGGCTGCCGTGCACTGGGGCTGCCGGTCACGGGTGGAAACGTCTCGCTGTACAACCAGACCGACTCCTCGGCGATCCTGCCGACGCCCGTGATCGGAGTTCTCGGAGTGCTCGACGACGTGGCCCGGCGGACACCCTCCGGATTCCGGACTCCGGGCCAGACGATCTACCTGCTCGGCACGACCCGGGACGAGTTCGGCGGCTCACAGTGGGCGCACGTCGAGCACGACCACCTCGGTGGGTTGCCGCCCTCGGTGGACCTCGACGCCGAGCGGGCCCTCGCCGCGGTTCTCGTCCGTGCGGCCGGCGAGCGACTGGTGGCGGCCGCGCACGACGTGTCCGACGGCGGCCTCGCCCAGGCGCTGGTCGAGTCGTGCCTGCGCTACGGGATGGGTGCGCGGGTCACGGTGCCGGACGGGATCGACCCGTTCGTCTTCCTGTTCGCGGAGTCGCAAGCCCGGGCGATTGTCGCCGTGCCGCGTTCGGCGGTGGCGCGGTTCACCGAGCTGTGTTCGGCCATCGGCCACCCGCACCAGGAGATCGGCGTAGTGGACGACCGGGCCGGAGCCCCGGTACTCGAGGTCCGGGAGCAGTTCTCGGTGCCTCTGCCCGAGCTTCGCGATGCCTTCGAGTCCACGCTTCCTGCCATCTTCGGCCCACCGGCGGAGTCGTAAAGATCGTCGTGCAGAATCGGCCCGCTTGGGCGCCTGCTGCAGGCTGCACGACGATCTTCACGACCGGGTCGGGTGAGGATCGGTGCCACGGTCCGGTGCGGGCGGCTGACTCGGTCGGGTGAGTGCGGCGAGGGCGGAGGTGAACGACTCCGGACTCGCCTGGCCCCGGATCGCGCCCTGCAGCACGAATCCGAGCAGCGCCCCGAACAGGAAGCCGGCCACATCGTCGGGATCGGCCCCCGGATCGACCCGGTCGGCGTCCTGCTCCGCGCGGACGAGCGTGGCGATGGCGGCGCGGATCTCGCTGTACCGGGACTCCACCAGCGCGTGCAGGCGCGGATTGCGCAGTGCCTCTGCCCACACCTGAGGGGCGATGTACCCGATGCCGTCCCCCTCGAAGGCCACCCCGGCCATTCCCGTCGTGACGTGTTCGAACGCGTCGGCGAGCGGAGGCGGGGGCGCCTGCTCGCTCAGCGGACCCAGCAGGCTCATCACCCGCCCGACCGCCTCGGCGGCGATCGCCTCGACGATCTCCTCCTTGCTACCGAAGTACCGGTAGAGCGCACCTGCCGACAGCCCGGCCGCGCCGAGGATGTCCTGCATGGACGTCTGGTGGAAGCCGTTGCGGACGAAGCACCGGCGGGCGGCGTCGAGGATCTGCCGACGGCGGCGCTCGCGGTGCGCTTCGGAGACTCGAGGCACAGGGCAATCATAA
>DATFBR010000217.1:0-6677 GCA_035253685.1 Jiangellaceae bacterium
GCGGCGTCGAAGCGCCGGCTCTCGTCGGCGTCCCGAAGGGCGGTCCAGATCGCCTCGAGCCCGAGGTCGTCGTTCAGGTCGGCAGCGCTCATGTGTGTTCCTTCATCCGCTCCACCGCCGTGCGTGGCTGGCTGTACCGGAGTCCCACCCGCCAGTTCGACCAGTCGCGGCGATGCAAGCCGATCTCGAGGTCGGCGTAGTCGGTCACGTCGCCTCCTCTTCCGGTGTGACGTGTTCGCCGTTCACGAGCAGCTGACGGCGCGGCAAGAGTGAACTCCAGCATCCGCGCGTCCACCACCAGTCCGTCGTGGTGGCTGGCGCCTTCCCTGTGGGTATCTTGCGACGAACTCGCGCCGGTCAGGATGTTCCTCGCGGTGCCGTCTAGGTTCCACACAGGAGTGGAGATGCCAGCGGGCGCCGGTGATACGTCCGGTGGAGGAACGACGGGCGCGCCGACCGTCCTCACCCGAGCTGGGTGTAGACAGCTCCTTTTCGCTGCTCGACTGTGTGTGGTGACCCGAGCGTCGCTACCGGCGACGGTGGAGACCGAGCCAAGGAAGGTTCACCATGAGCAACACCCATCCGGCTGCTCCGAGTAGTGACCGACCCGCCGTCCACGCGGGAACCCTGTGGGCCGGTGGTGCGGCCACCGCACTCGTGGCCGCCCTCATCGCGCTGGTCGGCATTCTCGTCGTCCGCGAACTCTTCGACACGCCCGTGATCTACCCACCGGACGACGGTGCCCTCGGCTCGCAGACCACAGCGCTCATGATCTACGCCGCGATCGCCGCCCTGGCGGCGACGGCGTTGGCTCACGTTCTGATGCTGACGACTCCGCGAGCGTTGTCGTTCTTCGGGTGGATCATGGGTCTGCTGACGATCGCCGTGGCTCTTGCCCCGTTCATCACCGACGAGAGCATGGAGTCGAAGATCGGCAGTGCGATCATCTATCTGGTGATCGGTATCGCGATCACATCCCTGATCTCCGGTGTGGCGAGTACCGCCCGTCGCCGGGCCGCCGCCGAGGGACGCCGCCGTGCCTAGCGCTGCGCTTGCAGCTCCGCGGAGAAGAACTCGAGAGCCGTCTTGGTCTTGGTCTGCTGCTGGTCGCTGACTTCGATGCCCTTGGCGTCGAGCAACCGCCTGACCTCGACGGCAACGTTGAGTGCGTCACGAGGCTTGCACTTCGTGGACAGTTCGAGGATGCGGGTGCCGTCCGGGTAGAACCACATCTCGGCGACGATCGGGCGGGAGAACGTCTCCGGCAGGACCTTCAGCTTGAGCACGAAGATCGGGCCGAGGACCGAGAGGTCGTCGATGTCCGCACCGCTGGGAGCGTGCGCGGCGAAGAACGCCTGCTGCTCCTTCGAGAACAACCTGCGCAGCGGTTTCTTCCGAGACACGGATCTCAGGACCGCGGCAGGCGGCAGCCTGCCCTTCATGGAGGCGGAACACACGTAGCCGCCCGGCATCGCGTCCACCTCGACCACGAAGTCCGGCGAGCGCCGCAGCGACGCTGGGAGATCGGCGGGCACAACGGGCCGTAACTTGACGACCGAATCACTGTCACGGCCCTGAACGCGGCGGGCCCGCGCCACGACGCCGGCCTCATAGAGCGCCAGGTCTGGCGTGTCGAAGAAGAACACCTGGCGAATCTGGGCGTCGAGCGGGTCAATGCCGAGGGCTGCCGCCGTCGAACGGTAGGAGAGCTCGGGGACGGTCAACTTCAGCTCGATACTGTCGGCGCTCTGGACCAACTCCACCAGGCGGATCAACTCGTTGCTGAGCAGCCGCGAGCTCGAATCAGCTGTCATGTCACACCCTCCGAGGTCGGCCCAACCTCAGAACAGCATGCCGGACGCCGTCGTACTTCATCCGTGACGGATGAAATCTGGCCGGCACGGCCTCGTTTCGATCAGTGGACGACCTCTGCAACGCGCACGTCAATCCGCTGCCCAGGAACGCGCTCCTGCTCGCGTGCCAGCATGGTGAGCACGCGGACGTCGGCAGCGGTCGGCCTGGCCCGATCGAGCGCACGCGGCCACAATCCGCGATGCAGTACCACCGCCGTCTCCGCGCTGAAGACCAATGCCTGGCTGACGAAGTACAGGACGGCGAATATCCCGACGACAGCGGCGAAGCTGCCGTAGACGGCGCCCGCCCCCGCGGCGGACCTGGCGACCAGCGAAGAACCGACGGAAATGACCGCCGTGGTGAGAAGCGCCCCGAGGGCCGCTGCCGGCCACGTGGCTCGAATCGAGACTCGGCGGACGATCAGCAGTCTGGCGGCGACGATGAGAACTGCGAACAGCACAGCGAACGTGCCCAGGATGCTCGCCGACCTCTCGACCAGACCCGCGCCGGGCAATGCTGCCACCAGGAGGCCGGTGCCTGCTCCGGCCACGGCGCCGGCGAGAACGACGAGGAGAACCAGGGCGTTGTAGGCGTACCGCGCGATGAAGCCGCGCCGATCCCGATACCGGATGCCGATCAGATGGTTCAGCGTCACGTATGCCGACGACACCACACCGGTGCCCGCGTAGAGCAGACCGATGACACCGACGACGTAGGGCCAGCCCCTGTCCGGTATCGACGCGAGCCCCTCGTCCACGACGTCCTGGAACTGCTCGGGCACGACCTCGTCGATCAGGTCGTCGCGCAACGACGGGTTGGCCTGGAGAAGCCGCGAGGTCACTGCGACCACCAGCAGCATCGCGGGGAAGATGCTGAGGAACCCGAAGTATGTGATGAGCGCAGCGTGTCGGACTCCGGCGTCGTCGCCGTACTTCTTGATCACCGCGTACGGAAAGCCGAGGAATGCGTGCCGGCGCTGCAGGTCGTCGGCCCACCGCGTGATCCGGCCCATCACACGCCTCCCGCGGCTGGCCGGGGGCCCTCCGGCGGCAGCATCCTCACCAGCCGTCGTACGGCCGCTCGCGGCGCTCCACCTGGTTCCAGTAGTCGCGATGGTCGACGATCTGGCCGTCGTCGTCGAAGCGGAGCAATGTCGCGCCCGCCAGGGTCAGGCGCTGACCTTCCTCGACCCAGGTCGCCCACCACTCGATCGCCGCGCGGTCGACGCTGGTCACCGGCGTGCCGAACCAACACTCGACGTCGTCTTCCACGCCGAAGTTGTCCCGCAGGTAGCGGCGCACCCCGGAGACACCGAGATCCGGCTCGCGGAACGCCAGGGCGCGGTACTCGGCATCATCGGAGTAGAGCGCCGCGATGGCGTCCACGTCGTGCTCCGGCCACGCGCGAGTCCAGGTGTCCGCCCAGCGACGTGCAACAGCGTCGACATCCATGGCCTGGATGCTAGATCGGCGGCGACTCGGATCCCACTCATCCGATCAGTCGTCCCTCGGGTCGACCGGCATGCAGGATCGACCGTGGCGGAATCGGGCAGACTCGACGCTGTGCTGCAGACCATGGTGTCCGATCAGGTCGGGGCGATGTTCCGGCGCATCGTGTCCGGTGATCCAACCGGCCGGCCGCCGTGGATCCAGGCGATCGAGGACGGCGACGACGCGGGCCTGTTCGGCCCGGGCTCGGCCCCCTGGGTGGTGCACGGTCACCTGGCGACGTTGGCCGGCGGTGTTCGGGCGCTGCTCCTGCAGGCATCGCACCCAGGAGCTCTGGTCGGCGTCCGCGAGCACTCGCGCTTCCGCGACGACGCATTGGGGCGTCTGGCCGGGACAACCCGCTGGCTCGTCACCCTGACGTTCGGGTCGACGGCCCTGGCCGAGCGGGAGTCGGCGCGGGTACGGCGCATGCACCAACGTGTTCGGGGCAGCTACGAACCTCCGGGCGAGCCGGGTGTCCGGCGGCGGTACTCCGCGGCCGACCAAGACCTGTTGCGGTGGGTGCACGTGACGTTCACCGACTCGTTCCTGACGGCGCACGAGGCGTGGGGAGGGCAGATCCCGGGCGGACCGGACGCCTACGTCGCGGCGTGGGGTCGTGCCGCCCAGTTGCTCGGACTGGTCGACCCACCCCGGTCGCGCGCCGAGCTGGACGAACAGATGCTGGCGTTCGAGCCGGTCCTCGACGGCGGACCGGCAGTCCGCGAGATGGCACGGTTCGTGCTCGCTCCACCGCTGCCCGTCGTTGCGCGGCCCGCGTACGCCGTCCTCGGGGCCGGTGCCGTGGCCACGCTGCCTCGCGTCCACAGGGAACGGCTCGGACTGCCGTGGGTGCCTGGTCGGACCGCGCGGCTGGCGACCAGAGGTCTGCTGGCGGCGCTACGGCTCGCGCTGGGCGACACCTCTCCGAGCGAACAGGCCGCGCGGGCGCGGCTGGCACGGCTGAACGCAGGATCGGCTACCGCCGCATCGTGACCCGGACGGGGGACGTCGCTACTGTCCGGCAGCGACTCGGATCTGTCGGATTGCCTCGGCTACGCCACCGTGCCACGGTGCGCCGTGGCCGGGCAGTACCCACGTCGCTGGCACAGCCTCCAGCCTGGACAGCGACGCGAGCGCCGCGCCCGGCTCGAGGGTGAAGGGAGCGGGTCGCGGGCCGCGCTCGCCGGTCAGGACGTTACCTGTGGTCATCGCGTCGCCGACGAACAGCGCATCGACAGCTGGTACGTGGACGGCAACGCTGCCCGGCGTGTGTCCCGGCAGATGGATGATGCGAGGGGAACCGGGTAGATCGAGTGTCTCGCCGTCGGTGAACGTCGTGACCTCGGTGACCGGTCGAACGCGCAGTCCACCGCGTCTCGCGCTGTACCAGAGGAATCTCGCCATAGGGCCGATCTTGATCGGTCCCCAGCCGGTGTTCGGCTTCTTGACCTCCCCACGCGCGCGGGCAGCGTCGAGTTCGTGCACATGGACCGCTACTCCACGTTCGTGCCGCAGCCGTTCTGCGTAACCGATGTGGTCGGTGTCGCCATGGGTCAGGACGATGCCGCGAATGTCGTCGAGCGATCGGCCCATCTGGGCAAGCTCCGGCTCGAGCTCTGCCCAATGTCCCGGCAGACCGGCGTCGACGATCGTGACGCCTCCGGCCTGCTCCACCAGATAGCTGCTGACGATGTCGGAACCGATGCGGTGAAGGTGCGGTGCCAGCTTCAACGGGCCATCTCCTCACGGGGCCTCGCGGACGCTCATGCCAGCCTGGCCGCGAGCGACGGAGACGCCATCGTCCGGAGCCGGGCGAGTCCCAACGCCACACTGTCGGCCGCTGCGGCCGTGCTGTCGAACTTCTCGGTGACGAACGCATCGACTGCCGCACGCATGTACGGATCCTGGCTCAGGTAATAGGCGAGCTCGCCGGCGTAGAGGTCGCGCTCATCGTCGCCGGCGGCGGGGAGGATCGCTTCCAGCGCGGCGGTTGTCTGGTCGGTGGACTGACCGGGCAAGTATGCCGCCAGTCGTTCCTCCGCGCTGAGGGCGAAAGGGTCCCGCGGCAGTGGCGGAGCCGCAGCCGGAAGCGCGCGGGCGAGCAGGGCGTCGGCATCCACGATGCCGGCCCCGTATTGTGAGCCGTCCCAGCCGGTCGGCCGGCGGGCCGTCCTGCGTACGAGGTCGATGAAAACGGCCTGCAGGGCCGCCTTGCCGTACCTCGAGATCAGGTTCTCGCGGCCGTGGTGGGCGAGCCACAGCGCCGCCACACCAGCCGTGAGCGCCACGGCGAACGAGGTGCCCGCACTTCGTCCCACCGAGTACACCGGTCCGTCCGCACCCTTCCGTGCCCGGGCGGTGTGGACGCTCTCGCCGGGCGCGCTGACGTCGACCAGTCGACCGTGAGACGACCCGCTCCAGGGCTGGTCGCGGATGTTCGTCGCGGCTACGGCGAAAACTTCGGCGTAGTTCGCCGGTGACACCACGAAGCCGACCTGGTTGCCGGCCGCCGCGAGCACCAGCAGCCCGTCGTCGATCGCCGCGTTGATCGCGGCCCGCAGGGCAGGTGAGAACCCGACACCACCAAGGCTCATCGTGATCACGTGGCATCCGCTCCGCCGTGCGTAGTCGACGGCCCGGGCGACGTCGCCGTCGAAGACGAGGACCACGCTCCGGATGGCGCGCAACGGGACCAGGCTCGAGCCCGGCGCCGAGCCGGTCACCGTGCCCGGATCGCGGCTCATCACGACCGACGCCGTGGATGTCCCGTGCCCGGGGTTGTCCAGCCACCACCAGCGCCGGGTGAGCGGATCCGTGGCGTCGTTGTCGTTGTCGAGCAGGTCTCGCTGCCGACCGGTGTCGATGCCTGGCTGCAGTTCCGGCTGCGCCGTCACGCCGGTGTCGGGTTGGGCCACCGAGATTCCGGCACCGCGGTTCGGTGCCCGCGTCCACGCGCCGGGCACACGCATGTTCTCCAATGCCCACCGGGGATTCTCCGTCCCCGGCAGGTGCGCGGACTGTGCTCCTGCGCCATCGGTGGTCGGGTCCTGGGTGTCGAGGTCGTACACCCCGACCGGCGGGTACATGGCCCCGGAGGGTAGGTCCGGCTGCACGTCGTAGCCGGTTCGCCGCATCAGCTCGCGCGACATCTCGAAAGCGAGGGACCTGCGCTGGTCGTCGGTACCGCGCCGGAGGCTTCCGGTCACGGCGTAGTAGCCCCGCAGGTCCGGCCGGAGCGACGTGCCGGGGTCGGCCTGGAACAGCGGCTCGACCGCCCAGCCCGGCCCGAACGTCCGCCGCACGGCACGTCGGACCGTGGCGCGATCCGCGTCG
>DATFBR010000218.1:0-4321 GCA_035253685.1 Jiangellaceae bacterium
GCCACGGCCCCACACCACACCGTCTCGGACCTCCCCCGAGAACGGCGGGACGGTCCAGTCCGCAGCCTCGGCCGGCACGACGTCGAGATGGCCGTGCACGAGCAACGCGTCCAGGCCCGGCTCCGAACCCGGTATGCGTGCAACGACGTTCGCGCGGCCCGGCGCGGACTCCAGAATCGTCGCCTCGATGCCCGCCTCGTCCAGACGCTCCGCGACGTACTCGGCCGCCGGTCGCTCGAGGCAGTCGCCACCTCCGCGGTTGCTCGTGTCGATGCGGACGAGCCCGGCGGTGAGCCGGACGACGTCGTCGAGCGCGGCGGCGTCAGCCATGGTTGATCTCGAGCGACGACGGGACCCTCGGCGGGAGGCTCGCGGTCACGTGGCGATGCCGACGTACTTGACCTCGAGGTACTCCTCGATCCCCTCGCGACCTCCCTCGCGGCCGAATCCGGAGGCCTTGATGCCACCGAAGGGTGCGGCGGGGTTGGAGATGACCCCGGCGTTGAGCCCGACCAGGCCGGTCTCGAGGCCCTCGGCCACCGCCACCGCGCGCCGGAGGTCGCGGGTGTAGGCGTAGGCGATGAGTCCGAACTCGGTGTCGTTGGCCAGCGTGAGCGCCTCGTCGTCGGAGCCGAAAGTGGTCACCGGTGCAACCGGGCCGAAGATCTCCTCGTGCATGACCCGCGTGCCTACCGGCACGTCGGCGATCACCGTCGGAGGGTAGAACCACCCGCGTCGGTCCGGCGCCTCGCCCCCGACGAGGACCTTGCCGCCGTTGTCGACGGCGTCGGCCACCAGTTCGGCGACCCCCTCGCGCGCCTTCTCGTTGATCAGCGGTCCGACCTCGACCCCTTCCTCGGTCCCGCGCCCGATCCGGAGGGCACCCAATCGGTCCGCCAGCCGGCGCGAGAAATCGTCCGCCACGGACTCGTGGACGAGGAACCGGTTGGCCGCTGTGCACGCTTCGCCGATGTTGCGCATCTTGGCCGTGACCGCGCCGTCGACTGCGGCATCCAGGTCGGCGTCACCGAAGACGAGGAATGGCGCGTTCCCTCCGAGCTCCATCGATACCCGCAGCAGCCGCTGGGCGGACTGCTCGACGAGGACCCGACCGACTGCCGTCGAGCCGGTGAAGGAGAGCTTGCGGGCGCGCGGATCGCGGATCAGCGGTTCCATGACCGCACCGGACCGGGACGTGGTGACGACGTTGAGCACGCCGGCCGGCAAGCCAGAGTCCTCGAGCACCTCCGCCAGCGCCAGCATCGAGAGCGGCGTCTCCGAAGCCGGTTTGACGACCATCGTGCAGCCGGCGGCGACCGCCGGTCCGATCTTTCGTGTGCCCATGGCCATCGGGAAGTTCCACGGCGTGATGAGCAGGCACGGGCCCACCGGCTGCCGCATCGTCAGCAGCCGGCTCCCCCCGGCCGGGGCAACCTTGTACGAGCCCTCGATCCGGGCCGCCTCCTCGGAGAACCACCGCAGGAACTCGGCCGCGTAGGCGATCTCGGTCTGCGACTCGGCGACCGGCTTGCCCATCTCCAGGGTCATGAGGAGCGCGAGCTGGTCGCGGCGGTCCATCAACGCTGTATACGCGCTCCGCAGGATCTCGGCCCGGTCGCGCGGCGGGCGCGCCGCCCACTCGGCCTGCGTCTCGGCGGCCGCAGCCAGTGCGGCCCGGCCGTCGGCCGGACTCGCGTCGGCTACCTCGCACAGCGCGTCGCCGGTGGACGGATCGTGGACGGCGAGCGTGGCACCGCCGGAGGCTTCTCGCCACTCACCGCCGATCAACAGGGACTTCGGGACCGCGTCGACGACACGCTGCTCGCGCTCGGCACTGGTCACAGCACGCTCCTACCCGGTCGCCCCTGCACCACACCGGCATCGTCCCTTGCGGGTCACGGAGCGACGACCTCGGCCTCGAATCCCTCGTCGTTCTCCAGGTATGCCGCGTAATGCTGGGTGCCCCCGGCGTAGGGATGTCGTTCGGTGAACATCAACCGCCAGCCGTACGTCGGTGCCTCCGAGACGATCCGGTCGACCATCCAGCGCTCCGGCACCGCCAGCGCGAGGTGGTTCAGGCCGGGTGCCGTGCGGTCGTACGGCGTCCAGGACAGGTCGGGCGACTTCTCGATGACGACGTAGGGACCCTCGCCCGGTGCCTGCCAGGAGCGTCCCTGCTCCCAGACCTGGAACAGGGTCCAGCCCAGCCGCTCGAACAGCCAGCCGAACGACCGCGAGGCGACGTCGAGGTCGCGGACCCAGACCTCGAGGTGGTGCAGTCCGGTCGTGGGCGTCGGTATCTGCGCGACCGGGCGGGACTCGGGTTCGAGCGGGCTACGGACCGTGTGCCGGTACACCGGCTCGGGCTCGGGTCGGTTGTACGCGGGCGGCGCTGGCATCGGAGCCGGCATCGGAGCCGGCATCGGAGCCGGCATCGGAGCCGGCATCGGCGCAGCAGCGGGCGCGGGCGACGCCGGCGCGGACGGCGCGGGCGGTCCCGCGTAGGCGACGGTGGGTGCGCCGACCTGCTCGTAGGTCGGCTCGCGGCGGGCCGGCTGGGGGGCCGCGGCCGGTACGCGCCGGTTCGAGCCGGCAGCCGTGCGCATCCCGCGCAGTTCGACGGCGGCGTCGTCCAGCCAGTCGTCGACGTCGTCCATCGAGTAGCCCTCGCGCATGCGGACGACCTTGAACTCCTGCGCCTCGATCTTCTCCGGCGTCAGGGTGCGGCCGTTGGGCCGCCCTTCCAGCGCATCGATGACACGGTCGACGAAGTCGTCCACCGCGTCGAGGTCGTACGCCTCTCGCATCCGCACGGTGCGGAAGGCAGGGTCGCGGCTGACGGCCACCAGATGTCACTCTCCTCCGTGAGCAGGCGGCAGAATCCTAAGCGTCCGCCGCCGCCGGCTGTCCACAGGCCCAGTGGACCCCCCTACTATCCGGCGGCCGGCGTGATCGCGCTCAGCCGGGTGCCGCGGCGGCTCGGGCCGGTGGAGCGCCGCGACGGTGGCCGGTGCAGGGGTGGCCATGACCCCACCCATGGTGCCACGACACGGCGGCCGATCAAGGCTCAAGTGACGGGAACCAGGGCGGTGAGGATCAGCCAGGCGATCGGGGCCGTCGGCAGCAGGGAGTCGAGACGGTCCATGATGCCGCCGTGTCCGGGTAGTAGGGCGCTCATATCCTTGATGCCGAGGTCGCGTTTGACCATCGACTCACCCAGGTCACCCAGCGTCGCGGTGACGACCGCGGCCGCGCCGAGGACGGCACCTGCCCACCACCGCCCGTCCAGCAGAACGACCACGGCGAGAACGCCGATCCCGACGCACGCCGCAACCGACCCGGCGAAGCCCTCCCACGACTTCTTCGGGCTCACGGTCGGTGCCATCGGATGACGCCCGGCCAGGACGCCGGCGAGGTAGCCTCCGGTGTCCGACGCGGCGACGACGAGGATGCAGGTGAGGACCCGCCACGGACCGTCGTCCGGACGAAGCAGGAGCATCGCGAAGCCGGCCAGGAACGGTACGTACACCGCCGCGAACACACCCGCGGTCACGTCACGGACGTAGCCGGGTGCCTGCTCGCCCAGTCGCCAGACCAGTACGGCCACGACCGTCAGGCCGAGCGCCACGACCAGAGTCTGGTAGCCGCCGACGTAAGCACCGACGACCATGAGCACCGCGCCCAGCAACACCGGCACCACCGGAACCCGGATCCCGCGGACGGCGAGCGCCTGGCTCAGTTCCCACACGGCGAGTGCCACCGCCACCACGGCGAGCCCGGCGAAGGCCGTCTTCCATACGAACAGCGTGCCGACGACGAGCACAGCCAGGCCGAGCCCGACCATCGTCGCCGCCCGCAGGTCACGTCCGGCGCGGCCGTGCGCCGGCGTCGTGGTCACCGGTGCCGGCCCGTCCGTCGTCACCATCAGACCTCGAGCAGTTCGGCTTCCTTGTGCTTGAGCAGGTCGTCGACCTGGTCGACATAGGTCCGCGTCAACGTCTCGAGCTGCTTCTCGGCCCTGGTGACCTCGTCCTCACCGACCTCGCCGTCGCGGGCCAGCCGGTCGAGCGCATCCTTGGCATGGCGGCGGATGTTGCGGATCGATACCCGGGCGTCCTCGGCCTTCTGCTTCGCGACCTTGGTGTACTCACGCCGCCGCTCCTCGGTCAGCTGGGGCAGAACCACACGCAGGATCTGCCCGTCGTTGTTGGGGTTGACGCCGAGGTCGGAGTCGCGTATCGCCCGCTCTATCGCCGCGAGCGAACCCTTGTCGTAGGGCTGCACCGTGATCATCCGTGCATCGGCGACGTGGAACGAGGCG
>DATFBR010000219.1:0-3544 GCA_035253685.1 Jiangellaceae bacterium
AGAAACTCAAGCGCGACGCCGAGGCCTACCTCGGCGAGACCATCACCGACGCCGTCGTCACGACCCCTGCGTACTTCAACGATGCTCAGCGCCAGGCCACCAAGGAGGCCGGCGAGATCGCCGGTCTCAACGTGCTGCGGATCGTCAACGAGCCGACGGCGGCCGCGCTCGCGTACGGCCTGGACAAGGGTGAGAAGGACCAGACCATCCTGGTGTTCGACCTCGGCGGCGGCACATTCGACGTGTCCCTGCTCGAGATCGGCGAGGGCGTGGTCGAGGTGAAGGCCACCAACGGCGACAACCACCTGGGCGGCGACGACTGGGACCAGAAGATCGTCGACTGGCTGATCGACCGGGTCCGTGCCAGCCACGGCATCGACCTGGCCAAGGACAAGATCGCGATGCAGCGCGTCCGGGAGGCGGCCGAGCGGGCCAAGATCGAGCTGTCGTCCAGCACGCAGACGTCGATCTCGCTGCCCTACATCGCGCAGGACGCCGACAAGAACCCGGTGCACGTCGACGAGGGCCTGTCCCGCGCCCAGTTCGAGCAGATGACCACCGACCTGCTGGGCCGCTGCAAGGCCCCCTTCGAGCAGGTCATCCGCGACGCCGGCATCTCCGTCGCGGCGATCGACCACGTGGTGCTCGTCGGCGGTTCCACGCGGATGCCCGCCGTGGTCGACCTCGTCCGCCAGTTGACCGGCGGGAAGGAGCCCAACAAGGGCGTCAACCCCGACGAGGTCGTCGCGGTCGGTGCGAGCCTGCAGGCCGGCGTCCTCCGCGGTGAGGTCAAGGACGTCCTCCTGCTCGACGTCACCCCGCTCTCCCTGGGTATCGAGACCAAGGGTGGCGTGATGACGAAGATCATCGAGCGCAACACCACGATTCCGACCAAGCGCTCGGAGGTCTTCACCACCGCCGACGACAACCAACCCTCGGTGATGATCCAGGTCTACCAGGGTGAGCGGGAGATGGCCCGAAGCAACAAGTCGCTGGGCAACTTCGAGCTGACCGGACTGCCGGCGGCGCCGCGTGGCGTCCCCCAGATCGAGGTGACCTTCGACATCGACGCCAACGGCATCATGCACGTCTCCGCCAAGGACCTGGGCACAGGCAAGGAGCAGTCGATGACCGTCACCGGCGGCTCGTCCCTGCCCAAGGAGGAGATCGAGCGGATGATGCGCGAGGCCGAGCAGTACGCCGAGGAAGACCACCGGCGACGCGAGGCAGCCGAGACGCGCAACCAGGCCGAGGGGTTGGTCTACCAGACCGAGAAGTTCCTGGGCGACAACGCCGAGAAGGTCGGCACTCTGTCCGCCGAGGTCCGCTCCGACGTCGACTCGGCGCTCGCCGACCTGAAGAAGGCGCTCGAGGGCAACGACGACGCGGCGATCAAGTCCGGTACCGAACGCCTCGCCACCGCGAGCCAGGCGCTGGGTGCGGCCATGTACGCCACCGCATCGCCGTCGGGTACCGCCGGCGAGGAACCGTCGGGCGAGTCGTCCGCGAGCGCGGGCGGTGAATCCGGTGCAGCCGGCGACGCGTCCGGTGCCGATGAGGACGTCGTGGAAGCCGAGATCGTCGACGAGGAGAAGGGTGAGAAGTGACGGATCGAGACCGGCCCCGCGGGGCCGACGAACCGGTCGGCCCTGTGGTCAGAGACCGCCGTCGCCTCGACCCGGAGACCGGTGAGCTGAGAGATCCGGGCCCGGCCGCGGGTCCCTCAGCCCCGGCGCCCGTCGCAGCGGACCACATCGACACGGCCGACGCCCTCCTCGCGGCTCGCACCGAGGCGGCCGAGCGGCTCGACGACCTCCGCCGCCTGCAGGCCGAGTACGTCAACTACCGACGGCGGGTCGAGCGCGATCGGGAGCTCGTCCGCGAGACCGCGGTGGCGTCGGCGCTCGGTGAGCTCCTCGGTGTGCTCGACGACATCGGCAGGGCGCGTGACCACGGCGATCTCAACGGCGCCTTCCGGTCCGTGGGCGAGGCGCTCGAAGCGGCGACGGCCAAGCTCGGACTGGAACGCTTCGGTGAGCCGGGCGACGTCTTCGACCCGACCGTGCACGAGGCGCTCATGCACGAGTACTCGGACGAGGTCACCGTGCCGACGTGTACTCGCGTGCTCATGCCGGGATACCGGTTCGGCGACCGGGTGATCCGGGCGGCCCGGGTCGCCGTGGCCGAACCCACCGAAGCACTGCCGAACACCGCGGATGCGGACGAGCCGGCCACGGGCGACACTGACGACTGATCGACCATAGGGGAAGGAGGGGCGCCGATGAGCACGAAGGACTGGCTCGAGAAGGACTACTACAAGATCCTCGGCGTCCCCAAGGACGCCGACGCCGCCGCGGTGAAAAAGGCGTACCGGACCCTGGCCCGTGACCTCCATCCCGACCGCAACGCCTCGGACAAGGCGGCCGAGACCCGGTTCAAGGAGGTCTCCGAGGCGTACTCCGTGCTGTCCAACCCGGAGCGGCGCAAGGAGTACGACGAGGCCCGCTCGCTGTTCGGGAGCGGTTTCCGCGTCCCGACTGGTGGCGGCGGGTCTGGTGGCTCGTTCAACTTCGACCTCGGCGACCTGTTCGGCGGTACCTCTGGCACCCCGGGCGGCGGGGGCATCGGCGACGTGTTCGGTGGGCTGTTCGGGCAGCGCAGCCGTACCACCCAGGCCCGCCGGGGTGCCGACGTCGAGAGCGAGGTCACCATCGGCTTCCGCGAGGCGGTCGACGGTGTCACGGTCCCGCTGCGCATGACCAGCGCATCCGCGTGCACGGCGTGCGCCGGCACCGGTGCCCGCGCCGGAACGGTCCCGCGCGTGTGTCCCACGTGCTCCGGGACCGGGCACACGAGTACCAACGCCGGTCGCTTCTCGCTGTCCGAGCCGTGCCGGGACTGCAAGGGCCGGGGCCTCATCGTCGACGACCCCTGCCCGGTCTGCCACGGTTCCGGACGGGGAACCACGAGCCGGGTCATGCAGGTTCGCATCCCCGCCGGTGTTCGCGACGGGCAGCGGATCCGCCTCAAGGGGAAGGGCGCCCCGGGCGAGCGCGGCGGCCCGGCGGGCGACCTGTACGTCATCGTCCACGTCTCGCCGCACCCGGTCTTCGGGCGGCGCAACGAGCACCTGACGGTGACGGTTCCGGTGACCTTCCCGGAGGCCGCGCTCGGCGCGGAGATCAAGGTGCCGACGCTCAACGGCCTGCCGGTGACGCTGAAGCTGCCTCCGGGCACGCCGAACGGGCGCACCTTCCGGGTCCGTGGTCGAGGGGCGAGCCGGCCCGACGGCACGCGCGGTGACCTGCTGGTCAGCGTCGAGGTGATGGTGCCGCAGCGGGTCGACGGCCAGGCCAAGCAGGCGCTCGAGACCTTCCGGGACGTCACGTCCGGCGACGACGTTCGTGCCGACCTGATGCGCACGGTTCAGAAGAGCGGCTGATCATGGACTCCGGTAGCCGTTTCGTCGTGACCGTGTCCGGCGCGGCCCGGCTGGTACGCGACGACGAGCCCCTCTACGTCATCTCGGTGGCCGCCGAGATGG
>DATFBR010000220.1:0-2444 GCA_035253685.1 Jiangellaceae bacterium
TGGTGTCGAGCGGGTGCTGCTCTGTTCGGGGAAGGTGGTCTGGGACCTGCGGGCCCAGCGGGCCAAGCGGTCGGACCAGCGCACCGCGATCCTGCCGGTCGAACAGCTCTATCCGCTGCCGGCCGACCACATCACCGCCGAACTGGGCCGGTTTTCGAGGTTGCGCGAGGTCCGTTGGGTGCAGGACGAGCCGCGCAACATGGGTGCCTGGCCGTTCATGTGGACGAACCTCGCGCCCCGGCTGGCCGAGGCCGACGCACATGGCCTCGTGCTGACCGGCGTCACCCGCCCGGCAGGTTCAGCGCCGTCGGTCGGTTCCAACGCCCGGCATCTCGAGCAACAGCGTGCACTCATCGACGAAGCTTTCGCATAAGTGGGCCAGGGAGTGGGCTTGTATTTCACCGACCGCGGGATCGAGGAGCTCGACCAGCGACGAGGGGACGAAGAGATCACGCTGGCATGGCTGGCCGACCGGCTGCGCGACTTCGTCGACCTGAATCCGGAGTTCGAGGCGGCAGTGGAGCGTCTGGCCAGCTGGCTCGCCCGTCTCGACGACGAGGACTGACGCCTCTCCAAGACCCCACCCAACGTTGATCATGGCGAAACGGGCTTTGCACGGCCGAATCCGGCCCACTCGGCCATGATCAACGGGGACTGGTGAGCAAGGATGGCCCCCGTGCGTGACCTACGCGTCTGCGTGTTCGGCGACTCGTTCGTGACCGGCGTCGGTGACCCGAAGGCGCTGGGCTGGGTCGGCCGGGTCGCCGCGCGCACACCGGCGTCGACCGGTGTCGCGCTGACGATGTACGCGCTCGGCGTCCGGGGTCAGTCGACCGAGGACGTCGTGGTGCGGATGCCGCTGGAGATCTCACCCCGGTTCGCCCGCGGTGACGAGCACGGCGTCGTCCTCGCCCCCGGCATCGCCGACGCGTTCGCCGCCGTCCCGGTCGCGCGGTCGGCCGCCACGCTGGAGTTCGGCTTGCGGTCCACCGGCGTCAGCCGGCTCGTTGTCGGCCCGCCGCCGGTCGGACCACCGGAGGTCCGGCAGCGGCTGGCGGCGCTGGACACGGCCTTCGCCGATGTCTGCGGG
Organism: Jiangellaceae bacterium; assembly: GCA_035253685.1. GTDB lineage: Bacteria > Actinomycetota > Actinomycetes > Jiangellales > Jiangellaceae > DASRTE01. The sequence goes on from DATFBR010000220.1 coordinate 1,091, forward strand.
CGCCTGGACGTGCGGTACCTCTCGACCTACGAGCCCCTGGTCGGTCATGGTCCGTGGCAGCGTCAACGGCTCGCCGACGACGTTCATCCCGCGCAGGCCGGCTACAGCATGCTCGCATTCGTCATCCTCAACGGTGGTTGGTACGAGTGGCTCGAGGTCGAGGCTCCGACGACTACGGGCGGACGTCCTGGTCGACGGTGAAGACGACCTTGCCGAAGACCTCGCCGCGCTCGAGGGCCGCAAACCCGTCGCGCGCTTCGGTGAGCGGCAGCACCCGGTCGACCACCGGCCGCACGCCGGTCCGCTGGCAGAAGCGCAGCAGCCGGACCAGCTCCTCTCGCGTTCCCATCGTGGATCCGAGAATCCGCAGCTGCAGGAAGTAGACGCGACTCAGCTCGGTCTCCGCGCTGCGTCCCGAGGTCGCGCCGGACAGGACCAGCGTCCCGCCCGGGCGCAGTGAGCGGATCGAGTGCTGCCAGGTCGCAGCGCCGACGGTCTCCATCACGGCGTCCACCCGCTCGGGCAGCCGGGCCCCGGACTCGAAGACCTCGTCGGCACCGAGCTCGACCGCGCGCGCGGCGCGATCCGGATGCCTGGACGTGACCCAGACCCGGGCACCAGCGGCAGAGCCCAGTGCCACGAGCGCGGTGGCGACTCCCCCTCCGGCGCCCTGGACCAGGACCGTGGACCCCGGAGCGACCCGAGCCTGGGTGAACAGCATCCGGTAGGCCGTGAGCCAGGCCGTCGGTAGGCAGGCGGCCTCTTCGAACGACAGCGCGGCCGGCTTGGCGACCAGGTTGCGGCGCGGCACGGCCACTCGCTGGGCCAACGTCCCCTGGTGCCGCTCGGACAGCAGTGACCGTTCGGGGTCGAGCGTCTCGTCGCCGAGCCAGTCATCGGCTGCGATCACGGCGTGAACGACGACCTCGTTGCCGTCCCCGTCCACGCCGGCGGCGTCACAGCCGAGGATCATCGGCAGCCGGTCGGCCGTCAGCCCGACCCCCCGAAGCGACCAGATGTCGTGGTGGTTGAGCGCAGCGGCGCGGACGGCGACCGTCGTCCAGCCGGGGGCGACCACGGGCTCGGGCCGCTCACCGAGAGCCAGACCGGTCAGGGGATCGTCGGCGTCGAGACTGTCGGCGTAGACGGCGAACACGAGCCCGACCCTATCCGGGTCCAATGATGATCATCGCCCCCCGCGGTGTGTTGCCACCGGCGACACCGGACGTCAACAATCGTCGTGCGTGACGGTACGGAATCCATGTCGACATCGACCGAGGGAGCAGGCATGGCAGGCACGGATCTCACCGGTGCGGTCGCGCTGGTCACAGGAGGCGGCTCGGGAATCGGCGAG
>DATFBR010000221.1:0-2167 GCA_035253685.1 Jiangellaceae bacterium
ACGGCGTGCGGATCGGCGAGCCGGTCGTGCGGGCGCGGGCGGAGCTCGAGTCCGCGGTCGCGGCCGCGTGCGAGGGTGACCCGTGGCTGGCGTCGCATCCTGCGAGGGTGAGCTGGCCGGGCGGGGTGTTCGCATCGGGCAGGCTGCCCGACGGGCACCGCCTGCTCGACGACGTCCGCTCGGCCTGTACCGAAGCCGCACAGTGGACTCCCGAGCCGAAGGGCGCACCGAGCGGCTCGGACCTGCGGCTCTACGCAGCCGCCGGTATTCCCACCCTTCTCCTCGGCCCGGGCGACCTGGCGGTAGCCCACGCGTCCGACGAACATGTCGCCGTATCCGACCTTGCCGCGTGCGCCCGGGCCTATGCGTTGCTCGTGCTGCGTTCCTGCGGGTAACACGTGGAAGGGCTACTCGCACGGTGGCGCCACGTTGCCGACGACGACGACGAAACCGGTCGCGACTTGCTCCGACGTTGGTCGGAGCCGCACCGGCGCTACCACGACGTGAGGCACCTCACAGCGGTGCTCGACGCCGTGGACGAGTTGGCGGCCGAGGCCGACGACGTCCGCGCGGTGCGGTTGGCCGCCTGGTTTCACGACGCCGTGTACACCGGCCGGCCCGGCGCCGACGAACGGGACAGCGCCCTGCTCGCTGACTCCGTGTTGCATTCCACGGGACTCGACGACGCACTGGTGGCCGAGGTGGTGCGGCTCGTCGAGCTGACCGATGGGCACGACCCGGCGCCCGGCGACCGTAACGGTGGCGTCCTGTGCGATGCCGACCTGGCCGTCCTCGGCGGTGATCCCGCCGAATACGCCGGGTACGCCGCTGCCGTGCGGGAGGAGTATGCGCACGTTCCGGAGGAGGAGTTTCGACGCGGGCGGACTGCCGTGCTGGACAGGCTGCTGGCCCGGGCGCCGCTGTTCTCGACCGCGACCGGGCGCGACCGGTGGGAGGAGCGGGCCCGTCACAACCTCGAGACCGAGCTCATCCTGCTGAGGGGCGGTGCTTCCGCCTCCTGAGGCCCGCGGCCGCCAGCCGCTGCACGACCTCACGGGTGCTGACCGGGAGCGCGCCCGCCGCCACGACGTGCTCGTACATCTCCGCCGGGACGTCGTAGTGGTCACGCTCGAAGCCGCGGAGCGGGATGCCTACGGCCGCCGCGAACGCGTGCAGTTCGGTGAAGGAAGCGTCGGACACCAGGTGCGACCACAGCCGACCGTGCCCCGGCCACATCGGCGGGTCGACGTAGATCACGTCGGCCGGTTCACAGTGCGGCGGCGACGGCGTCGTCGACCAGGGTGCGCCACGACCGGACCATCGACGCGTCGACGTACGCCTTCCACGATCCGCCGGGTCGCACCCGTGACCCGACGTGGAACTTGCGCACCCCGGCGCGGGCCAACCAGGGCACGTGGTCGGGCTGGAGTCCACCGCCTGCCATGATCAGTCCTGCAGCCACGGGATCGTCCGCCGCCCGGCGGCACAGTTCGTCGAGCCCGGCGGGCACGCCGCGGGCCGAGCCGGCGGTCAGCACGGTGTCCAGCCGCGGCATCATCCGCAGCCGCTGCCAGGCCCGGTCGTAGTCGAGAGCGTTGTCGACGGCGCGGTGGAAGGTCCATGGCAGGCTCCCGAGCTCGTCGGCGAGCGCGAGCGTCGCGTCGACGTCGATCTCGACGGTGGGGCCGAGGAACCCGAGCACGAAGCCGTCCGCACCGGCCTCGGCCAGCTGGTGTGCGGCACCCTGCAGACGGGTGAGCTCTGAGCCGCTGGTGGAGAACCCGTCGTTGGCGCGCAGCATGACCCGTAACGGAAGATCGCACTCCCGCTTGAGGTCACGCACCGTTTCGACGGTCGGCGTCAGACCGTCGGAGTCCATGTCCGTGACGACCTCGAGCCGGTCCGCTCCACCCTCCTGTGCTCCGACAGCGTCGCCCCCACCCAGCGCGATGATCTCGAGCAACGGCCGCACCGGCCCTCCCCTCGACAAGCGCCCAGTCTGTCAGCACCGGGGCGTGCCACGGCGTCGGCGCGGCTGGCACGATCGGACCATGAGTGCCGACCCGCTGCTCGAGGCCCGCGCCCGGGTGCTCCACGACTTGGGTGCGCGCGGACTCGACTCGGCCGCGGCGGTCGACGTGCTGGAGGACGTCGTCACCGAGCGCCG
>DATFBR010000222.1:0-5415 GCA_035253685.1 Jiangellaceae bacterium
AGCCGGTCGGCCAGTTCGTGAAGGAAGGCTTCGGCCGGCGAGCCCGCGGCCAGGGCGGCGCGCACGGCCTCGGCCGCGCCGTCGGCCGCCACGCCATGCTCGGCGGCAAGGGCGGAGACGGCCTCGGCCCCGACCAGGCGCTGGAAGGCGCGCTTGTCCGGGTGGTGGTTACCGCTCACCGGCAGAGGGACTCCCGGGACCGGAAGGTAGCCGATCTCACCGGCCGCACCGGTCGCTCCGCGATGCAGCCGGCCGCCGAGCACGACGGCCAGGCCCACACCGCGCCCGACCCACAGCAGGGCCAGGTCGTCGACGTCGCGGGCGGCGCCGTACTCGCGCTCGGCCATCGCGGCCAGGTTGACGTCGTTCTCGATCGTCACGCCGCAGCCGAGGTCGGCGCGCAGGGCATCGCGCAGGCCCCGATGCCAGCGTGGCAGGTCGAACACGAACCCGACATCGCCCGTGACGGGGTCGACGACACCCGGTGTGCCGACGACGACGTCCGCCACATCGGTGACGCCGATCTCCGCCTGGGCGGTCACGGCGTGGACGGTGTCGCCCACCAGGCGAACGGGGTCGTCACCGTCACCGACCGGCCGCGACACACGCCCCCGCACGGCCCCGGTGATGTCGGCGACGGCAGCCACGACCTCATGCGGCGACATGTCGATGCCGACGCCGTGCGAGCAACCGGGCCGGACGGCGTAGAGCTCCGCACTCGGGCCGCGGCCTGCCGACCGGGTGCCGATGACCTCGATCAGCCCGCGTTCCTGCAGCCGCGACACCAACTGGGAGGCGGTCACCTTCGACAGCCCGGTGAGCTCGCCCAGCCGAGCACGAGTGAGTGGGCCCTCGCTGAGCAGCAATTCCAGGGCACTGCGGTCGTTGATGGCGCGCAGGAGGCTCGGTGTGCCAGGTCGCCGCGACATCCGGGCCGCCTTCCTATCGGAAACAGTGTTTTCAGATAGGAAACTTACCAGTAGAAATCACTGACCGGAAGTAGGCCAAGGGAACACGGCGTGCCGCCGAAGGGCGGAACGGCACCGTGGTCAGCCGACCGGCACCACGTCGCGATCGACAGGCCGGCGAGGCGACCTCAGCTGGGTGAGAGCACCGACGGCCGCGGCTTCGACGCGGGACATCTCCTCGCTCACCTCGCGGAGCACCTCGGACATGGGCAGATCGAGCGCCTGGCAGATAGCTGCGAGCAGTTCGGAGGACGCTTCCTTGCGTCCCCGCTCGACCTCTGACAGGTATCCCAGGCTGACCCGGGCGGCAGCCGACACCTCACGCAGGGTGCGGCCCTGGTCGACCCGACGGCGGCGCAGGACGTCGCCGATCAGACGTCGGACGAGAACCACCGGCCACTCCCTCCTCGCGACGGATGCCGTCACCGACTCGTTCACCGTACCTCCGGCCACGGACAATGCCGGAGTCCGGGGCCACGTGTCCGGTCAACGCGTCGGTGCCGCCGTGGATTCCCCGACCCCCCCGGCGATGCCGCCTGCGAAACGGCGCAGCAGATCCAGCGCGTGGACGACGGCCAGCCGTCGGACCAGCTCTCGGCCGGCCGGCCAGCGCGGCGACGGACGGAGTCCACCGACCCGGACATCCGTGGCGGACGCGACGGCGACGTGGAAGGTGCCGGCCGGGCGGCCGTCCTGCGGATCCGGGCCGGCGACTCCGGTCGTCGCCACCCCGAAGGTCGCCGCGCACCGGTTCCGGATGCCGTGCGCCATCGCGGCCGCGGTCTCCGCAGCCACCGGGCCGCGGCGGTCCAGCACGTCGCCGGGGACGCCGGCGAGCCGCTCCTTGAGGTCGGTTGCATAGGCCACCACTCCCCCACGCACGACTGTGGAGGAGCCCGGGACGGACACGAGCGCACCGCAGAGCAGACCGCCGGTCAGCGACTCCGCCGTCGCCACCGTGGCACCGAGCCGGGCGAGATCGTCGACGACAGCCTCCTCCAACCCCCGGTCGACGGCCGCCACGATGTCACCGAGCAACTCCCGGGCTCGGACGACGGCTTCGGCCGCCACGGCGTCGGCGTCGGGACCGGCGACCCTGATCCGCACCTCGACCTCGCCCGGACGCGGCAGAAAGGCGAGCCCGCCGTCAGCGCCGAGCGTGTCCTCCAGGCCTTCCAGCGCCGCCGCGACCCGGGCCTCCCGCACCCCGACGACCGTCAACGACCGCGTGACCCGGGGCAGCAGCTCACCGGACGTGGCCGTCAGGTGGGGCATCACCTGGCCGGAGACCATGGCCGCCATCTCGCGCGGTACCCCCGGCACGGCGTAGACCGTCCCGCGACCCAGATCCAGCCGCACGCCCGGCTCGATCCCCTGCCCGTTGGGAAGGTCCACCCCGGACACGTCGCCCGCGATGCGGGCCAGGGCCGGCCGGGTGACGTCGTCGTTGGTCTCACCCAGTCCGCCGGTGACGATGACCGCCCGAGCGTCGTCGAGGCCGCGCTCCACCGCTGTGACGACCGCCGCGAGGTCGTCGCGCGCGTACGCGGCCGACACCACCTGCAGGCCAGCGTCGGCGAGGGCGCGGCCGAGCCACGGACCGTTGGCATCGGCGACGTGCCCGGCGAGCAGTTCGTCACCCACCAGCACCAGTGCGACCGTGCCGGCCCCGGCGGCGATCACGCCGCCGGCCCGGTCGCCCGGGGACGGCGGGCGGTCGTCCGGCGCATCTGCACGGCCTGCACCGCGTAGTCGATGCCGGTCACCACGGTCACGACGACGGCAACGGCCATCGCCGCGACCTCGACCGGGTGCCAGGAGGCGGGCAGCGGAAGCAGGTAGAGGCCCAGCGCCAGCCCCTGCAGGCCGATCTTCAGCTTTCCGCCCCGGCCCGCGGGCATCACGCCGTGACGGATGACGACCAGGCGCAGCGCGGTGATCCCGATCTCACGCACGAGCACGACCACCGTGACCCACCAGGGCAGCTCGCCCAGCAGCGACAAACCGACGAATGCGGTGCCGGTGAGCGCCTTGTCGGCGATCGGGTCGGCGATCTTGCCGAAGTCCGTGACCAGCCCGCGCCGCCGCGCCAGTTCACCGTCGACCCGGTCGGTGACCATGGCCACCGAGAAGGTCACGAACGCCGCGATGCGGGAGGGATCGTCCTCACCGCCCTCGCGCAGGAGCAGCCAGCCCAGCAGTGGCACGAGCAGGAGCCGCAGCACGGTGAGCGCGTTGGCCAGGTTCCACGCGCTCGGCTGGAGGTCCTGCGGCGGGGGCACTCGGTCAGCGTACGGCTGCCGGTGCCGCCAGCAAGTCCGCGCCGGCGCTCCCTACCACCCGTGCCGCGATGATCACGCCGACCCGGGCCTGCACGCCGGTCAGGGTTGTTGTCCCGTCCACCTCGGGAGCCTGATGCGCGGCGCGTCCCTCGGCCTTGCCGTCGTCGACCGACTCGACCAGCACCTCGACGCTGTCCCCGACCCGGTCCTCGGCCCGCTGGGCCACCAGCTCCTCGACCAGCGCGGTGATCCGGGCCACCCGGTCTCCGACCTCGTCGGCGGGGAGCTTCGGGTCGAAGCGCGCGGCCTCGGTGCCGTCCTCGTCGGAGTAGCCGAAGACACCCACGACGTCCAGCCGTGCCTGTTCGAGGAACGACTCGAGCGCGGCCAGGTCGTGATCGGTCTCACCCGGGAACCCGACGATGACGTTGGAACGGATGCCCGCCGTGGGCACCCGCTGCCGGATCGTCGCGATCAGGTCCAGGAACGACGCACCCGAGCCGAACCTGCGCATGCGGCGCAGCAACGGCCCGCTCGCGTGCTGGAAGGACAGGTCGAAGTACGGCACCACACCGTCCGTCGACGTCATCACCTCGACCAGCGACGGCCGCATCTCCGCGGGCTGCAGGTACGACACCCGCACCCGGTCGATGCCGTCCACCGCGGCCAGCTCGGGAAGGAGGGTCTCGAGCAGCCGGACGTCACCGAGATCCTTTCCGTACGACGTGGAGTTCTCGCTCACCAGAAACAGCTCGCGCACGCCCTGACCCGCCAGCCAGCGGGCATCGCCGAGCACCTCCGCCGGACGACGCGAGGAGAACGCGCCACGAAACCGGGGAATCGCGCAGAAAGCGCAGCGCCGGTCGCATCCGCTGGCCAGCTTCACGGGTGCGGCCGGCCCACCGTCGAGCCGGCGCCGGACCGGACGCGGGCCCGAGGCCGGGCCCAGCCCGGTCGGCAGGTCGGGCAGCGCATGGCCCGGGACCGACACGGTGGCGCCGGAGCGCTCGGCCGGCGCCACCGGGAGCAGGAGCCTCCGGTCGCGGGGGCTGTGCGAGACGTGCGGTCTACCGTCCAGCACCGCACGCAGACGCTCACCGATGCCGGCGTAGTCGTCGAAGCCGAGCACTGCGTCGGCCTCGGGCAGTTCGGCAGCCAGTTCGGCTCCGTACCGCTCGGCCAGGCAGCCGACCGCGACCACCGACCGGGCCCGGCCGGCACTCCTCAGGTCGGCGGCCTCGAGGAGCGCGTCGACGGAGTCCTTCTTGGCCTGTTCGACGAACCCGCAGGTGTTGACGACCACCGTCTCCGCCGTCGCGGGGTCGTCGACGAGCTCGAAGCCGTCGCCCGCCAGGCGTCCGGCGAGCTCTTCCGAGTCGACCTCGTTGCGGGCGCATCCGAGTGTGACGATCGCCACCGAATGTCCGCCCACGCCATGAGCCTCGCACGCCGCGAGCCCGCGGCCTGGACCGCCTCCTGTTTCGGTGCTGCGCCGGCGGGTACGGGCGTCGAAGAACGAGCACATGTCGAAAGGAGCGAACGATGGCAACCGCTGAAGAGTCCGTGGACGTGAACGTCCCGATCAGCACGGCGTACAACCAGTGGACCCAGTTCGAGGAGTTCCCGCAGTTCATGTCCGACGTCGAGGCCGTCCGCCAGCTCGACGACCGTCGCCTGCACTGGGTGGTAAAGATCGGTGGCGTGGAGCGCGAGTTCGACGCGGAGATCACCGAGCAGAGCCCGGAGGAGCGCGTCGCCTGGCGGTCCATCAGCGGCGTGGACCAGGCCGGAGTCGTCACATTCCACAAACTCGACGACACGACCACGCGGGTCATGCTGCAACTCGAGATGGATCCGGAAGGCCTCGCGGAGACCGTCGGTGCGAAGACCGGCGTCGTCTCCAGGGCGGCCGAGCGCGACATGAAGAACTTCAAGGAGTTCATCGAGGGCCGCGGACGCGAGACCGGCGGGTGGCGGGGAGAGGTACCGAGGGAGAGCTGACCCTGCCGTCAGTCGCCTGACACGAGGTCGATGCGAGTTCGCGTCGACCTCGTGCTGGCGTACGACGAAACACCGATGGTCTGGAGCGTTCCCTGCAGACCTCAAATCACGTCGATCAACCTGGCGCCGCCCCGCACCAACCTCATGTCGATCAACCGCCAACG
>DATFBR010000223.1:0-2994 GCA_035253685.1 Jiangellaceae bacterium
TTCTTGAGGCCCACTTGATGCCGCTTGGTGGCACGCTCAAGTGCCGGCCTCCGACTCCTTGATGGTCTCCTGAGTTAGATCATGAGGCGAGTTGCTATAGGCTATGTACCGTTCTGGAGCCGTGATGTGTGCTCCGGGTGGGGACTGGTCGCTGGGCGACTGGGCCGAGAAGGGCTGACGCCACATGCCTCGACCACCTCATCGCACGGTGCCGTGATGAGGTCTCCGGTCACCCCTGACGACTTCGACGCCGTCCTGTTCGGCCTGGACGGGGTGCTGACAACGACCGCGACGCTGCACGAGGCGGCCTGGCGCAGCACCTTCGACATGTTCCTGGACGAGTGGGACAGGGCCCACGGGACGACCACGGCCCGCTTCGAGGTCGCCGACTGCGCGGCCTACGTCGACGGGAAGCCACGGCAGGACGGCGTCCGGGACTTCCTCGCGGCCCGCGGCATCACCTTGCCTCCCGGCGCCCCGGACGACCCCCCGTCGACGGAGACCGTCTGGGGAGTCGGCAACCTGAAGCAGGAGCGGGTCGTCGCCGAGCTCGCGACCGGCCTCGTCGAGGTGTTCCCCGGGTCGATCGCCTGGGTGCGAGAGCTGCGCGAAGCCGGGCTCAAGACCGCGGTGGTCTCCAGCAGCCAGAACGGCGCCGCGATCTTGGCGCAGGCCGGGATCAGCAACCTGTTCGACACGCGGGTCGACGGCCAGACGGCGCTGGATCAGAACCTGCCGGGGAAGCCTGCACCGGACATGTTCCTCGTCGCCGCCGACGTGCTCGGCGTGGAACCCGCGCGCGGTGTTGTCGTGGAGGACGCGTTGGCCGGTGTGGCCGCCGGCCGTGCGGGAAACTTCGGACTGGTCATCGGGGTGAACCGGGTCGGCCAGGCGAAGGAGCTGGCCGAGCATGGCGCCGACCTGGTGGTCGACGACCTCGGCGAGCTGCTCGCGGACGTGACCGAGAAGGTCCACAGGACCGGACCGCGGGCCCATCGGCTGCAGGCTGCAGCACGGCGCATCCTGGCGGCCAGCGCCGACCACCTCACGGACCCATGGCGGCTGGTCGAACGGGATCCGAATCCCGACGACGTCGGACGCACCGAGTCGCTGTTCGCGGTCTCGAACGGATACCTCGGCATTCGCGGCGCCCACGAGGAAGGCGAGCCGGCGTACCGTCCTGCGACGCTGCTGAACGGGTTCCACGAGACCTGGCCGATCGTCTACCCGGAGGCTGCCTACGGGCTGGCGACCACCGGGCAGACGGTGGTCCCGGTCCCGGACGGGACCACCATCCGGGTCCTCGTCGACGAGGACCCTGTGAGCATGGCCACCACCGAGGTGCGCCAGTACGAGCGAACCTTGAACATGGCGCACGGGACGTTGAGCCGCAGCATCACCTACCAGCTGCCGGGCGGCCTGCGCATCAAGATCGACTCGTCCCGCTTTGTGTCGCTGACCCATCGACACCTGGCGTGCCTCCGCTACGACCTGACGATCCTGCAAGGGCCAGAAGGCCAGGCGGCGCCCGATGCGCCCACGGACCTGATCCTGTCGTCCGAACTGGTCACCCGCCCACCGGTCGTCACGGACCCCGACGCAGACCCGCGCCGGACCCGGTCGCTGGCCGAGGACGCGCTGCGGCCTGACGGCGAGCGGGTCGACGGGGCGCGCGTCATTCGGATGTACCGGACCGCTGGTAGTGGGCTGGCGGTCGCCGCCGCGATGGACCACTCCTTCGACCCCGCCGCGCTGACGCACCTGCGCACCCGCGTCGACCAGGACCGGGCGTACGCGGCGTTCGCGGTGAGGGCAGCGGCCGGCCAGACCGTGACGCTGATGAAGTGGCTGGCCTACCACTACGGCTCCGTCGACAGTGACGCCTTGGCGAACCGGGCCGCGGGCACCCTGGATCGCGCGATCAACGCCGGCTATTCGTCAGCCCTGGAGGAGCACGAGAAGGAAGTGGCAGCGTTCTGGGCCCACAGTGACGTGGAATGGACGGGGTTGCAGGCGAAGCAACAGGCGCTCCGGTTCAGCCTGTTCGCGCTGCTGCAGGGGAGCGCGCGCAGCGAGGGGCACGGTGTCCCCTCGAAGGGGCAGACCGGGACGGGCTACGAGGGGCACTACTTCTGGGACACCGAGACCTACCTGCTGCCGTTCCTCATCCACACCCACCCATCGGTTGCCCGCAGCCTGCTGATGCACCGCATCAATGCGCTGCCGGCAGCACGCGAACGGGCGCGACAGGTGTCGTGTGACGGAGCGCTGTTCCCGTGGCGCACCATCAACGGAGACGAGGCGTCTCCGTACTACGCCGCAGGCACGGCGCAGTACCACATCAACGCCGACATCGCCTACGCGCTCAACCAGTACGTCCACCTCACCGGCGACGTCGACCTGATGTACCGGCACGGGGCCGAGCTGCTGGTGGAGACCGCGCGGATGTGGGCCAGTCTCGGGTTCTTCTCGGACCGGCTCGACGGGGAGTTCGTGATCCATGGGGTCACCGGTCCCGACGAGTACTCCACCGTGGTGGACAACAACCTCTTCACGAACCTGATGGCCGCGGAGAATCTGCAGACGGCCGCGGACGCCGTCGCGGCCCTGCGCTCGCACGACCGGGACCTCTACACCCGGCTCGTGGCGCGGACCGGACTGACGCCCGGGGAACCGGAGCTGTGGCGTCAGGCGGCGGAGAAGATGCACATCCCCTACGACGCTCGCGCTGGCGTGCACTTGCAGGATGACGGGTTCCTGGACCGGAAGCCGTGGGACTTCGCCGGAACGCCTGCCGAGAAGTACCCGCTGCTGCTCAGTCACCATCCGCTGGTCATCTACCGGCACCAGGTGATCAAGCAGGCCGACGTCGTGCTCGCGACGGTGTTGCTCCCGGAGCGGTTCACCGCCGAGGAGCGCCGCCGGATCTTCGAGTACTACGACGCGCTGACCACGGGCGACTCGTCGCTGTCGGAGTGCATCCAGGCGATCGCG
>DATFBR010000224.1:0-5783 GCA_035253685.1 Jiangellaceae bacterium
AGCGGGTGGTCAACACCGACTCGTCGTAGAGCTCCGGCACGAAACCCTCGTCGAGGTTGCGCAGGCCGTACACCAGGTCGCCGTACCTCGGTTCGGCGGCCACCACGGCCACGGCGGGCACCTTCTCACGCAGGTACCGTCCGACGCCCATCAGCGTGCCGGTCGTCCCCAGGCCGGCCACGAAATGGGTGATCGTCGGCAGGTCCGCCAGCAACTCGGGGCCGGTGGAGGCGTAGTGCGCCTCGGTGTTGGCCGGGTTGCCGTACTGGTAGAGCAGGACCCAGTCGGGGTGCTCCGCAGCCAGCTGGCGGGCCACGCGGACCGCCTCGTTCGAGCCACCGGTGGCGGACGACCAGACGATCTCGGCCCCCCACACGCGCAGCAGCTGGCGCCGCTCCACGGAGGTGTTCTCGGGCATCACGCAGACCAGCCGGTACCCCTTGACCCGCGCCGCCATCGCCAGCGAGATCCCGGTGTTGCCCGACGTCGGTTCCAGGATCGTGCGACCGGGCCGCAGAATGCCGTCGCGCTCGGCGTTCTCGATCATCCGCAATCCCGGACGGTCCTTCACCGACCCGGTGGGGTTGTAGTCCTCGAGCTTGGCCCACAGTCGAACCTGCGCCGACGGGGAAAGGCGAGGCAACCCGACCAGCGGCGTGTGCCCCACCGAGTCCAGCAACGAGGCGTACCTCACCAACCGGCCGCACTCCCTCCGGCCACGGCCGGCAGCACGGTCACCGAGTCGCCGTCGGTGACCGGTGTCGTCAGACCGTCGAGAAAGCGGACGTCCTCGTCGTTGAGGTACACGTTGACGAACCGCCGTACCCCGCCGTTCTCGACCAGCCGGTCGCGCAGCCCGGGATGCCGCGAGTCGAGGTCGTCGATGACGGCACCGAGCGTCTCGCCCTCGCCCGCGACGACCTTCGCGCCACCGGTGTACTGACGCAGGATCGTCGGGATGCGGACCTCGATGGCCATGGCACGGACTCCTGGAGCTCTCTCGGACGTCGTCGGTACAACGCCAACGGGGATGTCCGGGCCCATCATTCCCCACCCTCGACCACGACCTCCTCCTCGGTGACCACCCGGTCCACGATGCGGAAGGAGCGGATCTCCGCGTCCTCGTTGCGGGTCGACACCAGCAGATAGTGGGCGTTGGGCTCGGCGGCCAGATCCAGGTCGGTCCGCGACGGGTATGCCTCGGTGGCGGTGTGGGAGTGGTAGATGACGACGGGTTCCTCGTCGCGGTCGTCCATCTCGCGCCAGACCCGTAGCTGCTCGAGTGAGTCGAAACGGAAGAAGGTGGGCGACCGCTCGGCATTGGTCATCGGGACCAGGCGCACGGGTCGGTCCGACCCGACCGGTCCCGCGACGATCCCGCAGGCTTCGTCCGGGTGATCGCGACGCGCGTGGGCGACGATGGCGTCCACGATGTCCCGGCCGATGTGCAGCACGGCCGTCGAGCCTACGACGCGACCAGTCGGGTGTACGGCGCGCGATCAGTCCAGACCGACGGACAGGGCACGGACGAGGGTCTCCTGGACCCACCCGAGCCAGTCGTAGACGTCGTGGATGTGGCGGCGAGGGTCGTCGTCGGGCAGGGCCTGCCAGTGTTCGTCGTCGCCTTCCTCGACGCCGAGCCGGGTGCCGAGGGCGAGCCGGAGGTCGGTGAGCGTACGCAGCCATGCCTGCGCCTCGTCGGCGTCGAGGTGCAGACGCACCTTCTCGCCACCGGAGTCCAGCGGGTCGTCCGACTCGACCGGACCGACAGCGGCGAGGGAGGCCAGGACCACCGCGGCCGCGCTCGCCTTGGCGTCGCGCAGACCTCGTTCGGTGAAGCGGCGGAACTCCGCAGCCGCCTCGTGGTCGTCCCGATAAGCATCCGGGAACAGCCGCAGCACGACCGGGTCGGTCGGGCGGGTCGGGTCGTCGTCGAGCCCCAATGCCGCGGCGAGCGGGTCGCCGGACCGCTCCCGGTCGCGCTCTGCGGGCTCGCCACGGACGAGCTCGAGCAGCTGACCGACCAGGGATCCCAGCAGCTCGGCCTCGACCTGGTGGAACGCCGCGGTCACCCCGCCGCCACGGGCCCGCCGGAACGCGGTGCTCAGCCTCGGTCCCCCGCCTTCTGCATCGTGGCCCACAAGCCGTAGCCGTGCATGGCTTCCACGTCGCGCTCCATGGCCTCGCGGGTGCCCGATGACACGATGGCCTTGCCCTTCTCGTGCACGTCCAGCATGAGCTTCTCGGCCTTGACCCGGGCGTAGCCGAAGTATGACTGGAACACGTAGGTCACGTACGACATCAGGTTGACCGGATCGTTCCAGACCACTGTCGTCCACGGCGTGTCGGGTGCGACGACCTCGTCGGACTCCGGCCGTTCGACCTCGGCGGGTGCGGTGGTCACGGCTCCATGGTGTCACCACTCGCCCCCGTGGGCGGGCGCAGCTGACGGCTACGCTGTAGATCGTGCCGGCTGTCGACGGCCCCGGGACCGCGCTGCTCACGGACCATTACGAGCTGACCATGCTCCAGGCCGCACTCGCGCATGGAAGTGCAGGGCGCCGGTCGGTGTTCGAGGTCTTCGCGCGGCGGCTCCCGGAGGGTCGGCGCTACGGCGTCGTGGGCGGAACGGGCCGCCTGCTCACCGACATCGAGCGCTTCCGCTTCGAACACGAGACGCTCGCCTACCTGGACCGGTACCGCGTCGTCGACGGCCCGACGCTGCGGTGGCTGTCCGACTACCGCTTCGGCGGCAGCATCTGGGGCTATGCCGAAGGTGAGTGTTACTTCCCGTACTCCCCGCTGCTCATCGTGGAGGCGAGCTTCGCCGAGGCGGTAGTCCTGGAGACACTGATCCTCTCGGTCCTGAACTTCGACTCGGCGGTCGCGTCGGCCGCGTCCCGGATGACAACGGCGGCTGCCGGTCGCCCGTGCATCGAGATGGGTTCGCGCCGCGCCCACGAGCAGGCCGCCGTCGCGGCCGCACGGGCCGCGTTCATCGCGGGCTTCGCGTCGACGAGCAATCTGGAAGCCGGGCGGACCTACGGAGTGCCCACGCGGGGAACGAGCGCGCATTCGTTCACCCTGCTGCACGACGACGAGCGCGAAGCCTTCACCGCACAGGTGGACTCGCTCGGCAAGGGAACGACGTTGCTGGTGGACACCTACGACGTCGCCGAGGCCGTCGCCCTCGGGGTCGAGATCGCCGGCCCGGAGCTCGGCGCAGTCCGCCTCGACTCGGGTGATCTGCTCGTCCAGGCCCACGACGTCCGAGCCCAACTGGACGCCCTGGGCGCGACGGCGACGAGGATCGTCGTCACCAGCGACCTCGACGAGCACTCGATAGCGGCGCTGGCTGCGGCGCCGGTCGACTCGTACGGCGTCGGCACGGCACTTGTCACGGGGTCGGGTGCGCCCACGGCGGGGCTGGTCTACAAGCTCGTGGCGCGCGAGGGTCGAGATGGCGAGGTGGTGGCCGTCGCGAAGAAGAGCAAGGACAAGAAGAGCGTGGGCGGTCGCAAGTACGCCTTGCGCCGGCGATCCGCCGACGGCGTCGCCGAGGCGGAAGTGATCGGGCTCGGATCGTCCCCGGTCGACGATGGCGACGACCGGCCGCTGCTGGTGCCGCTCGTTCGCGACGGCGAGATCATCGGTCACGAGCCGCTGACCGCCGCACGTGACCGGCACACGGCGTCCCGCGCCGAGCTGCCTCCGACCGCGTTGCAGATGTCGCACGGGGAGCCCGCGATTCCGACGATCTACGAAGGGGAGCCATGACCAGCGCGCTGATCGTGGTCGATGTCCAGAACGACTTCTGCGAGGGTGGCAGCCTCGCCGTCCGCGGCGGTGCGGATGTGGCCTTCGCGATCGCCGGAGTGTTGCACCGATGGCAGGAGGCCGATGGCGACGAGCGGGAGTACGACCACATTGTGGCCACGCGCGACCACCACGTCGACCCGGGCGACCACTTCTCCACCCATCCCGACTTCGTCGAGTCGTGGCCCCCGCACTGCGTCGCGGGGACCATCGGCGCAGCCTTCCACCCCAACCTCGACCCGCAGCCGTTCGACGCGGTCTTCGACAAGGGCGCCTATGCGGCCGCGTACTCCGGCTTCGAGGGCCGCTCACACGACGGCATGCCGCTGGCCGACTGGTTACGTTCGCACGAGGTGTCCTCGGTCGATGTGGTCGGGATCGCTACCGACCACTGCGTGCGGGCGACCGCACTCGACGCGGCACGCGAGGGGTTCGACACCACGGTGCTGCTCGGGATGACCGCCGGTGTCGCGCTCGACACCACCGAGCGCGCACTCGTGGAGATGCGCAGCGCCGGTGTCCGGCTCGACGGTGAGCCCGTGGTGCGTCCGGCCTAGCCCGATCACCGCACCGATCAGCGACCGTCGGGGCGGGTGAGGCCGGACTGCACCGCGAACACGACGAGCTGGGCACGGTCACGAGCATGCAGCTTCACCATCGCCCGGCTCACGTGGGTGCGAACCGTCGCCGGGCTGACCACGAGCTCGTCGGCAATCTCGTCGTTCGACCGCCCGGTGGCCACCCAGGTGACGATCTCGCGCTCCCGTTCGGTCAGCCGCTTCAGCTCCGGATGCGGTGCGCCGGCCGGAACGTCGCGCCCGGCGAACTGCTCGATCACCCGACGGGTCACCGAGGGAGACAGCAGGGACGCACCGTCGGCGACCACTCGGATGGCATGCAGCAACTCCGCCGGCGCGGCGTCTTTGAGCACGAAGCCGCTGGCGCCACCGCGCAACGCCTCGAAGACGTACTCGTCGAGCTCGAACGTCGTCAGCATGATGACCCGGACTCCGCTCAGCGCAGGATCTGAGGTGATCTCCCGCAGGGCGGCAAGGCCGTCGAGCACCGGCATCCGGACGTCCATGAGGACGACATCGGGTGTCACCTCTCGCACGACCTCGACGCCGGAGCGTCCATCCACGGCCTCGGCGACCAGCACGATGTCGGGCTCGGAGTCCAGCAGAGTGCGCAGGCCCATCCGGACCAAGGCCTGGTCGTCCACGACCACCACGCTGACCGGGTCGCGCGGCTGGCTGCTCACGCCGGCGATCCTGGTCCGGACGGAACCGGCAGCCGGGCCGTGACCACGAACCCGCCGCCCGGACGCGGCCCGGCGTCGAACGTGCCACCCAACTCCTCCGCCCGGGCACGCATCCCGGGGATC
Organism: Jiangellaceae bacterium; assembly: GCA_035253685.1. GTDB lineage: Bacteria > Actinomycetota > Actinomycetes > Jiangellales > Jiangellaceae > DASRTE01. The sequence goes on from DATFBR010000224.1 coordinate 5,201, forward strand.
CCGGCACCGGCTCCCGGCGGAAGCGTGGCGTCGGCCCGACCGGGGCCGTCGTCGACGACTCGGACCACGAGGTGGCCGTTCTCGCGGTCAACCCGCACCTGGGCCACCTTGCCGCCGGAGTGGCGCAGCACGTTTGTGAGCGACTCCTGCAGGATCCGGTACACCGCGACGTCGATCTCGGGCGGCAGGCCGCCGCCGGCGTCGATCCTCGTCTCCACGTCGACGCCGCCGGCCCGGATCCGCTCTGCCAGGACGTCGAGGTCGGCCAGTCCGGCCGCGGGGCGGCGCGGCGCCGACTCGCCCAGCGGTGTCCGCAACAGGTCGAGCTCTGCCCGCAGGCCGTCGAGCGACACACGACTGGTCGCCCTGATCGCCTCCAACGCCTCGCGGACGCGGAGCGGGTCACGATCGAGGACGTGGAGCGCGACGCCCGCCTGCATGGCGATGACGGCCAGCTCGTGGCCGACGCTGTCGTGGAGTTCCTGGGCCATCCGCAGACGTTCCTCCGAGACGGCTCGGCGGGCCGCCGCTGCCCGTACGTCCGCGTCGGACTGACGGCGCACCCGCACCGCCGCGCCGGTCG
>DATFBR010000225.1:0-6714 GCA_035253685.1 Jiangellaceae bacterium
GACCACAGCCACCGTCAGGTGGTTGACCAGGTCCGCCGGGACGAAGTCCTCACCCTCCGGGCCGGTCAGGTAGATGAGGCCGCCGCCCAACTCGTCCGGGCCGCCGAGCAGCACGTCGCGGTAGGTGCGCGTGACCTCCGGACCCCGCTCGGGGGGAAAGAGCAGCATGCCGAGGGTGGTCGCCGCCATCGGGTGCAACCGCAAGGTCAGCGAGGTCACGACGCCGAAGTTGCCGCCACCGCCGTGCAGGGCCCAGAACAGGTCCGCTTCCCCGTCCTCGGCTGCGCGGACGGTCCTGCCGTCGGCCGTGACGACCTCCGCCTCGAGCAGGTTGTCGCAGGCGAGACCGAACTTGCGGTCGAACCACCCGGTGCCGCCGCCCAGCGTGAAGCCGCCGACGCCGGTGGTCGAGACGCGTCCGCCGGTCGTGGCGAGTCCGTGCGGCTGGCAGGCCCGGTCGAGGTGGCTCATCGTCGCCCCGCCGCCCACCACGGCTCGACGGGCATCGGGGTCGACGGAGACGTGGTTCATCCGGCGCAGGTCGACGACCAGTCCACCCTCGCTCAGGGCGGTTCCCGCAACGCCGTGCCCACCGCCGCGAACCCCGATCTCGAGGTCGTTCTCCCGGGCGAAGGCGATGCTGCTGACGACGTCGGGTGCGCCCTCGCAGGCGACGATCACGGCCGGACGCCGGTCGATCATGGCATTGAACAGCGTGCGCGCTTCGTCGTAACCGACATCGCTCGGAACGATCACGTCACCGGCCACCGTCATGCGAAGACTGTCCAGCGCGCGCGTGTCGAGATCGGTCATCGGTTACCCCCACCGCCCGAATGATCCAGCCGAACGTACGCGGGAATCCGGCCGCCAGCAAGGGCGCAGTCGCTACGCCGCTGGCCTGGCCCGGCTGTCGCCCTCACGGCGGCCGGGGGAGAATCCGACCGTGACCCGTGCACGCCACCGCGACCAAGCCGCGGCGGTACAGCGGCTGCAGGTCCGCTACGCCAAGCGCGGCAGAATGCGGTTCACCAGCCACCGCGACTTCCAGCGGGCTTTCGAGCGGGCGCTGCGTCGCGCCGAGGTGCCGATGGCCTACTCGCAGGGTTACAGCCCGCATCCCAAGGTGTCCTACTTCGGTGCCGCTCCCATGGGGGCCGCCTCGGAGGCCGAGTACCTGGAGATCTCGCTCACTCGGGCATGCGATCCGGCCGACGTGGCCCGGTCGTTGGACGCCGCGTTGCCGGCCGGGCTCGACGTGGTCGAGGTGGTCGAGGCCGCTGGGGACTCGCTCGCCGATCGGCTCCAGGCCTCCGTATGGCGGATCGAGATGCCCGCCGCGGAGCCGACGTCGCTGGCCGCCGCCGTTGCGAAATTCCTGGCCGCCGGGTCGGTCGAGGTGCGCCGGGTGACGAAGAACGGATCCCGGATGCTCGACGCGCGGGCCGCCGTCGTGCGGCTCGAGGTCGACATCGACCGCGACACCGAGGTTCCCGTCCTGCTCGCCGCGATCCGGCACCTGACCCCGACCGTGCGTCCCGACGACCTCGTCACGGCGCTCGGCAGGTTCGAAGCGGGCCCGCCCGGGCAGCCGTACGTCTCCACGCGGCTCACCCAGGGGCCGGTGGACGAGGCGACGGTGGGCGATCCCGGCCACGACGGTGCATAGCGGTTCAGTTCGGCTCGACAACAGCAAGGAGGATCAGGCGGACGACCGCGGCGTGCCGCGAAGATCGGAGCCATGACGGGACCTGACCGGTTGCGCGGGATTCTCGACCTGGTCGAGGCGAGCCTCGACGAGCCCCAACTGACCGGTGACGACCTGGCCGGCCATGCCTACCTCTCCCGCTTCCATTTCGACCGTCTCGCCGCGGCAGCGCTGGGTGAGCCGCCGGGTGCCTTCCGGCGACGGTTGCTGCTCGAGCGCTCCGCTCACCGACTGGCTGCCACCGCGGACCCGGTCACCGAGGTGGCGTACGACGCCGGATACGGCTCGCCCGAGGCGTTCTCCCGCGCGTTCGGCCGGGCCTACGGCGTTTCTCCGACGGACTACCGCCGGGGACGCCCGACTTCTCACGACCTTCCTGCTGCCAGTGGGGTCCACTTCTATGCGCCGGGCGGCCTGCGGTTGCCGGCGGACTCGAGGAGCAGTTCCATGGAGGTACTCGTACGAATGCTCGACCACCACCTCTGGCTGGTCGGCGAGATCATCGACCGCACCCGCCGGCTCGATGACGAGGTGCTCGACCGGCCGATCGTGCTCTCCGTGGAGGGCATCGACGCCGACCCGACCTTGCGCAGCGTCACCGACCGGCTGGTCGGACAACTGGAGATGTGGTTGACCTCCCTCGACGGCGGCACCCGGATGCCACCTGAGGGCGACACCACACCGGCGGGTCTGCGGGCCCGGCTCGACGCGGCGGGCCCACGGTTCCGCCACCAGGTGGTCGAGCAGCTCGAGAGCGGCAGGGCGGACGAGACCTTCGTCGACGCCATGTGCGATCCCCCACGGACGTTCACCTACGGCGGCCTGCTCGCCCACGTGCTGACCTTCTCTGCTGTCCGGCGGACCATGGCGGTCGGCGCCCTGGAGAGCGCGGGGATCGGCGATCTCGGTGCCGGCGATCCGATGCAGGCCGTCGGAGGAGTCGGCGCCGACGCCTCGACCATTCGCCGCCACCACGCGTAGACGCTTCTCTGCTGCGGCGGTCAGGCGGCTGAGCCGTCGGCGTCACGGGCCCGGAACCAGCGCAACCGCCAGATCAGCTCGAGCGCCACGGCGGCCAGAGCCGCGATGCCCACGGCGGCCCAGGGCGCCTGCGTCCCCACCAGGTCGAGTTGGAAGAAGTCCTGCAGCCACGGGACCGTGAGGACGATGGCGAAGCCGGCTCCCATGGCGAGGACCAGCAGGATCCGCCACCACGTGTACGGACGCGCGATGATCGCGAGCACCCAGAGCGCGACCAGGAAGAGGGTGAGTGTCGCCGCCGAGGTCTCGGCATCGAGGTCACCGTCGTAGACGGAACGCGCGAACAGGTACGAGCAGATCGTCGCGGCCGCGGCGACGACGCCGGCGGGTATGGCGAAGCGCAGGACCCGCCGGGTGAAGCCCGGCCGCGCCCGCTCAGTGTTCGGGGCCAGCGCGAGGAAGAACGCGGGAATGCCGATCGTGAGCGAGCTGAGCAGGGTGAGGTGCCGAGGCAGGAACGGATACGGCACCTGGGTCAGCACTACGACCACGGCGAGGATGACGGCGTACGCGGTCTTGGTGAGGAACAGGTTCGCGACCCGCTCGATGTTGCCGATGACTCGTCGCCCCTCGGCCACGACCGACGGCAGCGACGAGAAGCTGTTGTTCAGTAGGACGATCTGGGCCACGGCGCGCGCCGCCTCGCTGCCGGAGCCCATCGACACCCCGATGTCGGCGTCCTTGAGAGCGAGCACGTCGTTGACGCCGTCGCCGGTCATCGCCACGTTGTGTCCGCGCGACTGCAGCGCGTGCACCATGTCACGCTTCTGCTGCGGGCTGACCCGCCCGAAGATGGCGTTCGCCTCGAGCTGGTCGGCCAGCGTCGCTTCCTCCGTCGACAGACTGCGGGCGTCGACCGGGTGGCTCGCACCCTCGATCTCGAGTGCCGAGGCGACGGCACCGACGGAGACGGCGTTGTCGCCCGATATGACCTTGGTCTGAACCCCCTGGTCGGCGAAGTAGCGCAGGGTGTCCGGTGCCTCGGGTCGCAGACGCTGCTCGATGACCACCAGGGCGGCCGGTCGCAGGTGGCCGTCCATGCGGTCGGGACCTTCGAGGGCCTCCTCGACCGGCATCGAGCTGTGGGCGAGGAGGAGCACCCGCAATCCACGGGCGCCGAGCTCGTCGGCGGTGGTCAGTGCCGCGTCGCCAGGGCGGAGCAGGACGTCGGGTGCCCCGATCAGCCAGGTGGAGGTCGATCCCGACGGCTCGACGAACGTCGCTCCGCTCCACTTGCGTGCCGAGGAGAACGGGACGTCGGCGGTGTCCGTCCATCCCGGCGGGGGCGGATAGGCCTCGCCGATCGCGCGCATGCTCGCGTTGGGGCGCGAGTCCACCGCGGCGAGTGCACCGAGGGCGTCGCCCACGGGCACGCCGTCCGCCAGTGTGCGTACCTCGGCCACGTCCATCGTGCCCTCGGTGAGCGTCCCGGTCTTGTCCAGGCAGACCACGCTCACCCGGGCCAGGCCCTCGATCGCCGGCAGCTCCTGGACGAGGCACTGACGGCGGCCGAGCCTGATGACTCCGACCGCGAAGGCCATCGACGTGAGCAGGACGAGGCCTTCGGGAACCATCGGCACCAGGCCTGCCACCATGCGCCGGATCGCCTCGGACAGGTCGTCCTCGTTCACGACCAGTTGGCTGATGATCAGTGCGATACCGGTGGGGATGATCGCGTAGGTCACGAACTTGAGGATCTTGTTGATGCCGTTGCGCAGCTCGGAGTTGACCAGGGTGAACCGGGTCGCCTCCTCGGCGAGCTGGGCGGCGTAGGCCTCACGGCCGACCTTCGTCGCGCGGAACGCGCCGCTGCCGGCAACGGCGAAGCTGCCGGACATGACCGGCTCACCGACGACCTTCAGGACCGGATCGGCCTCGCCGGTGAGCAGTGACTCGTCGATCTCCAGGCCGTCGGCCTCGACCACGACGCCGTCGACGACCACCTTGTCGCCCTGACCGAGCTCGATCACGTCGTCGAGGACGATCCCCGAGGGGGCGATCTCGGTCGTGACGCCGTCGCGGCGCACCTGTGGCCTGGCCTCGCCGACCACGGCCAGCCGGTCAAGGGTCCGCTTGGCGCGCAACTCCTGGATCATGCCGATCAGCGTGTTGGCGATGATCACGCCGCCGAACAGCGCGTCCTGGATCGGCCCGACGGACAGGACCATGACGAACAGCACGCCGATGATCGCGTTGATCCGCGTGAACAGGTTGGCCCGGACGATCTCGCCGATGGTGCGGCTCGACCGGGTGGGCACGTCGTTGACCCGGCCGGTGGCGATCCGTTCCTCGACCTCGGCGGTGCTCAGCCCGCGGGTGCTGATCGCCAGCGTGCCCGCCGGTGCAGCGGGAGCCTGACCGTCCTCCCCGCCCGTCATGGGGAAACCGTATGAGCCCGCCACCGCGTGTCACATCCGGGGATGTCCGGAGGTATCACTGAACTGGTGCTCGACCCGCCGAGCCATGCCCGTACAGGCATGCTCACGGCACGCCGAGCCGCTTTCGGAGCGCCGGGCTGCTCGCGTATGTGATAATGAGAGAGGTCGCGCGGCACGGAACACCGGCCGTCCGACCCGACGACGTCCTCGCCGGACACCGTCGTGTGGCTGACTTCGCGCCGCCCTCGACGCCACGTGGTGAATCGGGGCAGGCGCAGTTGCCGCTCGGCGCGTCCCTCCGGCACGGTGGGTGAACCATGGAGCCCGACCGCGACGCTGCCCGGCTCGGGCGCGCGAGCGCGGTTCGACCCGCGGATCCCGCCGACGGCACCAATCGGAGGACGTCGCCGACCGAAGGCTTCTCCGCCGGGCCCTCAGGGAATCCGGCGGCCGACAGGAGCCCTGACGCGGCGAGCAGCGCGCCCACAGGGGCGCGGCGCCCCGCGGCAGGGCCGACGGGAGACCACCCGGATGGACGACGGCAACGTCACAGACAGCACGACCACGACCAACGACCCCACTAGCACGGCAACGTCGACCCGGCGCCGCCGCAGCGCGAGCCGGGAGGCCGGTCCGCCCGCTGCGACCGAAGCCCCGACTGCTGTCGAGGGCAGCGAGGCGGAGCCCGGCCCGACCGAGCAGGCCGCGGAGCCGACCGCCGCTCCTCGGGCGCGGCGAACTCGCGCCAAGGCGTCCGGCAATCGCCGCGAGCCGGCCGAACAGACCGCCACAGCGGACACATCCGCCGATTCCGGCGACGTCGAGGCGCCGGCATCGGACAAACCCGCGCGCCGGCCCCGCAAGAAGGCCGCTGCCGCGACCACGCGCTCACGATCCGGTCGGGCCTCCGCGGCCGACACGGGAACCGAGGAGCCGGCCGGATCCCCGACGGACTCCGGCGATGTGGCAGTGATCTCGGCTGAAACCACTCCGGGGGTCGCTACCTCTCCGGCGGTGCCCCTCCTGTTCCAAGCGCCGCAATTCACCGCCGCCGAGACGCCTGCCCGTCCGGCCCGGGAACAGAGGCGCGCCGGCAGCGACGACGATGCGGAAGCAGAGACCGCCGACGAGTTGCACGACGAGCAGGACGACGCCGACGGCACGCCCCGCAAACGGCGGCGCCGCGGAGGTCGCGGTCGGCGGAAGAAGGGCGCCGGTGAGGCCCCGAGCACCGTGGAGGACGAGTCCGGCCAGGGCGGATCCGGCGACGACCAGGCCGGCGCCGATCGAGCCGGCGCCGATGACCGTCCGGAGCGTGAAGCGGCCGGCGACGGTACGGTCGAAGCCGGCCAGGAGCCGGACCAGGGCACGGGGGAGGACACCGCCGCGACCCGACGGCGGCGCCGACGTCGGCGTCGAAAGGGAGATGCCGACACCGACGAGACCCAGCCCGACGACCCGCCCAACACCGTCGTGCGTCTGCGCGAGCCACGGCCGGCCGACGACACCGCCGACGAGGTGATCTCGGTCAAAGGGTCTACCCGGCTCGAAGCCAAGAAACAGCGCAGGCGCGACGGCCGAGAGGCGGGC
>DATFBR010000226.1:0-4883 GCA_035253685.1 Jiangellaceae bacterium
CGGAGCACGAAGGAAGGCTCCCTCGAACCCTGATACCGCCAGAAGGCTGAAGCCCGCCTGAACGAGTCGGCTGGTTCACGGAGCACCGGGCTCCGGACGGACGCGCAGATCCGCCGTCGCGGCACGTCAGCGCCGACGAACGGCTCGTCCCAGCTGCGTCCATCACTTCAGGATTAGCCGTCGACGTGCCCGGCAACCGTCGCGATGATCGGCATAGCGCGCAAGCGCGAGGGGGGCGCGATGAAGTCGTTCGCGGAGCTACAGACCGCGCCTGCCGGCCAGCCAGGTGATCGATGCGGTCAGAGCCGCCGGAGCCGGGCGAAATCGATATGCCGCCCGCCGGGTTCCTGCCTTGTCTGACGGACAGAAATACACACCGGACCACTGGCAGAGCGCCGATGAGGGGACTAGCGTCCGCGCCGTGTCGAAGCACCGGCGGGGCGGAACCGGGAGGGTCGCGTCGGCACCGGGTCACGGCTCGACGGACCAGCCGATCGCCGGAACCTCGATCGTCGAGGTGGCGGTCTACGGGGTGTTCGCGGCGGCGGTCGCCGGTGCCGTTCTGATCGCCGGTGGTCAGCCGCGCTGGGTCGCCGGAGCGGTGGTCCTCGGTGCGATCGTGCTGGTGGTCGTGCTGGCGCTCGCAGCGCCGAGGGCAGTGCAACACCCGGCGTCGTCCACAGCAGGTCGTCGCGGCCGGCGCCGACGGCGCTGAGGCACCATAAAGTTGCACTGTGAACAGTGACCGGCTCGTCTGGATCGACTGCGAGATGACGGGGCTCGATCTCGCCCGCGACGCGCTGGTCGAGGTCGCCGTGCTGGTCACCGACGGCGAGCTCAACGTGCTCGGCGAGGGGGTCGACCTCGTCATCCGGCCGCCCGACGACGCGGTCGCGCAGATGCACGACGTCGTCCGGCAGATGCACACAGCGAGTGGTCTGATCGACGAGTTCGCCATCGGGGTCACGCTCGAGCACGCCAATGCGGTCGTACTCGCCTATCTGCGCGAATACGTTCCCGAGCCGGCGAAGACGCCGCTCGCGGGCAACACCGTCCACATGGACCGCCTCTTCCTCGCTCGGGATCTGCCCGAGGTCGAGGCGTGGCTGCACTACCGCAACGTCGACGTCTCGTCGATCAAGGAGCTGGTCCGGCGTTGGTATCCGCGGGTCTACTACGCCAGCCCCGGCAAGACCGGCAACCACCGCGCGCTCGGCGACATCCGCGACTCCATCGACGAATTGCGCTACTACCGCCGCACGGTGTTCGTGCCTCTCCCCGGACCCGACAGCGCGGCGTCCCGGGAGGCAGCAGCGTCCGTGGGTGAGGGTCTCGTCGCCGACCCGCGGATCGCCGCGGAGCTCATCGAGCCGAGTGCTGCGGAGACTCAGCGGGCCGCACCGAACCCGTATACTTGACCGGCCGCGCTTCCCTGGTGAGCGCGTCATGGTGGCTGTAGCTCAGTTGGTAGAGCACCTGGTTGTGGTCCAGGACGTCGCGGGTTCAAGTCCCGTCAGTCACCCCATCATGTCGGGTAGGTTGGTTCACACGGGCCATCCGCCCCCGTGGGATGGTCCGAGGTCCCGCCGTCGAGCTCCGGCTCTGCGGCGGGACCGCCTGGTTTCCGATCCGGCCGGACCCGTAGCCTGAGCACATCCCAGCGAGGTGAGCGGAGGCGTCTGTGGGTTTCGACATCGCGGAGTACACGACCACGGCGCACCGGGTGCGCAGCGACGACGTCGACTACGACTCGTTCGCCCAGCGACCCTTGTCGCGGTCGGCGCTGCGTTGCCTGCGGTACATGTCCGACGTCGAGAGCCACACCATCTGTTACCTGCGCGACCTGCTCGTCACGCCCTCGCACAAGGATCCGGAGGTCACCGCGTTCCTGACCATGTGGGCGTACGAAGAGTTCTGGCACGGCGAGGCGCTCGACGCCGTGCTGCGCGCCCACCGGGTCCCGGCCGACTACGGCCACATCCGCAAGGTCCGCCTCGCCCAGGGCGTCCGTGACCGGCTCGCGCCGATCGAGCAGTCGCTGGCCGCCAACATCATCGGCGATGACTTCGTGGCCGTGCACATGACCTGGGGCGCCATCAACGAGTGGTCGGCGCACGCCGCCTACGCCCGCATGATCGAGCGTGAGGACCACCCCGAGCTCACCAAGCTCCTGCGCCGGGTCCAGCACCAGGAGTCCCGTCACCTGGCCTTCTACAACTCACAGGCGCGCGAGCGGCTCGAACGCTCCGAGCGGGCACAGAAACTCACCCGGTTCGCGCTGCGCAAGTTCTGGGCACCGGTGGGCTCGACGATCCAGCCGAAGGCGGAGACGGCTTTCGTTCTCGACTACCTGATGGGCGGCTCCGAGGGCGAGAAGCACATCAGCCGACTGGACCGCAAGGTCGACACACTCCCCGGGCAGGAGGGGCTCGACCTCGTGTCGACGGCGGTGGCCGCGTTCGGCGTCGGGCCGAAGGCCGGGTTGCCGCCACCGCCACGGCCGGGCGTCACCGCACGCGTACTGCCTCACGTCCGGCGGGCCGTGGCCACCGTGAAGACGGCGGTCCGTTAGTGCCGGACGCAGACCAGCAGGTCGGCGGCCATCTCGACCGCAGTCACGTCCTACTGACCGGCGCCACCGGCTTCCTCGGTCAGGCGGTGCTGGAGAAACTGCTCTCGTCCTATCCGACGACCCGGGTGACCCTGCTGGTCCGGCCGAAGGGCAGCATGCCCGGCGCGGCCCGGCTACCCGGGCTGCTGCGCAAGCCCGTCTTCGAGCGGTGGCGCGAACGGGTCGGCGATGCCGACGTCGACCGCGCCGTCGCCGAACGGGTCACCGTCGTCGACGGCGACCTCGAGGCGGCGTCGTCCGCCGGCGTCGTCCTCCCCGGCGACATCGACGTCATGATTCACGGTGCGTCGACGGTGTCGTTCGACCCTCCGATCGACGAGGCGTTCCGGACGAACGTCTCCGGCGTCGCCGGGCTCTACGCCGCCGTGGCCCGCAACGGTTCCGACCCGCACATCGTCCACATCTCCACCGCATACGTCGCAGGCGTGCGCAAGGGGGTCGTGACCGAGGCGCCGCTCACCCATGACGTCGACTGGCACACCGAGTCGGCCGCTGCGGCGGCCGCCCGCGCGGAGGTGGAGGCGGCGTCACGTCGGCCGGAGGTCCTGAAGAAGGCCATGGCGACGGCACGGGGCGAACACGGCAAGGCCGGACCGCAGCGCGTCGCCGTGGCGGCGGAGGAGGCTCGCCGGGAGTGGGTGACCAAGCGACTGGTCGACTACGGGCGCTCCCGCGCGCAGAGCCTGGGCTGGCCGGACGTCTACACCCTGACCAAGGCGCTGGGTGAACGCGTCGCCGAGCAGCAGTGGGCGCAGGCGGGGCACCGGCTGTCGATCGTCCGGCCGGCCATCGTCGAGAGCTCCCTGCGCCACCCGTATCCCGGCTGGATCGACGGGTTCAAGATGGCCGACCCGTTGATCATCGCCTACGGGCGCGGGATCCTGCCGGAGTTCCCCGGGCTGCCCGACAGCGTCCTCGACCTCATCCCGGTCGACCTCGTCGTCAACGCGACGCTCGCCGTCGCCGCTGCTCCCCCGGAGCCAGGCGGCCCGGCCTACTTCCACGTCAGCTCCGGAGCCCGCAACCCGCTGCCGTTCCGCGGCATGTACGAGCACGTGCACGCGTACTTCCACCGCCACCCCATGCCCGACCAGGAGCGCGGGCACATCCAGGTGCCGTCGTGGCGGTTCCCCGGCACCAGCCAGGTGCTGCGGATGCTGCGCACCGGCGAGCGTGCCGTCGACCTCGCGGAGCGTGCCCTGCTGCGGATGCCGGCGTCCGATCGGACCCGCGACTGGATGGGCTCGGTCCACCGCCGCCAGCAGGAGCTCGAGGTCCTGCGTACGTACGCCGACCTGTACCAGTCCTACACCCAGGCCGAGGTCATCTACGACGACAGCCGGACGCTCGCCCTGCACGAGACGCTGCCGGCGGAGCGGCGCGAGCAGCACGGCTTCGACGCCGGCGAGATCGACTGGGAGCACTACCTGCAGGGTGTCCACTTTCCTGGCGTCACCGCCGTCATGCGGTCCTTCTCCGGCCGCCGCCGGGCCAGCTCGGGCGACGGCACGGTGACTCTTCCCGAGCGAGACGACGTCGCCGCGGTCTTCGACCTCGAAGGCACCGTCGTCGCCTCCAACGCCGTCGAGCACTACCTGTGGGCCAAGCTGGCCAGCCTGCCCCGGTCGCAGTGGTCGGCCGAGATCGTCGATCTCATCCGCTCCCTCCCCCGCTACCTGCGGGCCGAGCGGCGCGACCGCGGCGACTTCATCCGGACGTTCATGCGCCGCTACGAAGGAGTCGACGAGGCCGAGCTCCGCCGGCTGGTCGACGAGGTCCTCTCCGAGGCCCTCCTCCAGCGCACGATGCCCGAGGCCGTCCGCAGGATCCGCCTGCACCGGGACGCCGGGCACCACACCGTCCTCATCACCGGGACGATCGACGTGCTGGTCGAGCCGCTGGCGTCGCTGTTCGACGAGATCGTCGCCGGGCACATGCACAGCCGGGACGGCGTGTGGACCGGGTACCTGGCCACGCCACCGCTGGTCGACGAGGCGCGCGCCGCGTGGCTCTCGCGGTATGCCGAGAGCCACGGTATCGACCTGTCCCGGTCGTACGCGTACGGCGACAGCCACTCCGACCGGCCATGGCTGGAGATGGTCGGCCATCCGCAGGCCGTCAACCCCGACGCTCACCTGTTCCGTCACGCCAAGCGCCGGCACTGGCGCATCCACCGCTGGGGCGAGCACACTCAAGGACGCCTGGAAGCCCTGCTCGACAGCGTGGGCACGGAGGTGAGGCAATGATCCTC
>DATFBR010000227.1:0-3635 GCA_035253685.1 Jiangellaceae bacterium
TGCACGAGGTTCCCGGCTCTCTCGACGCTGTCCGGCTCGCTGCGCAGTGGGGTGTCGAGGCAAGCGGGACGGCGACGTGACCAGCTCGGGAGATGCCGACGTCCTGGCGGCGAACGCGGCGTTCTACGAGGCCGTCGAACGCGGCGACATCGACGCGCTCGAACAGTTGTGGGTCGATGACACGGCCGTGTGCGTACACCCGGGGCTGGCGCCGATCCACGGGCACAAGGCCGTCATGCGATCCTGGGCCGCCGTGCTGGTCGCAACGCCCTACCTCCAGTTCGTCCTCACCGACGTGGTGGCCGAGACCCATGACGGGGTCGCCGTGGTCACGTGCACCGAAAACCTGCTGTCGGCGGCCGACGGCATGCCCGACACGGTGTTCGCGGGCGGGCATGCGGTCGCCACCAACGTGTTCCGCCGCGACGGCGACACCTGGCGACTCTGGGTGCACCACGCGTCCGGAGTGCAGCACCGCGACGGCTGACGGACCGACCCGCCGTCGGTCCGGGCCGGGAGCTAGGGTCGGTCCCGTGTCCGACCGAATCACGTTGCGCGGCCTGACCGCGCGGGGACGCCATGGCTGGTTCGCACGGGAACGTGAGGACGGCCAGGAGTTCACCGTCGACGTCGTCCTCGGCGTCGACACGCGGGCGGCGGCTGAAAGCGACGATCTTGCCGACACGGTCGATTACGGCAGCCTTGCCGAACGAGTCGCGGGCGTCGTCGCGGGGGAACCGGTCCGGCTGGTAGAGACGCTCGCCCAGCGCATCGCCGACCTCTGCCTGAACGACACGCGGGTCGAGGACGTCGAGGTGACCGTGCACAAACCGGAAGCGCCCATGCCGGTGCCTTTCGGCGACGTGACCGTGACCATCCGAAGGGTCCGCTCGTGACCAATGCCCCGAACCCCAACCTCGTCGACGCCGACACGTTGACGGGCGACCTGCGACCGCTGCGGCGCGCCGCGCTCGCCCTGGGGAGCAATCTCGGCGACCGGCTCGACTACCTGCAGGCCGCTGTCGACGCGCTCACCGACTCGCCGGAGATCCACCCGGTCGCCGTGTCCGCGGTCTACGAGACCGAACCGGTCGGTGGGCCGGCGGAGCAACCGGCATTCCTCAATGCCGTCCTCGTCGTCGACACGACGCTCTCGCCACGCTCGCTGATGGAGCGGTGCAAGGCCGCCGAGGATGCGTTCGGACGCACTCGCGAGGTGCCGAAGGGCCCACGCACTCTCGACGTCGACGTCTTGGCGGTCGGCCAAGGGGTCGTGGACGACGATGACCTCAAGTTGCCGCACCCCCGCCTGCACGAGCGGGCGTTCGTGCTCGTCCCGTGGGCGGAGGTGGACCCCGACTTCGCCATCCCTGGCCATGGCCGGGTCGCCGATCTTCGTGACAGCGTCGCCGACGGCGGTGGCGTCCGGCGGGTCGACGACGCCGTGCTCGAGTTGCCCGACTGAATCGCACACCGTGCGTCCCACGCGGGTAGGCACCCTGGTCTGGGTGGCGCTGGCGGCGGCACCGGTCGGCTGGTCCATCGGGCGGATCATCGACACCATGTCGAACGCACTGCCACCGGTGCCGTGGATCCTGCCGCTGCTGCTGGTCTTCCTCGCCGTCGTTCTTTTCGTCGGCGCCCGGACGGTCCGCGGATGGATCGAGGAGCGTCGCTACGACAGCCGGATGGATGCGTTGCGGGCGGCACGGTTACTCGCCCTCGGCAAGGCCGCGGCCGTCTTCGGCGCGCTTGCCGCCGGTGCGTACGTCGGCCTGGCGGTGCTGGCCCTCGACTCGCTCGCCGTTCCAGCCGGTCGGAACCGGGTCATCCTGTCCACACTGGTGGCAGTCGCCGCCGTTGTCGTCTCGATTGCCGGGCTGCGCCTGGAGCGGGCATGCATGGTGCCACCGGACGACGAGGAGGACGCCGACGGCGCCCGGCACGCCTGAACTGGTTGCCCGATCGAGGCCACGGCGGCGTGTGCTGCGCATCCGTAGCGGAATGCCCCGCTACGGTTCCGGCATGAGCCGAGTCCGGCACCGCCGCCGCCTGTATGTGTACCGGTTCATCGCCGGGTTCGCCCCGGTTGTGGCGGTAGGACTGTCAGTGACTGCGTTCGTACTCGACGGTGTATGGATGTCGGTCGCCGCGGCCGGCGGAGCACTGCTCTCGCTGCTGCTCGGGTCGATGGTCTTGCGCCTCGACCGCCGGTGGCGGGTCGAACTGGCCACCGTACGGGCCAACCAGGCGGCTGCGTATGCGGCCGAGCACGAGCGGTACACGAAAGAACATCACTCGTTCACCGTGCACGTCGTCGATCTCCTCGACACGGCCGCCGATCGGATCGGTGTGCAGCGCAACAGGCTCGACATGCTGGAGGCCGAGATCGCCCACCTGCGCTCGACCTGGACGACCCCTCCGACGCCGAGCAACGAACTCGCCCGGATCGGCGATGGGGCCGAATGGTCCGATCTGTGGCCCGACCTGGCCGAGGCTCCCACAGTCGTCGATCTGCTCCAGTGGGACGAGCGCCTGAACCGCGGCCCGCTGCCAGAGGTCGGCGACCATCGCGATCAGCAGACCGCTTGAGTCGATCAGGGCGTCTGCGCGGCGAGCTGGAACCGCACCTGCCCTTCCGAGCTGATCTCGGCGTCGAGGGACTTGTCGGCCAGAGCCGGTGCCACCGCGGTTCAGGCGTCCTGCACCGTTTCCAGCTCGATCTGCTCGGGCTCGACAGCATGAAGGTCCGCCTCGACCGAGCGCCGAAGCGCGGCGTGCAGGGTCGTCGGCGTCAGTACCCCTAGATAGCGCTCGTCGTGATCGAGCACCGCGATCCACCCCGCGTTCCACTGCAGCATCTCGCCGAACGCGACGCGGAGGCTGTCGCCGAGTCCCACCCAGGCATTCATCCGACGGGCCTCGTCCCGCACGACCCCCGGACCGTTCGCAAGCTCGCGTCCGATCCAACCGGCCAGCCCGCCGTCGGGATCGAGGACGACGGCCCAGCGTGAGTCGCCCATGGCCCGTCCGACCTCTGCGAGCGGCGCGTCGATCAGGACGACCGGCGGATGCTCCAGGTCGGCCTCGGTGACCGGCGTCACGGACAGCCGCTTGAGCCCGCGGTCGGCGCCCACGAAGCCGGCCACGAACGGCGTCGCGGGCGCTCCGAGGATCGCCGCCGGGCTGTCGTACTGCTCGAGGTGGCCGCCCTGTGCAAGGACCGCGATCCGGTCACCGAGACGGACGGCCTCCTCGATGTCGTGGGTGACGAACAGGATCGTCTTGCGCACCTCGTCCTGCAGGCGAAGGAACTCGTCCTGGAGCTGCCCGCGAACCACCGGGTCGACGGCGCTGAACGGCTCGTCCATCAGCAGGACCGGCGGGTCGGCCGCGAGCGCTCGGACGACGCCCACGCGCTGCCGCTGGCCGCCGGAGAGCTCGTTCGGGTACCGCGGGCCGTGCAGGGCGGGGTCGAGCCCCACCAGATCCATCAGCTCTCTGGCCCGTTCCCGACGACGTGCAGCCGGCCAGCCGACCAGTTCGGGTACGACGACGACGTTCTCCTCCACGGTGCGGTGCGGGAACAGGCCGACGTGTTGGATGACGTATCCGATCCCACGGCGCAGTTCGAC
>DATFBR010000228.1:0-3850 GCA_035253685.1 Jiangellaceae bacterium
AGGGCAAGGACCAGTGTCAGCGCTCCCAGGGGCTGGACGACCGTGAGCGGACCGTACCGGAGGGCGAGCACATGGAAGACCGCGGCCGTTGCGCTCAGGCCCACCGCGATCCACCACCGGCGACGGCGCAGCAGCTGAGAGCTGCCGCGGCGCCACGACACGGTGATCGATTCGCGCAGCAACCGCGCAGCCAGGCGCTCCTGTACCACGGCGGCGAGGGCGTGGGATGCCGCAGCCGCGATGGACAGCATGACGGCTGGAAGAAGCCCGATCATCGTTGCCCTCAGCCGGGTCGGATGATCCGTGTGCCAGTCACCCATCTCCCCGGATCGCCGGCACGAATGCGCGCTTCTCGTCGACGGACGCGACCCATTGGGCTGAACGGAGCACGCGCAGCAGCCGGCCACCGAGCATTCGGACGCGACGCGTCGACCGGTCAGCAGCGGTGAGAAGCGCTCCGGTTGACTGTTCCGACCGTGTCGCCGCCGCCAGCGCTGCGAGTAGGCGAGACTGCGCGACTGCAAGCTCCCTCAGTCGAACGACTGGCGCCACCCGCACCGCGGCGCTGGTCGCCGGCTCGCCGGTCACGACGGCGGTGATGTGGTAGGCCTCCGTGGAGAGCTCGGCGACGATGACGTCAGCCTGCTCCCAGAGTCCGGTGTGATCGAGGTCCAGTTCGGCGGTGAGGGCCGCGGCCCAGAGGTGGGCCATGCGCAATTCCGCCAGAACGGCCGGCAGCTTGCGGACATCGTCGTAGAAGCTGCCGGTGGGTTCGCCGCTTGCGATCGTCAAGGATGGACCCTTCTCGGTGCGTCTGTGGGCCCTTTGGACGGTATGAGTCGGGTGTGGGGTGGGCGTCACCCGAAGGTGGACATGCGGGTGGAATCTTTGCCGCCGGCCCCGGGCACGAAGGTGCCGTCGGGGTCGGCGGCCAGCAGCGCCAGCATGCGCGCGGCGCACGCACCGGACCGAGCGCACTGGGCGGCGACCTGGCCGGACAGTAGGGTCGGCAGGCGTGACCGTGCGCCTCGACCTCGGGCTGGCCGCCCCGGACCTGACCGCGGCGCTGTGCGACGTTCCGTCGGTCAGCGGCGACGAAGCCGTACTGGCCGACGCTGTCGCTGCGGCGCTGTCCGGCCGCGACCACCTGCGTATCGACCGCGCCGGTAACACCGTCGTCGCCCGCACCGGCGCTGCCAAGGGCGAGCGGGTCATCGTCGCAGGGCACCTGGACACCGTGCCGATCGCAGGTAACCTGCCGACCCGCCGGGACGGCCCGGTGCTCTGGGGCCGCGGCACCGTCGACATGAAGGGCGGCGTCGCCGTGGCCCTCCGGCTGGCGGCACACGTCCCGGAGCCGGTCCGCGATGTCACGTACGTCTTCTACGACAACGAGGAGGTCGAGGCGGATCGCAGCGGGCTCGCCCGGGTGGCTCAGCGTCACCCGGAGTGGCTCGCCGCCGACTTCGCCGTGCTGATGGAACCGACCTCCGCGCAGGTCGAGGGCGGGTGTAACGGGACGCTCAGGGTGGCGGTCAGCGTCCGCGGGCGGGCGGCGCACTCCGCCCGATGGTGGATGGGCAGCAACGCCATCCATGCGGCCGGCGAGGTGCTGGCTCGGCTGCGACGCTACGTCCCGGCCGAGGTCGGGGTCGACGGCTTGGTCTACCGCGAAGGGCTCAGCGCCGTCGACATCCGGGGCGGCATCGCCGGCAACGTCATCCCGGACACCTGCGTGGTCACGGTCAACTACCGGTTCGCCCCCAGCAGGAGTGAAGCGGACGCCGAGGCCCATCTGCACGAGCTCTTCGACGGATACGAGGTGACGACCCTCGACAGCTCACCCGGCGCACGGCCGGGCCTGAACCACCCGGCGGCCGCAGCCTTCGTCGCAGCGGTGGGTGCCGAGCCGCGGCCGAAGTACGGCTGGACCGACGTGGCCCGCTTCTCGGCGCTCGGCATCCCGGCGGTCAACTACGGGCCGGGTGACCCCAGCCTGGCCCATGCCGACGACGAACGCGTCGACCTGCGCGAGGTGCAGCGCTGCGAGGACCGGATGCGGACCTGGCTCACCGCGCCGCCAGCCCTACACGGTGACTAACCTGACGACCGTGACGGCATCGCAGCGCCCCGGCCCGCCCGCAGAGAAGCGCCGCGGCCCGGTGACCCTCCGCCGCTCCCAGTTCGAGGCCACGACGACCGACCAGCGGTTGCTGGAGAGCCGGGGCCCGGCCGACTGGGTCCATGCAGACCCGTGGCGGGTCATGCGGATCCAGTCCGAGTTCGTCGAGGGGTTCGGGTCGCTGGCCAACCTCGGCCCGGCGATCAGCGTGTTCGGATCCGCCCGGACGCCGCGAGACGATCCGCTCTACGTCACGGCGGTCGCGCTCGGCACTGCGCTCGCCCGGGCCGGCTACGGGGTGATCACCGGCGGCGGCCCGGGCATCATGGAAGCGGCCAACAAGGGTGCCGTCGAGGGTGGCGGTGTCTCTGTCGGCCTCGGCATCGAACTGCCGTTCGAGCAGGGAATCAACGAGTACGTCGACCTCGGCATCAACTTCCGGTACTTCTTCGCGCGCAAGACGATGTTCGTCAAGTACGCCCAGGGATTCGTCGTCTTCCCCGGCGGCTTCGGGACGCTCGACGAGCTGTTCGAGGCATTGACACTGGTCCAGACCGGCAAGGTCACGCAGTTCCCGATCGTGCTCATGGGCGCGGCCTACTGGGCCGGGCTGCTGGACTGGCTGCGGGGCACCGTGGCAGCCGAGAAGAAGATCGCGATGGCCGATCTCGACCTGTGGTGCGTGACAGACGACCCCGGCGAAGCCGTCGACGTCATCGTCCGGGTCAACAACGAAGGAGGAGCCGCGGGCGGCACCGCGCTCACATGAGGCCCCGCCGCGGGAACCGCGGCGGACGGGTGCCGCGGATCGCAGCGATCATGTCGAGGACCTG
The DNA here is from genome assembly GCA_035253685.1 of Jiangellaceae bacterium. Lineage (GTDB taxonomy): Bacteria > Actinomycetota > Actinomycetes > Jiangellales > Jiangellaceae > DASRTE01. The sequence continues at coordinate 2,956 of DATFBR010000228.1, forward strand.
TCGGGTCTCGGCGACGTCGTGCGCCCGGAAAACCCTCGCGCCCGCCCATGCCGACACGGCAGTGGCGGCGAGCGTGCCGGGTAGCCGGGCGGACGGGGGCAGGCCCAGGGTCTCACCGACGAAGTCCTTGCGGGACAGGCTCACCAGCACCGGCCAGCCGGTCGCGACCACCAGGTCGAGGCGCCGGGTCAACTCGAGTGAGTGACGGGTGTTCTTTCCGAAGTCGTGAGTCGGGTCGACCAGGATGCCGTCGCGGCGTACGCCCGCAGCGACCGCCTTCTCGGCGAGGTCCGTGGTTGCGGCGATCACGTCTGCGACAACGTCGCGATACGCGACCCGGTGCGGGTCGGTACGCGGCCGTAGTCCACCCGTATGGCTGCACACCAGGCCGACGCCCCAGCGCGCCGCGACGGCCGCGACCTCGGGATCGGCCCCCGCCCACGTGTCGTTGACCAGGTGAGCACCAGCCGCACAGGCGGCGTCGGCGACCGCGGCGCGGTGGGTGTCGATGCTGATCACCAGGTCCGGATGCCGTTCCCGCACGGCGGCGACGAGGCCGGCAGTCCGGTCGATTTCCTCCTCCTCGGAGACCGCGGGACCGTGAGCGGCGCTGAGCCCGCCGATGTCGACGATCTTGGCACCCTCGGCCGCCACCGTGTCCACCCGGTGCAGCGCCGAATCGAGATCGAAGGTTGCACCGCGGTCGTAGAACGAGTCCGGCGTCCGGTTGACGATGGCCATGACGGCGAACTCACCCGCGCTGAAGTCCCTGGTACCCAGCCGTAGGGTCACGCGTGCCTCCGGATACGCCGGTGGAGCCACAGCGTGACACGATCGGAGAACCGACACCGACGGGAGGGTCGCCGTGCTGGTGGTGTTCGTGGTGGTCATCGTC
>DATFBR010000229.1:0-10384 GCA_035253685.1 Jiangellaceae bacterium
CGTCGCACCCTTGTACTCGACGGGGATGCCGCCGAGCGGGTAGTCCTTGCGCTGCGGATGCCCTGGCCAGTCGTCGGGCATCTCTATCCGGGTCAGCGCGGGGTGCCCGTCGAAGACGATCCCGAAGAAGTCGAAGGTCTCCCGCTCGTGCCAGTTGTTCGCCGGGTAAAGCTCGACGATCGAGGGAACGTGCGGATCGTCGTCCGGGCAGGCGACCTCGACCCGCACCCGGCGGTTGTGAGTGATCGACAGGAACGGGTAGACCGCGTGCAGTTCGCGGCCGATTTCCTCGGGGTAGTGCACGCCGCTGACGCCCATGCACATCTCGTAGCGGAGGGCGGGGTCGTCGCGCAGTGCTCGGGCCACCTCGACCAGATGCTCACGGCGGACGAAGAGGGTGAGCTCCCCGAGATGAACCAACGATCTTTCGACCGCCTCGTCGAACGACCCGCCTGCGGTCTCGAGCGCACTGCCCAGGGCGTCGCCGACCTCGTCGAAGCCCCAGCCCCAGGGCCGGGGCGTCGAGCCGTGGCGCACCGGATTGGTGTCGCGCACCACCAGCCGCCCGTAACCGGAGGTGTCCCCCGAGCTTTCGACGCCGAACATTCCGCGCCGCGACGGGTGGGCGGGAGGTGGTGTGGGCAGCTCGGCGGCGGCCACCTCGGCCGCGACGTCGCCCGGACCAGCCGTGACGGCCTCGCCGCTCGACCGCTCGGGAGCGGGCGGTGGCGCAGCCAGCTGGTCGGCCGGCGACTCCTCCTCACCGGCGGCAGCAGCGGTGGCGTCGTCCTGCGCGGGCGACCGGTCGTCCGTCATCGGCTCGCACCCAGCCTCGGCAACCGTGGATTCGTCACCGCAGTAGGCCCTTCATCGCGTGGGCGGGCTCGGCCTCCATGGCCGAGCGCTCGCGTTCCGCGTCGGCCTCCTCCCGGTTTGCTCCCAACGGTGCGTGCAGGATCTTGTTGTGCAGTTTGAGGATCGCGTCCATGAGCATCTCGGGTCGCGGAGGGCAGCCGGGTAGGTAGATGTCCACAGGCACGATGTGGTCGACGCCCTGGACGATCGCGTAGTTGTTGAACATCCCGCCGGTGCTGGCACAGACCCCCATCGCGATGACCCATTTGGGCTCGGGCATCTGGTCGTAGATCTGGCGCAGCACGGGCGCCATCTTCTGGCTGACCCGGCCGGCGACGATCATCAGGTCGGCCTGCCGCGGCGAGGCGCGGAACACCTCCATGCCGAACCGGGCCGAGTCGTGCCGGGGACTGCCGAACGACATCATCTCGATCGCGCAGCAGGCCAGGCCGAAGGTGGCCGGCCAGACCGAGCTCTTGCGCATGAAGCCGACCAGTTTCTCGACTCCGGTCAGCAGCACACCACTGGGCAGCTTCTCCTCGATACCCATGTCGACCCCCTAGTCCCATTCCAGGCCACCGCGCCGCCAGACGAACGCGTAGGCGACGAAGACGGCGAGGATGAACAGGCCCATCTCGACCAGGCCGAACAGGCCGAGCGCGTCGAACCTGACCGCCCACGGGTACAGGAAGATGATCTCGATGTCGAAGATGATGAACAGCATCGCGGTCAGGTAGTACTTGATCGGGAAGCGGCCACCGCCGACCGGCTGCGGCGTCGGCTGGATGCCGCACTCGTACGAGTCGACCTTGACCCGGTTCCAGCGCCGGGGACCGGTGAGTGCGCCCAGCACGATCGAGGTCACCACGAAGCCGCCGGCAACCACGCCGAGCACGATGATCGGGACGTACGGGTTCACGCGTTCCCCTCTCCGGCTCTCCCGCCGCTGGCCGTCGTGGATCCGGCCACCGCGGACACACGGGTGCCCATGCTAGTGAGGTGGATCACTTCTGTGGCGCTCATCATGCCGCCGGGGTCAGCCGGGTCATCGCATTGATCAGCCGGTCCATCGCGTCGCCACCGCGCCGATCGGTGAGGTTGGCGAGCAACTTGAGCGTGAACCGCATCAATGCCGGGTGCGGCAGGCCGTGGCGCGTGCACAGCTTCATGATGCGGGGGTCCCCGATCAGCTTCACGAAGACCCTGCCGAGGGTGTAGTAGCCGCCGTGCTCCTGCTTGAGCACGGCCGGGTACTGCCGCAGCACTCGCTCGCGGGCCGCGTCGGTGGTGCGCCCCCGGGCGTCGGCGACGACCGTGGCGGCCAGGTTCGCCGCCTCCATCGCGTAGTCGATTCCCTCGCCGTTGAACGGGTTGACCATCCCGCCCGAGTCGCCGACGAGCAGCAGTCCGCTCTCGTAGTGAGGCTGCCGGTTGAAGGCCATCGGGAGAGCGGCGCTGCGGATCTCTCCGACCTGGTTGTCCTCGGTGAATCCCCACTCCGGGGGCGTCTGAGCCACCCACCGGCGCAGCAGCCGTTTGTAGTCGACGCGCCCGAATGCCGTGGACGTGTCGAGCACCCCCAGGCCGACATTGCTGGTGCCGTCGCCGGTGCCGAAGATCCAGCCATAGCCCGGCAGCAGGTCGACCTCCCCGCGCTGGTTCTCCTCCCAGAGCTCGAGCCACGACTCCATCCAGTCGTCGTCGTGGCGAGGCGTGCTGTAGTACGTGCGCACGGCCACGCCCATCGGCCGGTCGCCGCGGCGGTGAATTCCCATGGCGGTCGACAACCGGGACGACGTGCCGTCGGCCGCGACCACCAGCGGCGCGCGGTAGGTGACCTCGGGGCCGGCCGGGCGCAGGTCGTCGTCGAGCGGCCGGGCCCGGACGCCGCCGATACGACCGGTGCGCTCGTCGATGACGGGTCCGGTGACGGCCGTCTGCACTTGCAGACGGGCACCGGACTTCTGTGCGTGCCTGGCCAGGATCTCGTCGAAGTCGTACCGCGTTCGGACCAAGCCGTAGTCGGGATAGCTGGCCAGGTCGGGCCACGGCATGTGCAGGCGCATGCCGCCACCGACGATGCGCAGCCCTTTGTTACGGATCCAGCCCGGCGCCGAGGTGTCGATACCCATCCGGATGAGCTGGCGGACGGCTCGAGGTGTCAGGCCGTCGCCGCAGACCTTGTCGCGAGGGAAGGCCGCCTTCTCCAGCAGCAGGACGTCGATGCCGGCCCTGGCGAGGTAATACGCGGTGGTCGAGCCAGCCGGTCCGGCGCCGACGACGATGACGTCGGCGTCGCTGGCCGGGTGGCTCATCCGGTCTGCTACCTCACGGGTCCGAGGGGCTCGTGAACGCGTTCACGAGCAGGCGTCCGGGTCAGTCTAGGACCACATGACGGGTGCGTTGGAGTGGGGTGCCACCACCTGATGGTCACCCGGCTTTCCCGCTCTGACCTGCGGATTCACCAACTGCTCCGTTGCGTATTTCGCGCGTCGGGACGGCTCTTGCGGGTCGCGCGGCGTGATGGATGGCGACGATGCCACCGGACAGGTCCCGCCAGCGGACGGAGACCCAGCCGGCTCCGGCGATCCACGCGGCGAGCCCCGGCTGGGTCGGCCACGCTCTGATCGACTCGGCGAGATAGACGTACGGGTCGGGACTGGTCGAGACGCGCCGTGCCAGTGTGGGCAGCGCGCGCATCAGGTACTCGACGTACACATGGCGGAACGGCGTCCAGGTCGGTTGGCTGAACTCGCAGACGACGAGCCGCCCGCCCGGCCGGGTCACCCGCAACAGTTCGCGCAGTCCCGCATGCGGGTCCTGGAGGTTACGCAGGCCGAACGAGATCGTCACCGCGTCGAAGGATCCGTCCACGAACGGAAGCCTCAGGCCGTCGCCCGCCACGTACGGCAGCCACGGCCGCTGCCGCTTGCCCTCCCGCAGCATGCCGGTCGAGAAGTCGCAGGCGACGACGAATGCACCGGCCGCTGCCAGCGGCTCGCTCGACGTGCCGGTGCCGGCGGCGAGGTCGAGCACCCGTTCACCGGGGGTCGGCGCCAGGGCTCGAGCGACCGCGTTCCGCCACCGCCGGTCCTGGCCGAGCGAAAGGACGTCGTTGGTGAGGTCGTAGCGCGACGCGACCTGGTCGAACATCGCGGCGACGTCGCGCGGCTGCTTGTCCAGGTGGGCGCGCGTCACGGTCCCCACCCTAGGAGGCCTCGTCGACGGCGGACGAGCTGTGACGAGGCCGTCCCTCGTCCTCGCTCTTCGGGTGGGAGCGCTGACACGTCGACGCGGACCGTCGACGCACGGCCGGCCGGAGGGTGGGTTACCCCAGCCTCCGGCCAGCCGCGGTGCGGCACTCAGTCGAGCAGGTGCGCCATGGTCCGCGCCACGAGATCGTCGCGCTCGCCTGGTGCGAGACCCTCCAGGCCGAACCCGAAGTACACCGCGTCCTCGGTCGTGACGGCCGCCCCCTCCTCGAACCCGAGCTGGGTGCGGATCCAGTCGTTCGAGTTGGACGCCGAGCCCTCCGGCGAGCCGGATACCGTCCACCCGCCACCAAGATCGGGCTCGACGGCATCGGTCTCGAACGACGTCTCCGACACGGCCGTGCCGTCGACGAGCACCGACACGTCGTCGAGGAACACGCCGATGCCCTGGGTGGCCCAGTCGGTCACGTACGAGATGGACACCTCGACCTGCTGGCCTGCGTAGGCGGACAGATCGACCGACCATTCAGACCACCCGTTGGACGTCCCGGTGGCGGCGTTCCAGTCGCCGGTCGTGCCGGTCGGCTCGCAGTTCGCCCCCTGGTAGTGGGTGATGAACGGATGCAGCTCGTCCCAGCCCTCGGGGCAGCTTTCGCCGGTTCCTGTCTGCGTATGGCCATTGGCGTCGGGCAGGGTCGTCCAATCGTCCTGCCCGGGCGTGTGCGCCTCGACGAACAGGTAGTCCCAGTCCACCTCGGTGTCGTACGAGCTCCAGAACCGCAGCTCGCCCGACGTCGCACCGGTCAGGTCGACGGTCTGCGTGAGCCGCTTGTAATTTGCGTCGGCCTGCTGGCTGTAGACGTACCACCCGCCGGTGTGCGGGTCGAACGGTCCACCGGGGATCTCCCAGTCCAGCGGAGCTTCGCTGGCGAACAGCGGGAACTCCTCGGGGGGCAGGAAGCTCGACGTCGTCAGCAACAGGTCGGGCCCGAGCCCGCCCGGTGGCACACTCTGGTTCTGGGCCGAGCCCGGCGCGTTGAGGTCACCGGTGAACCCGATGTACGGGTCCTCGGCCCCCGTCAGCATGAACGGCTCGCCCTCCGAGTCCACGCCTCCGTTGTCCACGTTGACGTAGGTCCCCAGCCAGTACTGCATGAAATCGTTGGAGAGCGGGAAGCACACCGGGTCGTCGGGATTCGTGCACTCAGGCGGAGCAGTGGGATTGAAGACGTAACCGTCACGCTGTCCCATCAGGGCGTTCTTCCCGGCCAGCGCGAGCTTGCCGCCCTCGTTGAGGTAGTCGCGGACCGAAACCTCGATGTCGAGTGCGGCCTTGGCCGTCGTGCCCGGCACCTGACCGCGCGATCTCAGCAGGCTGTCATCGCCGGTCTCCCAGACCACGGCGTCGTAGTGAGAGAGCACGCCGAGGTGGTGCGGCGCCTGGCGACCCATCGTGTCGAAGTCGTAGACGTCGGTCGAGTAGCCGGCCGCCGTGAGCGCGCTGGCGTACTCGTCCACGTACTTGGCACTCCGCACACCTTGCACCGGACTGATCCCGGTGGTGTCCTCCACCGCGAGGATGAGCACGTCGGCGCCGATGTCGTCATGCACGGTGTACGTGAACGGAGCGGTTCTCACTGCCGCGTCTTGCCCACCGCCGGCGGGATTCGCCCCGGTGAACCACACTTCGACATCGTCACCCGGCTGTGCCTCGATGATGCCGCGGAACTCGCCGTAATAGACGTCGTGGGTTTCGCCGTAGCGTTCTCCGCCCTGCCATTCCTCGACCCCGGTCGCGACCTCTGCGCCGCCGTTGATCGAGTAGTGCAGCCGGACGTCCTGCAACGAGCGCTTGGCCGTCACCGCGACCTGCTGGCTGGTCCCGTACGAGACCGTGAACGGATCCGCGACCAGGTCGGGTGCATCCGACTTCGGAAGGGTCGTCGGCACGACGGGGTCGTCGGGGTCGTGGGTCGACTGCGCGACTGCCAACGCGAACGGAATGTTCTTCTCGAACTCCGCCTGGATGAGCTCCTCGTCGTCGGGGAAGATGAAGCCGCTCACGCAGTCCTCGGCGAGCCACGCGTCGTTGCCGACCGAATCGGATGCGGCCTCGCAGGTCGACATCTCCGGCGTGAAGCCCAGGGTGCCGTACTGCACCTGCGCATGCGTGTCGGTGTCGCCGTTGGTGGTGTAGAGCTCGGCCGAGAGGTCGGGGTCGTAACCCGGCACCGCCGGGTTCGTGTCCGTGCCGACCATGGCCTGGTAGATCACGTCGTCCGGCGACGGCGTGCTGACCTGCCAGCCGATTCCGTAGAGCAGGAGCTCTGCCGCGGAGTGGTAGTTGATGAAGAACTCGAATCCCACGTCGGCGAACAGGTTGTCGAGAGCCTGGGTCTCCGGCTCCGAATTGGGTCCGCTGCCGCGGTAGGTGTCGCTCGCCGGGTCCGGCGAGGAGCCCTCGTTGTCGTAGCCCCACTTCACGGCGAAGTTCCGGTTCGGGTCGACGCCGTCGCCGATGGTGATCCCCGGCTCGCCGTTGATCTCCCGGGTGTTCTTGCGCCACAGCCGATTGCCCTCGGTGAAGGTGAAGTCGTAGCCGTCGGGGTTGGCCACGGGCATGAACCACAGCTCGGTGGCGTCCACCAGCTCCGTGATCTCCGGGTCACTGCCGTAGCTGTCGAGGACGTAGTGCATGAGCCGGCGGACCATCTCGGGGGTGATCCACTCACGTGCGTGCTGAGCGCCGGCGTAGAGGACCGCCGGGCGGGTCCCGTCCGCCACCGAGTCCGCGTCAGCGGTCACCCTGACCGCGAGGATGTCTTGACCCTGCACCGTGCTGCCGACGTTCACGACCTCGGTGAGAGCGTCGTTCTCCGCGGCGGTCGCAATGATCTCGTCCCTGAGCCCGCCGGCTGCGCTGTAAGGGCGGAACGCGTCCCATCCCTGCTCGGCCTGGGCCAGCAGGACCTCGGAGGCCTTCTTGCCGTTGACTGTCTTGACCTCGAGTTCGACGCCCGCATCGCGCAGCTTTGCGGCCTGCACCTCGCTCAGAACAGCCTCGACCTCGACCGTGCCACCTGCGCCCTCGCCGGCCGTGGCGTCGGTGACGTCGACGCCCAGTTCGCGCATCTTCTCGATGCCGGCGGCGTCCACGTCCCCGACATAGACTTCGAGACCGGCTCCCGGCGGTTCTCCCGACTGGGCTTGTGCGGGTAGTACAGCAACCGCCCCGGCTCCGACCAGGGCCAGGGCGGAAAGGACTGCGACGGGTCTGCGTCGGTGCGTCCTCATCGGCATCTCCTTCGTTCACCGGTGTTGGGATCCCCCACGAGGGCGAGTCTTCGGGAGCCTGGTGTGATGTCGCTCACCTGTCAAGCGGTGACAGCTGTCAGCAGCACAGGAGCGGCATGAACACGGTGAAGACGACCCGTACGCTCGGGTGACGTGACAACGTTCCCGGCGTCGATTCGTCGATCGGCGCCGCTGGCGCCGCTGGTCGTGCGGACCGTCGCGATACGCGATCCCGGCCCACTGCTCCGCCTGCTCCCGGAAGAGGCACCGCTGGCATGGCTGCGATGGGGCGAAGGTCTTGTCGGTTGGGGTCGAACCGCGTCGTTCGAGGCGCTCGGGCCGCAGCGGTTCGCCGATGCCGAACGGTGGTGGGACGACCTGGTCGGTGCAGCCGTCGTCAGAGACGAGGTGGGGCTGCCTGGTTGCGGGCCGGTGGCCTTCGGATCGTTCGCCTTCGCCGACGATCCGGGGTTGTCCGTCCTCATCGTGCCCGAGGTCGTCGTCGGCCATCGGGCCGGCCGGTGGTGGGTGACGACGGTCGCGCTCCAAGGTGCGCTACCGCCCGGCGCCGCACTGCACCGCTCGACACCGATCCGGCGGCCCGATCCGATCGTGTTCGCCGACGGGGCGCGCAGCGGCGCCGAATGGGAACTCGTCGTTGCCGAGGCCGTCAGCCGGATCGCCGACGGCAAGCTCGACAAGGTCGTGCTGGCCCGCGACCTGGTCGCCGAGTCCCCGTTGCCGGTCGACCCGCGCTGGCCCCTGCTTCGTCTGGCGGAGCAATACCCCCGGTGCTGGACGTTCAGCGTCGACGGGCTCCTCGGCGCCACGCCGGAGCTTCTCGTACGCCTCGAGCGCGGACTGGTCACGTCGCGGGTTCTCGCCGGCACGATCCGGCGCACCGGCGACGACGCCCACGACCTCGCCCTCGCCGCATCCCTGGCGCACTCGAGCAAAGATCTCGAGGAGCACGAGTACGCGGTGAGCTCCGTGGCCGGCGCGCTGACGCCGCACTGCTCCAGCATGAACGTGCCCGAGACGCCGTTCGTCCTCGACCTGGCCAACGTCATGCACCTGGCCACCGACGTGACCGGAGTCGCGGCCGACTCCTCGAGCTCGCTGACACTGGCCGCGGCGCTGCATCCGACGGCTGCGGTGTGCGGAACTCCGACCGCGGAGGCGGCCGCCCTCATCGGCGAGATCGAAGGGCTCGACCGGGGGCGCTACGCGGGCCCGGTCGGCTGGATCGACGCGTCCGGCGACGGTGAGTGGGGCATCGCCCTGCGCTGCGCCGAGATCGACCGCCGGGATCCTGGCCGGCTCCGACTGTTCGCCGGGTGCGGGATCGTGGCCGGCTCCGACCCCGAGGCCGAGCTGGCCGAGAGCGTCGCCAAGCTCCTCCCCATGCGCGACGCCCTCACCTGCTGACCGCTCCCGGACGTTCCGGACACGAATGATCACGTTAAGAGGGTGGCGGCGACGGCTTCCCGAATTCGGGCGTGGAGTTCCCGGTGACTGGAGCGGTCGACGGTCACCTCGACGACTCGCAGACCCTTCTGCGGCGCCAGAGCGGCAGCGAGGTCACCGAGTCCGACCCGCTCGTGCGGAGTTCCGGCGGCGGCACAGAGCGCGGCCAGGTCGGTCCCGTGCGGGGTTCCGAAGACGCGCTCGAAGACCGCCACGTGCTCCGGCGCTCCCTGTTCGAGCAACGCGAAGATCCCGCCGCCGTCGTCGTTGAGTACCACGACGCAGAGGTCGGGTTGGGGCTCGTAGGGACCGATGACCAGGCCATTCGCATCATGCAGGAATGTCAGATCCCCCATGACTGCGTAACTCGGCAGATCGTCGCCCTGCCCACGCGCAAGCGCAGCGCCGACCGCCGCCGACACGGTACCGTCGATGCCCGAGACGCCCCGATTGGCCAGGACGTGGGTCGGGAGCCGCTCACCGACCAGGTCCACGTCGCGCACTACCGACGACGATCCCAGGAACAGCACGGCGTCCGGCGGCAGCCCGCGCAGGACCTGGCGTGCGGCGGCGGTGCCGCTGGGCAGCGCGCCACCGGCCAGCGACCGGTCGAGGACCAGGCCGGCTGCGTCGCGCGCTCGCTCGCCTGCAGCAACCCACGCGGACAGCAATGCTGACGACCGCGTCGCGAATCGGTCCGGACCGCCGCGAGCGTGGACGGCTTCCCACAGGTCCCCGTCCACGAACACACGCCGGGCCACATGATCCTGGTCCGGCCACCGTGGACCGGACGCAACGACGTCGACCGGAGCGACCGACCCGCCGACCACGTGCGCCACCTGACGGGACAACGTCGGCCGACCGACCACGAGCACGCGGTCCGGAGCATTCCTGTGCATCCACTCGCTGCTGCCGGCGACGAGCCGGCCACACGGGACTCCGGCGGGGCGGCGGGTCCACGGCTCGGCGATGACCGGCCAGCCACGTCCGGCAGCGAGTTCCCAGGTCGCCGTCACCGCCGAGGCCGGCGCATCGCCGAGGACGACAACCGTCCGATCCTCGGCTACCAGCGCCTGCCCACCGTCGCCCGGCCCGGCGCGGAATGGCCGCGACCTGTCGGCCGCGGTCCATGGCCGGTAGCCGGCCCGGCCGTCGAGCGGTTCCACCCATGACTCGTCCCCGTCGGGAACCAGCGGATTGCGGAACGCGACGTCGAGGTGGACCGGACCCGGATCCGCGTCGACTGCCCCCAGCGCGGCGATGCACGCGCGTGCGACCGTCGAGCGCCAGTATGCGACCTGGCCGGGGCGTACTTCCGGTGCCGCGATCTCGTGGAACAGCCGGACGGCACGGCCGAAGATCCCCACCTGATCGGTGGTCTGGTTCGCGCCGACGCCGCGCAACTCGCCGGGCCGATCGGCCGTGAGCACGATCACAGGCGTTCCCGAGTGGTGGGCCTCGAGGACCGCGGGATGGAGGTTGGCGACCGCGGTGCCGGAGGTGGTGACGACCGCAGCGGGTCTGCCATCGGACTTGGCCATGCCCACGGCAGTGAA
>DATFBR010000230.1:0-2085 GCA_035253685.1 Jiangellaceae bacterium
AGACGCGGACCTGCTTGACCGCCACGGCTGGCCTCCTCATCAGGGTCGGGCATGCAAGCATAGCAAGGCAAAGCGGCGTTTCTCGCTGAGAAGGCTGCTGGCGCGATTTCGGTCATGCCGAGGACCAAGGAGAGGCCGCCGCTTGGCGACCGACTCACCCCTCCTCAACCAACCACAGAGATCGACCTCATCCTCGGTCATCACGTCCAGGTGGTGCAGCCGATCGAACGGGTCGGAGCCAAGTGGGTCGCCTATAGCATGGGGAACTCGCTGTCCAATCAGACACCCAGCTTCTGTGCCGCCGGAGCCCAGGACAGCGTGCTGGTCAAGGTGACCGTCGCCGAGGACGGCGGCCGGCTGCGCGTGCGGCAGCTGCGCTACATGCCCACCTGGGTCGAGCATCCGAGCTTTCGGATCCGCCCCGTGCTCACCGCCCTGGCCGACCGAGCGCTCCCTGCAGCCAGTCGCCGTGCCCCGGAGGCCTCCCGGGACCGGACCAGACAAGCCGTCGGCCCCACGGTGAGGCCGGCGCCGACAGGTTGAATGTCGGCGTGCTCCTCGAGTGCGTCCCTACCAAGCTAGGGATCTGCCCACCGCCCGCACCTACACCAGCGCCCAAGATGTTTAAAGGGCACGGAAGTAGCTGCATATTCAAATCCAACCTAATCTGCGCAAACGCCCTCCGGCGAGTCCAGCATCCGCCTTTCTCCTTGGGTAACATGGCGGAAGTGCCGGTCATCCTAGGTACCTCGCGTGCCCGTAGCTCGGAGCGCCCGCCGGCGAGGCCCGGGTGCTGGCGACTGCTGCCGGACCAAAAGGCATGCCATGACCGGCGAGCGTCGAACTGGGACGGGCCGTCCCACCATCCGCGACGTCGCGGCCGTGGCGGGCGTCAGCATGAAGACCGTCTCCCGCGTGGTCAACGGGGAGCCCGGGGTGTCCGACCAGCTGACGCTACGAGTCACGGACGCGATCGAGCAGCTGAGGTACCGACACAACCTCGCCGCAAGCACCTTGCGTCGGGCCGATGGAAGGACGGCGACCGTCGGAGTGCTGCTCATCGACATCGGTGACCCGTTCTTCTCAAGCGTCAATAGAGCGATCCAACACGTCGCCCGCGCCAGAGGCGTGGACATTCTCGTGGCCTGTTCGGACGAGGACCCGACACTTGAGCGCATGGCGATCCAGGCGTTCGCGCGCAGACACGTCGACGGCCTCATCCTCGCACCGACAGGCGAGGACCACCGCCACCTGACACGGGAGCTCGAGGCTGGCGTCCCACTTATCGTGTTCGACCGCCCCGCGTCCATCGACACCGACGCGGTCCTGTCCGACAACCGTGTGGCCGTGGCCACCGGCGTTGCGCACCTAATCCGGGCAGGGCACCGCAGGATCGCATACATCGGAGGGGACCACGACGACGTCTTTCCCGTACAGCAGCGGCTGGCAGGCTACGTGGACGCGCTCACCGACGCGGGGGTCGAGGTCGACAAGCGTCTAGTGCGGCACTGCCACACGCCACGCCAGACACAACGTGCCCTTGAGACGCTGCTCGCACAGCGGGATCCCCCCACCGCCTTGTTCACCTGTACAAACCACATCACGCTCAACGCGATACGCGCAATCAAAGCGATGGGCCTGCAACATAGCGTGGCCGTTTTAGGCTTCGACGACTTCCCCGCCGCCGACCTGATGGAGCCGCCCGTCTCCGTCATTGCCCAGGACCCCGTCGCCATCGGCCAACGGGCAGCCGAGGTGTTGTTCCGGCGGATCGACGGCGACCGCTCGCCCGCCTCCGTTCACGTCATCCCGACCCTCCTGATCCCGCGCGGATCCGGCGAAATCCCTGGCCCCGTGCGGGACCCGTCCGCCGCAGTCCTGTCTGAATAGTGGGCGCACCTGGTCGAGCCAAAGCGGCTCTACGCCATCAAGCGTGGTGAGCGCCCTCGCAGTCTTGCGGTCCGGTGAGTATGCCACCTGACACCGCAGTGCAACGGCAACCGTCGCCGGTGCTCGAACCTCGCCGGAGCGCCGGCGCCGCTGACCAGGTCGAGGACACGGCACTAGCTCGATGCCGCGAAGCCG
>DATFBR010000231.1:0-3311 GCA_035253685.1 Jiangellaceae bacterium
GCACCGGATCTCCGACCGCGATGCTCCCGGTCGAGAGCGCCCGGCACACGGAGCCGGCCCGCCCGCGGAGCGCGGTGCGGGCGCCGGTGCCGATGGCGTCGTCGAGCAGCTTGCAGGGCGCGGCGACGCGGACGACCTCGAGGTCGACATCACCGATGCGGAACTGATCGCCGGGGGTGGTGGGCACGTCGCCGTGGGAGATGGTGATGTTGCGTCGGGTTCCGCCCGGCTCTACGGGGCTGCCGAGCTCGTCGGCGGCAGCGTCCAGGGCGGTCTGGGACTGGACGGTGACGTGTCGGTGCTTCGTGCCGTGGTAGCGGTCACCGACGATGCCACGACCGGCTTCCACCTGCACGGACTCGACGGCGCGCATGGGGAGCCGGCTGGCCGGAGCGACGTGGATGGCGGTGACCGCCGGCGACTGCTCGCCGCCGGCGGCCGCGTGGCTGGTCACGGCTCGGCCCGGTCCAGGCACAGCGCTGCCGAGTTCATGCAGTACCGCTCACCGGTTGCGGTCGGTCCGTCGGGGAACACGTGGCCGAGGTGGGCGTCGCAGGCGGCGCAGCGGGCCTCGACGCGGACCATGCCGTGGTTGCGATCCTCGACGCGGGTGACGCGACCATCGGTGATCTCGCGGTCGAAGCTCGGCCAGCCGGTGCCGGTGTCGAACTTGGCGTCGCTGTCGAACAGCTCGGTGTCGCACACGACACAGCGGTAGACGCCGGCGTCCTTGGTGTCCCAGTACTCGCCGGTGAAGGCGCGCTCCGTGCCCGCCTCCTGGGTGACGTGGTACTGCAGTGGCGTCAGGCGGTTGCGGATCTCGTCGTGGGACGGGTGACGGTCGTCGGAGTTCGTCATGCGTGCGTCTCCTTCTTGGGAAGCTGCTCGGCGTGGTGGAGCATCGGTCGGGTCACCCGTAGGCCACCTGGCAGAACCCGTGGTTGCAGTAGCCGCGGGGGTTCGCGGCCAGGTACTGCTGGTGGTAGTCCTCGGCGTAGAAGAACTCGCCCGCCGGGGCGATCTCGGTCGTGATCGTCCCGTAGCCGGCCTGGTCGAGCTGTGCCTGGTACCGGTCGCGGCTGGCCCTGGCCTCGGCCAGCTGCTCGTCGGAGTTGGTGTAGATGGCCGACCGGTACTGGCTGCCGATGTCGTTGCCCTGCCCCATGTACTGGGTCGGGTCGTGGTTCTCCCAGAACACGGCCAGGAGATCGTCCAGGCGCACCTGGCCGGGATCGAACACAACCAGCACGGCCTCGGTGTGGCCGGTCATCGACGTGCACGTCTCCTCGTACGTGGGGTTCGGCGTGTGCCCACCCGAATAGCCCACGGCCGTGGTGTACACGCCCGGCAGCTGCCAGAACAGCCGCTCGGCGCCCCAGAAGCAGCCCATCCCCACGATCAGGGTGTCCATGCCCTCAGGCCAGGGGCCGCGCAGTGGTGTCCCCAGCACTGCGTGGGTGTCGCGGACCGGCATGGTCGTGTCCCGACCCGGCAGGCAATGCTCGGGCGGCGGCGGTGGTGCAGGGAGTCGGTACGACATAGGTCTCCTCGATTCAGGCCGTCCCGGTGGGCGGCGGTGGCGGGCGCTGGTCCCGCTCACCAGGTAGACAATCGACCCAGGTGGTTGTTACAGATCCCGCGCCGCTTCCCCCGGATCATCCCGACACCGAGGTGGTCACCGCGCTCCGCGGCGGCGACGCCGACCGCTTCGACGACCTCGTTCGAGAGCTCACGCCCGGCCTGACCCGCATGGCGCGCATGTACGTGAACGACGCGCTCGCCGGAGACGTGGTGCAGGACACATGGCTGGCGGTCATCGACGCCATCGATACGTTCGAGGGTCGCTCGTCGCTCAAGACCTGGATCTACCGGATCCTGCTCAACAAGGTCCGCACGCTCGCCACCCGCGAGGCCCGCGCCGTCCCCGCGGCGAGCCTCGGACCAGACCACGATCCGGCCGGGCCACACCTCGAGCTCGTCCACGACGAGCTCGGGCCCGGCTACTGGCCGGCGCCACCAGAGCCGTGGGAGACACTCGCCCCCGAGCGACTGGAACGCCATGAGACCCTGGATCGAATCGCCAAGGCGATCGAGGCACTGCCGACCGCGCAGCGAGAGGTCATCGAGCTGCGCGACGTCCAGGGCTGGTCGGCATCCGACACCGCCGAGGCGCTCGGCATCACCGACGTCAACCAACGGGTCCTGCTGCACCGCGCCCGCAAGGCGATCCGCAACGCCCTCGAGGAGTACCTCCGTGCGGCCTGACCAACCGGTTCACACCGGCGGCGGCATCCGCTGCGCCGAGGCCATCGAATTGGTGACGCTGCACTTGGACGACGCGCTCGACGATCGAGACCGCCGCCTCTTCCAACAGCATGTCGACGCGTGCACCGGATGCACCCGCTACGTCGCCCAGATCCGCCAGACGATCGAGCTCACCCGGCGGGTGTTCGGGCGCGTGGGCGTCGCAAGTCACACTCAGCACGACGAGCTTCGGACGGCCTTCGTCGCCCGGAGACGCCGATCCGTCTGACGGACCTGGGCGGGTCGGCCTGGCTGCGGGCCTATCTGCAGGCCCCCGGCGCCGCGTTGCGCTGTGTGACCTGCGGCGCGGTCCAGGTCCGCAGGGTGCGCGCCCCCGACCGCGCCTGGCTCGACTTCCAGGGAGTACAAGCACTCCAAGTCGAGATGCCCCCGCTGGCGTGAGCTCTTGAGCCTCCACGCGCGTCGCGTGGACGCGTCGCAGCCAGAGCTAGTCGGCAGCCAGATACGAGCAGCCGGAGGAGCCGCATCGGATGACGCCAGGTGGGTTGTCGTGGTCCAGGACCTTCAATATCTCGGTACGTCCGTCGGTCTCGAGAGCATGTCGCGTGTCTTCGGGCAGGCGGAGAGGATCGCTCGACCAGGCCGATCCGCTGATCTCGACCACAACGTGCGCAACCTGCGCACCCCGGGTGATCTCCCGGAGCCAACCGCGCGCGTCGACACCCCGACGCACATGCGGCCCGAGGTTCGCTCTGATCGCCCAGCCCATCACGCGAGACTACTAAGCGCACGCGACGCCCTCTCGAGTTCGCGAACGAGCACCTCATTGGTTCTGGTGACGCGCACCTACGCGCGCTAGCGTTGTTGGCCCGCATCCACCGTCCGCACCTTCAGGCCGCGCAAGGATCTACGGCTGGATGTGAGCCCTCCCATGGACGAGCAGCAGCTCCATAAGGTGAGGTTCGGCAAGGGCTTCATCGCGGCACTCGACCAGAGCGGCGGAAGCACGCCGAAGGCTCTCGCGCAGTACGGGATTCCACCCGAGG
>DATFBR010000232.1:0-3637 GCA_035253685.1 Jiangellaceae bacterium
ACCGGTGGAGCGGGCTCCACCATCGGGCAACGCCCGACGTCGAGGCCGGGCGAAACATCTGAACGGTGCCGCCTCGGACCATCCGGACGATTCAGCGCACCGCCAGGTCAAAGATTACGCAGAGACGACGTATGCCGCGACTCGAACACAAAACGGTCATGGGCCGGGCGTGTCGGCGGTCCCGTCCGGGAACCCATGATCGCGTCGGACGGCATATCGTGACGCACACGATCACGTTCACCGGCATGCCTGCCAGCCTGCCGACCGCAGGCTGCGGGCTCAGGACGCGAAGGGGTCACCACAGTGACCGAGACGTCGAACCCGACCGGAGTCTTCGGCCGGCACACCGGCCACGAACAAGTGGTCTTCTGCCAGGACGAGGTCAGCGGGCTGCGCGCGATCATCGCCATCTACTCCACCGCCCTCGGACCCGCCCTGGGCGGTACCCGGTTCTACCCGTACGAGAGCGAGGACGCCGCTCTCGCGGATGTGCTCGAGCTCTCTCGCGGCATGGCATACAAGAACGCCCTGGCGGGGCTCGACCTCGGCGGCGGCAAGGCAGTGATCATCGGTGATCCGGACCAGGACAAGTCCGAGGCCCTGCTGCGGGCGTACGGACGCTTCGTGGCATCGCTGGGCGGGCGCTACATCACTGCGTGCGACGTGGGCACGTACGTCGCCGACATGGACGTCATCGCCCGCGAGTGTCACTGGGTCACGGGCCGCTCCCCCGCCGAGGGCGGCGCCGGCGACTCCAGCGTCCTGACCTCGTTCGGGGTGTTCCAGGGTATGCGCGCATGTGCCGAGAGGGTGTGGGGCGAACCGACGTTGCGTGACCGCCGGGTGGGGATCTCCGGTGTCGGCAAGGTGGGCGCGAAACTGGCGAAACTGCTGATCGACGACGGCGCCGCGGTGGTCGTCACCGATGTCTCCGAGCAGGCCATCGACCGGATCCGCACCGAACACCCCGAGGTCGCCGTGGTCGAAGACACCGCGGCGCTCGCGACCGCGGGTATCGACGTGTTCGCGCCATGCGCCCTGGGCGGTGCGCTGGACGACGACACGGTCGCCGCGCTGGCCGCCGCAGGCACCTGCCGCGCCGTCTGCGGGGGGGCGAACAACCAGCTCGCCCATCCCGGAGTCGAGAAGATGCTCGAGGACCGCTCGATCCTCTACGCGCCCGACTACGTCGTGAACTCCGGCGGAGTCATCCAGGTCGCCGACGAGTTGCACGGATTCTCCTTCGAGCGAGCCCAGGGCAAGGCCGCGCGGATCTTCGAGACGACGCGTCGCATCTTCTCGTTGGCGGCCGACGAGGGCGTTCCGCCCGCCGTGGCGGCCGACCGCCTGGCCGAACGGCGGATGGCGGAGGTGGCCCGACTGAAGAGCATTCACTTGCCCGGATAGGCGACGGGGCGCAAGGACCGACCACGGCGAGACGGAACACGGACGCACCCTGTACCGTTGTCATCACGAGCAGATGTCACCGAAGGTTCCGCGGGCGTCCGGCTGACTGGTCGCCCCGGTTTTGTGCGAGGGGGTCGACCCTATGGGGCGCGGCCGGGCCAAGGCCAAGCAGACGAAGGTCGCCCGTCGGCTGAAGTACCAGTCGCTGGACACCGACTTCGACGCACTCCAGCGTGAGTTGGGCACGTCGGAGGCCGACGTGGACGACCACGCGGACGAGGACGACGAATACGACCCCGATTCCACCGACGACGGGCAGCCTGCCCGCTGGGGGTAGGTCGCCCGCGCGCGCATTCATCCGCGCGGCGTCATGACGACGTCGCCGAAGCTACCCTCGGGCGTGTGGACGCTCAGGACATCTTCTCGAGCGTGTTCGCCTGGGGCGACCACATCCGATACGTTGCCGTCGCCGGTGGCCAGCAGGTCCAGCTCCAGCAGCGCGACGGGCTCGACAACGCGTCTTCGACGGAGTCGGACCGGTACGAGGAGCTCCTCGTCAACCCGACCCTGCTCCTGCTGACCCGCCAGCGCGGAGAGATCGACTGTGGCGGGCTCGTGCACGTGATCGTCCGTTACGGCAACTTCTCCCAGGTCGTCGTCCCGAATCCGGAGGGCGGGCATGTGTCGGTCGCCGTGGCTCCCGACCATGACCCGGTCATGGTCGCCGAGATGGTGAAGCAGCTTCTCGCGTCCTAGCGGCGATGGGTGCCGTGGAGTGCGGCGGTTCCGTCGCCATCGACGACGTCGCCGACCACCCAGGCGGGCACTCCTCGCCCGCCGAGCAGGTGGACAGCTGCGTCGGCGGCTTCGGACGAGACGACGGCGACCATGCCGATACCCATGTTCAGGCTGCGTTCGAGCTCCGCCAGCTGGATACGTCCGAGGTGCTCGACCAGGCCGAACACTGCCGGCGGTGTCCACGTGCCGCGATCGATCCGCGCGGAGAGGTGTGGCGGCAGGACCCGGGTGAGATTGCCCGCGAGTCCGCCGCCGGTGACGTGCGCCAGGGCGTGCACCTCGACGTCGTCCGCGCCAGCCAGTGCCAGGCAGTGCGGTGCGTAGACCCGGGTCGGAGTGAGCAGTTCCTCGCCCAGAGTCCGGTCCAGCTCGGGCACGTGGCGGTCGAGTTCCCATCCGGCGAGTTCGAGGACCACGCGGCGCACCAGTGAGTACCCATTGGCGTGCAGCCCGGACGCGGCCATCGCCACGACGACGTCGCCGACGCGAACGAGGTCCGGCCCGAGCACGGCCTCGGCTTCGACGACCCCGGTGGCGGCACCGGCCAGGTCGTACTCGTCCGGTTCGAGCAGGCCCGGGTGCTCGGCCGTCTCGCCACCGATCAGGGCGCAGCCCACAGTCGCGCAGGCCTCCGATATGCCCTGGACGATCGCCGCGATGCGCTCGGGGACCACCTGCCCGCAGGCGATGTAGTCGGTCATGAACAGTGGCTCCGCGCCGCAGACGACGATGTCGTCGACGACCATGGCGACCAGATCGATGCCGATCGTGTGATGGACATCCATCCGTTGCGCGATCGCGACCTTCGTTCCCACGCCGTCCGTGCTGGTCGCCAGCAACGGCCGCCGGTACGACGCCAGCGCCGATGCGTCGAACAGCCCGGCGAACCCACCGACGTCCCCGACGACCTCCGAGCGGCGCGTCGTCGCGACCCATTTCCGCATCAGCTCGACGGCCCGGTCGCCGGCCTCGATGTCGACGCCGGCGGCCGCGTACGGCGTCTTGGCCGGATCGCCATGAGCCACCGTCGCAGGTTATCCGGACCCGCACTTGTGGTGGGTTTCGCACGTCATCCCATGACCTGAGACGTGCCGATCCCACCACAAGATGGAACGGGTGGGGATGTCCTGCCCGCGCGGCCTCAGGGGCGGGTGAGGGCGTCGGCCGCGCCGGCGGGGAGCCCGGTCGCGACACCTTCCACGTCGACCCGGTCCCGCACCACCACCGGGCCGGACGCAATCGGCAGCTCCGTCTGTTCGAGCACGGCCTTGCCCAGGTGCACGGAGTCGGGCAGTTCCACCGGATACACGCCGTCGAAGCACGCCCGGCACAGCCGGCTCATCGGGACCGTGGTGGCGTCGACCAGACCCTCCAGCGAGACGTAGCCCAGTGAATCGGCGCCGATGGAGCGGCAGATCTCCTCGGTGGACAG
>DATFBR010000233.1:0-5308 GCA_035253685.1 Jiangellaceae bacterium
ACATGTCCCTTGGGCAGTACCCACTCCAGCCTGCCGCGCCGGTCGATCCGGCCGATCAGCGCTGCTGTGGTCGCGGCACCGACGCGGTCGACGACCAGACCGCCGGCCGACGTCTCGCGGACCGACCGCAGCCGCCGCCCGTTGCCACTCACCGACGTCCTGCGTCGTCGTCTCCCGGCGCCGTCACCGGATCGGGACGGGAACGGGGTGCCGGGCACCGCTCAAGGGTATCCGCGGGGCCTACCGGCATCGGACAGCGCAGCACGACCGCATACCGTCCATCGCGGTGGCTACTGCCAGGCGCCGATGATGAGCGCTCCGGCGATGATGCCCAACGCGTGGTAGCCGGCGTTGATCGCGCCCCACACCATCGGCTTCGGCTTGTTCGACTCGAACGTCGCCGTGACCAGGGCGATGGCCAACGCGAACCCGACCGCACCGACGATGCCCAGCACGAGGCCTTCGGTGACCGTGTCCGTACCGGTGGCCTCGGCGAGCATGCCGAGTGCGACCGCCGTCAGGACGCTTCCGACCAGCGGAACCACGTAGATGCCGGGCCCAGGGCGCTGGTCGTCGGCCGGCATCTCCATCCCGCCGGCGGCCATCCAGGTCCGTCCCATGACCGGAGGCGCGTACCAGAGCGCGCCGAGGACGAAATACGCCAGTGCGGCCACGATGACGGCGAGCCAGTTCAGCTCGCCCAGAACGTCGAAACTCATGCCGTGCCTCCAGTCCGCCGACCGAGCGCGTGCAGAGTAGTCCTCCGGGTGCGGTTGTGGAAAGATCACTTGCGGCTTTCGGCACGCGCCCGGCCGACCCGTACCCTGGTGCGTCGTGACCCAGCCACCCACGGACGGCTCGCCCAGTCGGGCCGATCTCAGCGACGCACAGCGCCGGGCCGTGCGGCACCTGCTGCGGGTGGCCCCGGTGGCCGACGAGCTCGGGGCCGCCTTCACGGCTGCCGGTCACGAGATCGCGCTCGTGGGCGGTTCTGTCCGCGATGCCCTGCTCGACCGCCTGGGGTCCGATCTCGACCTGACGACATCGGCGCGGCCGGAGCAGACCGAGCGACTGCTGTCGGGCTGGGCCGATGCGGTGTGGGATGTCGGCGCCGCGTTCGGCACCATCGGTGCGCGCAAGGGCCCGTTTCACATCGAGGTGACGACCTACCGGGCCGACGCATACGACCCAGCCAGTCGCAAGCCGGCGGTGTCCTTCGGCCAGTCGATCCTCGACGACCTGGTCCGGCGCGACTTCACGGTCAACGCCATGGCGGTCCGGCTTCCCTCCCACGAGTTCGTCGACCCGCACGGCGGCCTGACGGACCTGACCCGCGGAGTGATCCGTACGCCGGCGACACCCGAGTCGTCGTTCTCCGACGACCCGCTGCGAATGCTCCGGGCGGCCCGGTTCGCCGCCCAGCTCGGCTTCCGGGTCGAAGGCGAGGTCGTGACCGCGATGGCGGCCATGGCCGACCGGATCGCGATCATTTCCGCCGAACGCGTCCGCGACGAACTGGTCAAACTCCTGCTCTCCGAGCGGCCCACGACCGGCCTGCGCCTGCTGGTCGACACCGGGCTGGCCGACCTGGTGCTGCCCGAACTGTCCCGGCTGCAGATGGAGATCGACGAGCACCACCGGCACAAGAACGTCTACGAGCATTCCCTCACCGTGCTGGAGCAGGCGATCGACCTCGAGGCGCGGCTGCCCGACGGAGGGCCCGACCTGGTGACGAGGTTGGCGGCCCTGCTGCACGACATTGGCAAGCCCAGGACCCGCCGGTTCGAGCCCGGTGGCGGTGTGAGCTTCTACCACCACGACGTCGTCGGGGCGAAGCTGGCCCGCAAGCGGCTGACCGCGTTGAAGTTCCCGGGAGCGGTGGTGAGCGACGTGGCACGGCTGGTCGAGCTGCACCTGCGCTTCCACGGGTACGGCGGCGGCGAGTGGACCGACTCGGCCGTGCGGCGATACGTGCGGGACGCCGGGCTGCTGCTCGACCGTCTCCACGTGCTGACCCGCGCCGACTGCACGACGCGCAACCGCCGGAAGGCCCTCGCGCTCGCGAGGTCGTACGACGACCTGGAGGACCGGATCGCAAGACTTGCGGCAGCCGAGGAGCTGGCAGCCATTCGGCCCGATCTCGACGGCAACGCGATCATGCAGATACTCGGCGTGTCGCCGGGACCGGTCGTCGGGCGCGCCTACCGGCACCTGCTCGAGCTCCGCCTGGACCGGGGTCCCCTCGACCCGGCCGACGCCCGGGAGGAGCTTCTGCAGTGGTGGGCCGACCAGCCGGAGAACGACGACCGCGCACGGCCGGACTGACCTCAGTCGTCAGGAAGCACCCGCCGAGGCCGGACAAGCGTCGGTGGCGCACGACGCACGGCGAATACCGCACGAGTCACTCCGCCGCCCGGTCGAGGCGACGCGCGCGCCTGCCGTCGGTGCGCTGAGCCGTGCGCACGGAGGTTGCGCGCGCGTACGCGAGGGCCGTCGCCGCGTAACCTGCCGAGACGATCACCATGACCACGTACGACTTGCCCGACGGCGGCAGCGACAACGCGGCGAACAGGGCAGCGGCGACGAATGTCACGTTGAACAGCACGTCGTAGAAGGAGAAGACCCGGCCCCGGTAGGCGTCCTCGACGTTCTCCTGGACGATCGTGTCCACGACGATCTTTATGCCCTGGGAGGCGACGCCGAGAAGGAACGCGGCGACCAGTACGGCCGGGACGGTGAACAGGGCACCGGGCACGATCCCGACCGTCGCGGCCACCGCCAGGAGGATCGTCACCCACGACTCCTTGCGCATGCGGCGCGCCGCCACCGGAGTCGCCAGCGCCGCGGCAACGAAGCCGGCCCCCGAGACGCCGAGCACGAGCGCCAACGTGGCAAGCCCGGCATCGACGTCGGCCGGTTCGTGGAAGTAGTTGCGGCATAGCAAAATCATCGCGACGGTCGTGATCCCGTAGAAGAACCGGTGTGCTCCGATGGCGGCGAGCCCCCACGCCGCCGGTCGCCGCTCGCCGACGTGCCGGGCGCCGTCGATCAGGCCGGCCAGGACCCGTCGCACTGCGACCCGTGCCGACGGGCGGGCGGGGTCGTCGTCCGGGCCGAGCTGGTCTCGCCCGAGGGAGAGGGCGAGCAGGCCCGCACTGAGATAGAGGCACGCCGTGACCACGGCGAGTGCGGCGTCGGAGGAGACGGCCTGCCGCACCAGGAAGCCGAGGACCGTGCCGGTCATGGCCGCTGCGGTACCGCTGGTCGGGAACACCGCATTGGCCATGACCAGCTCGTGCCTCGGCACGACGTGCGGAACCGCAGCGCTGAGACCGGCGAGGATGAACCGGTTGGCCGACAGCACCGCGAGCGCGGTCGCGAACAACACCGGGCCGCCCGCGCCGGCCGCGAGCACCGCGGCGACGAGCAGCACCAGGCCGGCTCGCAGCAGGTTGGCGACGAGCAGGACCTGACGCCGGCTCCACCGGTCGAGCAGCACGCCGGCGAACGGCCCGACCAGCGAGTACGGCAACAACAAGGCAGCGAAGGCCTGTGCCGCGGCCGGCGCCGTGGCATGGCGCTCGGGCGAGAAGAACACGTACGACGCCATCGCGACCTGGAATACGCCGTCGCCGAGCTGGCCGGAGACCCGGACCGCGAACAGCCGCCGGAAGCCGCGCCCACGCAGCACGATGCGCAGGTCGGTGAGGAAGCCGCCGGCCAGGCCCATGACGGCAGCCTAGGGCGCCGGGGCCGTCGGTCAGCCCTGGCGGACGACCGCCATTGCGTGCTCGACCAGACGGACCAGCACGTTCTTGACCGACTCGCGCTCGCGGGCGTCGGTGACGACGAACGGAACCTCGCTGCTCACCTGGAGGGCGTCGCGTACCTCTTCGACGGTGTGCTGCAGCACACCGTCGAACGCGTTGATCGCAACGACGAACGGGATGCCCCGCTGTTCGACGTAGTCGACGGCACCGAAGCAGTCGGCCAGCCGACGGGTGTCCACCAGCACGACGGCGCCGATCGCGCCGCGGGTGATGTCGTCCCACATGAACCAGAACCGGTTCTGCCCCGGGGTCCCGAACAGGTAGAGGACCAGGTCATCGGCAAGGGTGATCCGACCGAAGTCCATGGCGACGGTGGTCGTCGTCTTGTCGGGGAGCATGGACAGGTCGTCGACCGGTGTGGACGCCTCGGTCATCAACGCCTCGGTGCGCAGCGGTTCGATCTCGCTGACCGCTCCGACCAGCGTCGTCTTGCCGACGCCGAAACCACCGGCGACGACGATCTTGACCGAGAGGGCGTCATGGGTGGCACGTGCGCCACCGGAGACCTCAGAGTCGACGAAGGCCATCCCTCACCCTTTCGAGCACACTCAGGTCGCGCGCAGGCTCCACCGCTCCGGCGTATGCCACGTGGGGATCCGCGACGTGGACGAGGCCCTCGGCCTCGAGATCGGCAACAAGCACCCGGGCCACCCCGAGCGGTACCCGGACGATCGCGGCGACCTCCGCCACCGATCGTGGGGCGTGGCAGATGCGCAGGATGCGCTCGCGCTCGGGCTCCGGGTCGATTCCGTGTGCGCGGCCGGCCTGGGTGGAGGAGACCAGGGCCTCCAGGGCGGTCTCCTGGACCGGTCGGGTGCGGCCACGGGTCGCCAGGTAGGGGCGAACCCGCCCACCATCCGGCGCCGTCACTGCTGTGCTCCTGCCCCGACCAGCTGATTCACCCGACGCGGGCCGCCGGGCTTAGCGCGGCGCCGACGCGCTCGACTAGCAGCGCCATCTCGTAACCCACCTGACCGAGGTCGGACCCGGCGGCAGCCAGAACCGCCAGGTGGGCTCCATCGCGGATCGCCATGACCAGCAGGTAACCGTTCGCCATCTCGACCAGCGTCTGCTGAACCTGACCGGCGGCCAGGATCATCGAGGCACCCACGGTCAGGCTGGCCAGTCCGGACACCACGGCGGCGAGTTGCTCACCGCGCTCACGCGGCATCCCCTGAGAGCCGGCCAGGTGAAGGCCGTCTGCGGACACCACGACGACGTGTGCGGCGCCCGGGGTCCGGTCGACGAACCGCTCGAGCAGCCAGCTGAGCTCCTCGTTGGAGGCGCTGGTCACGGATTGCTCCTCTCGGGATCATCGGGTCGCTTGGGGACCCAACCGCCGGTCTCATGCCGGCCGCGGCTCACCCCACGCTGCAGGTTGGCCAGGGTGGAGGCCACCTTCGTAGCGTCCTTCTCGCCGACGGGTTGGGTCGCGGGAGCGTCGCCGGTCACCTCCGTGATCGAGCCCGGCACCAGCG
>DATFBR010000234.1:0-21819 GCA_035253685.1 Jiangellaceae bacterium
CAACCGTCGCGACGCGAACGCCGCTGGAAGGCCGCCCACGAACTGACGTCGTGGGAGCCGACGGACTTCCTCGACGACCCTGCCGCGCGGTCGGCGCTGCGGATACTCGCCCGCGAGCGGATCCGTTTCATGGTCGACCAGCTCGATCGGTGGTACGGGGAGCGCGAACGCTGGTCCCGGGAATGGGTCTCGGCCGCTCAGGACTCGGACATGGTGATCCGGATGCGTCCCGAGGACCTGGACCGGATGGGCACGGAGTTGTGGGACGTGGTCAGGCGTCACGCGGAAGCCCAGCGCCCGGCCGACGACCCGGAGGCGGAGAAGGTCGTCCTCTTCCTGCATGCGCTCCCGACCAGGGAGGTGGTCGCGTGAGCGTTCTCGAACTGGCCCGGGTCCGGCGGCACTTCCTCGTGCTGTCCGCGCTGCGGTGGTTCCCGGTCGGGCTGGTTATCCCCGTCATGGTGCTGCTGTTCCGTGCCCGTGGACTCGACATCACCACGGTGGCCGTCGTGATGGCCGGCTACAGCGTCACCACCGCGGTGTGCGAGTTGCCCACCGGGGGCCTGGCCGACGTGCTCGGCCGCCGGCCGGTCCTGATCGCGGCGTCCGGGCTCTTCGTCGCCCAGTTCCTCGTACTCGGTCTCGGCCAGAGCGTCCCGGCGCTCGCCGCCGGCGCCGTCGTCGGCGGGCTGGCCAGGGCTCTGGACTCCGGACCGTTGCAGGCCTGGTACGTCGAGGCCGTACACTCCGTCGACCGGCAGGCCGACCTCAAGCCCGGGCTGGCCCGCGGTGAGGCGGTGGAGGCCGGGGCCCTCGGAGTCGGAGCGTTGGCCGGAGGCGCGCTGGCTTCTCTGGTGCCGATGGACCAGAGCGGCGGTGCTGTCATCAGCCTGTCGGTGCCGTTCCTCGCAGCCGCCGCCATCGGGCTGGTCCACGTGGTCGCGCTCGTCGGCTGGGTCCACGATTCGCCGCGCGAGCATCGAAGGTCGGTGCGTCACGTGTTGGTCGGCGTACCCACGACGATCGCCACCGGCGTGCGTATGGCCGGGCGGCCGGGCACGCTGCGCCGGCTCACCATCTTCAGCGCCTGCCTGGGCGTGACCCTGGCCAGTGTCGAGCTGCTCTCACCCGTCTCCTTCGCCCAACTGCTCGGCAGTGAGGTCGCCGCAGCCGGGCCGTATTCGGTTCTCGTCACATTGGCGTTCTTCGGCACCGCAGTCGGCTCGACGTTGGCGCCGGGACTGGCCCGGCTGGTGCGCTCGTCACCTCGCGGCATCGCACTCTCCATGGTGCTGGCGGCGCTCGCCCTGGTCGGCATCGCCGCACCCAGCTTCGCTCTCGCCGCCGTCGCCTACGTGGTCATGTATGCGCTGCTCGGTCTCGCCGGCCCGCTGGCCAGCGATCTCACGCACCGAGCCGTGCCGTCGACGCAACGGGCCACGATCCTGTCGGTGCAGTCGTTGACGCTGCAGCTCTCCGGTGTCGTGGCCGGTCTGTCCCTCGGCGCGCTCGCCCAGAACGCGACGTTCGTCGCCGCCTTCGGGGTGGCGGCTGCCGTGCTCGCGCTCGGGTCTACCGCGTTCGTCCGGATGCACGAGCCGACAGGTCTCCCGTCCCCGGCCGGACCCCAGGCAGCGCACGGTTCCGCGGACGCAGGCCGCTGATCGACTACAGCGAGCTGAGCCAGGTCCAGGCGACGGTGCCGACTCGGTTCAGCTGGTCCGGGTCCACGACACTCGGAACGTCGCCTTCGGAGTGATAACCCGCGTACGGGACACTGCCCATGCGCGCCGCCGGGATGTCGGCCTTCTCGAACGACCAGTGGTCACTCGCGCGGTTCTCCTCCGCGTGGGTCGGTATGCCCGCGGCGGCCGCCGCCGCGATCAGCGCGTCCATCACAGCCGTCGTGCCCGTGCCGCCGGTCGCGACCGGCACCGCGTCGGCCGGCACACCGACCCGGTCCAGCGCGAGCATCGACGCCACGGCCTGCCGAGCAGGCGGTGCCAGCCCGGCGACGTAGTCCTGCGAGCCGAAGTGGTGCAACGCGTCACCCCTGCCCCGTGGCTCTTCTGCCCCGAACGCGATGAACCGGACCGGCAGGCGGGGTGGCTCGGCGGCGGCCATCCGGGCGAGGTCGAGCATCACTGCGATGCCCGATGCGTTGTCCTCGGCGCCGGGCGCCACCGCGACCGTGTCGAGGTGCGCTCCGACGACGACGTGCGGCGCGGCGTCGTCGAAGCCCGGCGCGCTCGCGATGACGTTCGTGGACGTGCCCGCCTCGACCGGGACGCCCCAGGAGTCGCCCGCGGGAACGGGCACGGGGACCGTCGTCACCACGTAGCCCAAGGCCTCGAAACGTGACTGGACGTACGCCGCGGCTTCGTGGAACGCCGGTGAGGCCGCCTCCCGCGGGCCGATGCGCGTCGCCAGGTGCTCCACGGTCGCGTAGGCCGCGGCGGCGTCGAACGCCACCGGCGTCGGGACCGGTGTCTGCTCCGGCGTCGCCGTGTGCGTCGGCGACGGCGACGTGCTGGACGGTACCGGCGACGAGGCCGGAGCCGCGCCCGGATCGGCGCCGGAGCAGGCGGCCAGCACAGCGACGGCGGCCGGACCGGCCACCGTCACGATGGCTCGTCTCACGATCACGAGACCTCCATGGGAACCCACGCCCGGTCACTCCGCAAGGGTTCACGTCGTGGCGACGGCTCGACGCCCTTCCCGTTGGCGCGAATCACCCGACGGACCGGCCAGACAGCGGCCTAGGCCGCGAGATGCTCGGCCGGCTCCGCCTCTCCCGAGCCGCCCGCGTCGAGCGCAACCGCGCGCCGCTTCGAGAACCACACGGCCCCGACGATGACCAGCGCCGCCCCGACCGCAATGCTGTAGCGCAGCGCATCGTTGGCCTCATCGCCCACCGACATGGCGACGATGGCCGGCGCAACCAGCACCGAGACCAGGTTCATGACCTTGATCAGCGGGTTGATGGCCGGCCCGGCGGTGTCCTTGAACGGGTCGCCGACGGTGTCGCCGATGATCGTCGCCTCGTGCGCCGGCGACCCCTTGCCGCCGTGATAACCGTCCTCGACCAGCTTCTTCGCGTTGTCCCAGGCGCCGCCTGAGTTGGCCAGGAAGACCGCCATCAAGGTTCCGGTCGCGATCGCGCCACCGAGGTAGCCGGCGAGCGGTCCCACACCGAGGCCGAACCCGACTGCGATCGGGGCGAGCGCTGCGAGCAGTCCGGGTGTCGCCAGCTCGCGCAGCGAGTCACGGGTGACGATGTCGACGACCTTGCCGTACTCGGGCCGGGTGGTGCCCTCCATGATCCCGGGAATCTCACGGAACTGCCGTCGCACCTCGAACACGACCGCGCCGGCGGCCCGGCCGACCGCATTGATCGCCAGCCCCGCGAACAGAAAGACGACGGAGGCACCGATGAGCACCCCGACCAGGATGTTCGGTGCGTCGACCGTGCGCAGGAACGAGCTGCCTGCGTCCGCGACCGTCGTTCCCGCCTCGGCCAGCGCAGTGTTGACGGCGTCGTTGTACGACCCGAACAGCGCGGTCGCAGCGAGGACGGCGGTGGCGATCGCAATCCCCTTGGTGATCGCCTTGGTGGTGTTCCCGACAGCGTCGAGCTCGGTGAGGATCTGTGCGCCCTCGCCGCCGACCTCGCCGGACATCTCGGCGATGCCCTGCGCGTTGTCGCTGATGGGACCGAACGTGTCCATGGCAACGATGACGCCCACGGTGGTGAGCAGCCCGGTGCCGGCCAGTGCGATGAGGAACAGCGAGAGGACGATCGAACCGCCGCCGAGGAGGAACACCCCGTAGACCGCCGCGCCGATGATCAGCGCCGCGTAGACGGCGGACTCCAGCCCGACGGCCACGCCGGCCAGGATGACCGTCGCCGGACCGGTGAGCGACGTCGTGCCGACATCGCGCACCGGCCGCTTGTCGGTGCCGGTGAAGTACCCGGTCAACCACAGGATGATGCCCGCCAGCACGATGCCGACGATCACGGCCAGCGCGGCCAGCGCGCGTGGGTCACCGTCGTGGTCGATGCCTCCCTCGAGTTCGAGGAAGGAGGACGGAAGGTAGGCGTAGGCAGCCAGTGAACAGAGGATCGCGGAGACGAGTGCGGAGACGTAGAAGCTTCGGTTGATCGTCCGCAGGCCGTTCTCACCGGGGCGGGGCCTGGTCATGTAGATGCCCAGGACCGCGGTCAGGGCGCCGATGGCGGGTACGACCAGCGGGAACACCAGGCCCTCGGCACCGAATGCCGCCTTCCCCAGGATCAGCGCAGCGACCAGCATCACGGCGTAGGACTCGAAGAGGTCGGCAGCCATGCCGGCACAGTCGCCGACGTTGTCGCCCACGTTGTCGGCGATGGTGGCGGCGTTGCGCGGGTCGTCCTCGGGGATCCCGGCCTCGACCTTGCCGACGAGGTCGGCGCCGACGTCGGCGGCCTTGGTGAAGATGCCTCCGCCGACCCTCATGAACATCGCCAACAATGCGGCACCGAAGCCGAAGCCCTCGAGCACCGTCGGCGCATCGTCGCGATAGATGAGCACGACGGCGGCGGCGCCGAGCAGGCCGAGTCCCACCGTGGCCATGCCGACCACACCGCCGGTGCGGAATGCCACGCGCATGGCCGGGTCACGACCCTCGTCCCGGGCGGCTGCAGCGACGCGGACGTTCGCCCGCACCGCCAAGGACATGCCGAAGTAGCCGATCGCCGCGGAGAACGCCGCTCCCAGGACGAAGAACAGCGATCGGCCGATGCGCACACCCGTGTCACCGGGAAGGAGGAACAGAACCCCGAAGACCAGCACCACGAACACGGCAAGCGTCCGGAACTGCCGGTTCAGATAGGCCGCCGCACCCTCCTGGACGGCCAGGGCGATGGCCCTCATCTTCTCGGTGCCCTCGCTCGCGGCAAGCACCTCCCGGCGGAACAGACCCGCCATGACCAACGCCGCCACCGCGACCAGCGCCACGACGACGACGTAGGAGAGGTTCGTGCCGGACAGCGAGATGGCCGGGCCGCTCTCTTGAGCCCGGATGAGCCCGGTCATTCGTCCTCCTGACGCGACCGGCCGGCAGCGCGGCCGACCACTACCCCGCTACCCGCTCGCTGACCTCGCGGCGGGTACCCGACCGTGGTTGTCCATCCAGGGCCGACCGAATGATCGGCCCGACTGAAGCCGGAGTCTACGCAGTCCGGCTCACCGGTTCGCCACCGCCACCGCCGGCCAGCTCAGTTCCAGGCGCATCCCGGCCTCGGACGTCGTCACCTCGAGCGCGGGTGCGAACTCGGCCAGCACCGCCAGCGCTGCGCCGACGGGAAGCTCCTCGGCGGTGACCCCTGGCCGTGGAACGGCCGCGGCGAGGACGCTCAGTGCATGGTCACCAGAGGCCGGCTCGAGCGGCGCGGAGGCCTGCACGTCGATGGTCAGCCCGGCGTCGTCGTCGAAGACGAGGACGACCGGGTCGTGGGGCCGGCTCTGCCGTTGTAGCGAGAGCGCAAGGCCGCACGCCTCGCCCACGGCCAGCCGGACCTCGTCGAGGATGTCGTCGGTCAGCCCCGCGCGCCGGGCCAGCGCGACGGCCACCTGTCGCGCGGTCCGGACGTGCGCCGGCAACGGAACGAAGCTGAGCTCGACGGTGGCCACGACGCGGCCGGTCAGTCGCCTGCCGCCACCGCCGTGGCGACGGATTCGTGGATCGGGAAGACCTTGGTCAGGCCGGTGATGCGGAAGATCTTCAGGATCCGTTCCTGGGTGCAGACCAGTCGCATCGAACCGTCGTGCTGACGGATCCGCTTGAGTCCGCCGACGAGGACTCCTAGACCGGTCGAGTCCAGGAACTCGACACCGCGCATGTCCACGACGATGTCGTGACGGCCGGCATCGACCAACTCGGCGATCTGTTCGCGCAGCTTCGGTGCCGTGTACACGTCGATCTCGCCGGTCACCTCGACGACGGTACGACCGCCCTCGGCACGGGTCGACAGCGACAGGTCCACCAGGCCCTCCACGCATTCCTCGGCTCGGGGCATTCAACCACGATGCGAGACTTTCGACGTGTGCCCGCCCGCCGACCTGCTCGCCACACTGACGGCGCCCGCCGGGCGCCGGGAGCGGGTCACGCACGTCGAGGTGGTCCCGGCCCGCGCCGCGCGAACGGTCGCCTGGCCGGACTGGCTCGACCCCCGGGTCCGGACCTGTCTGGAAGCCGCGGGCATCAGCAGACCCTGGGCTCACCAGGTCGATGCGGCCGGGCATGCGTGGTCGGGACGATCCGTGGTCGTGGCCACCGGCACGGCGTCGGGCAAGTCACTGGCCTACCTGCTTCCCGCCCTGACCGCCGCTCGGCAGCACCACGCCCGCACGCTGTACCTCTCGCCCACGAAGGCGCTCGCGGCCGACCAGTTGCGAGCACTGGAGGCGCTGGCCGTACCCGACGTACTCGCCGCGACCTACGACGGAGACACGCCGGTCGAGTCGAGGGACTTCGCCCGTGCACATGCGACCTACCTGTTGACGAACCCCGACATGGTCCACCGCTCGATACTCCCCCGACACCACCGGTGGGTGACGTTCCTCCGGGCGTTGCGCTTCGTCGTCGTCGACGAGTGTCACGGATACCGAGGTGTGTTCGGCTCGCATGTAGCCCAGGTCCTCCGGCGCCTGCGCCGGATCTGTGCTCTGTACGGGTCGGAACCGGTCTTCGTGCTGGCCTCGGCAACCACCGCGGATCCGGCCGCCAGCGCGGGCAGGCTCGCCGGCGTCCCGGTCGCCGCGGTAACGGCCGACGAGTCACCGCGGGGGGAGACGGCGTTCGCGCTGTGGGAGCCACCACTGCTTCCCCCTCGGCCGGTTGCGCGATCGCAACGGTCCGTGGCGTCCCTGCGGCCGGGAGGCGCTGCCGGGCCCGGTGAGAACGGAGCGCCGGTGCGACGCAGCACCGTTGTCGAGACCGCCGACCTGCTCGCGGACCTTGTTCTCGCCGGGGCGCGGGCGGTGGCGTTCGTACGGTCTCGGCGCTCCGCGGAGACCGTGGCAACACTCACGCGCGCGGCTATCGCTCCGGTGGACCCCGACCTGCCGGAACGGGTGGCCGCGTACCGTGCCGGCTACCTCGGTCACGAGCGACGGGCGCTCGAGGCGAGACTGCAGGACGGGACGCTTCGCGGGGTCGCGGCGACTACGGCGCTCGAACTCGGTGTCGACGTCGCCGGCCTCGACGCCGTCCTGATGGCGGGCTGGCCGGGGACTCGGGCTTCCATGTGGCAGCAGGCGGGACGAGCCGGACGGGCCGGTCAGGGCGCGCTCGCCGTGCTGATCGCGCGGGACGACCCGCTCGACACCTACCTGGTCAACCATCCCGAAGCGGTCTTCGGACACCCGGTCGAGGCGACGGTGCTCGACCCGGACAACCGCTACGTGCTGGCTCCGCACCTGTGTGCCGCTGCGGCCGAGTCGCCGTTGACCGACGACGACGTCAAGCTGTTCGGCCCCTCTGCCCCGCAGGTGCTCGACCTGCTGGAGCGCCGTCGCCTGCTGCGTCACCGGAGCACGGGGTGGTACTGGACCCGTCGCGACTGGGCCTCAGACCTTGCCGACCTGCGCGGAGCCGGCGGTGATCCGGTCCGACTGGTGGAAGTCGGAACCGGGCGACTGCTCGGCACCGTGGACGAGGCTCGGGCACACGTCACCGTGCACTCGGGCGCCGTGTACGTGCACCAGGGCGAGACCTACGTCGTCGAAAACCTCGATCTCGACGACGGTGTCGCCGTGGTGCGGCCCGACACGCCCGACTACACGACGACGGCACGCGACGTGAGCGACCTTCGGGTGCTCGACGAGGAGCGGACGGCGACATGGGGGGCCGCTCGGCTCGCCTTCGGCAGCGTCCAGGTCTCGAGTCAGGTCGTGGGGTTCCTCAAGCGGCGGTTCGGCACCGGCGAGGTGCTCGGCGAGGAGCCGCTGGACCTGCCGCCACGTGAATTGCGAACGCGGGCGGTGTGGTGGTCGATGCCGGACCTGGTCGTGGCCGCCGCGGGCGTCTCCCCGGAGGCGGCGCCCGGTGCCGCGCATGCGGCCGAGCACGCGGCCATCGGCATGCTGCCGCTGGTGGCGACCTGCGACCGCTGGGACATTGGCGGCATGTCGACGGCCCGCCATGCGGACACCGGCATGCTGACCGTCTTCGTCCACGACGGGCATCCGGGCGGCGCCGGCTTCGCCGAACGCGGCTTCGACGCGGCCACGGCGTGGTTGCGCGCGACTCGCGACGCGATAACGGCCTGTCCGTGCCCCGAGGGCTGCCCATCCTGCGTACAGTCGCCGAAGTGCGGGAACGGTAACGATCCCCTGGACAAGACCGGGGCGGTCCGACTCCTCGATGCGCTGCTTGCCGAGGCGTCGGCCGGGCCGGACACCTGACACTCGTGCGCGGGAGGACCCGTCATGACCGTAATCGCCATACTCTTCCTCGCCGTGGCGATCGTGCTCATCGTCGCCGCCGTGACCGGCAGCGGCGACCCGGTGACCGTCGACACCTTCAACGTCACCATCGACACCACGGTGGCCGAGGTCTTCCTCGCGGGTGTGTTGACGGGACTACTCGCCCTGGCGGCGCTGTTCCTGCTCCGGATCGGAGTACGACGTGCCCGCCAGCGCCGGCAGGAGGTGCGCGAGTTGCGCAGGCGCGCCGAGGCGGCTCCCGCCGCCGCGGAAGCGCCGGCGACCTCCGACACCACCACGGAGCCGGAGCCCCGCGCGGCCGCCGCCACCGGCGACGTATCCGACACCCGCGAGGTGGCCGACTCTCACGACGAGGCCGACACTTCGGCTACGCACGCTGCCGCCTCCGCCACGTCCCCTGACGTTGCCGAGGACACGACGGACCGACCGGTCACGCCGGCCGACCGGGGTGAGACGACCCAGCCCGGCGACGTCACCGAGCCGAGCACCGAGCCGCACCGGGACGCCACCGATCCGAGCACGGAGCCGCACCGGTCCTGACGCCATGACATGTGGCGGGTCCGCAACGTCTGAAACAGCGCGGACACGTTGACAACCCGCCACAGGTCGCAGCGGGAGGACGTGACTGACGCGCCGACGCTCAACTGCGTTCGTAGCCTGTGGCAGTGGCCAGGCTCGATGCGGTGCCGGCGCCAGGATTGGTGCTGCTCGGGATCGTCTCGGTGCAGGTCGGTGCCGGTCTGGCGAAGACCCTCTTCGACGTGCTCCCACCGACCGCCGTGGTGACGCTGCGTCTGGCGACCTCTGCCGTCGTGCTCGTCCTGCTCGCCCGCGGCGCGCTTCGCAACCGCATGGGCCGATGGTCCCGGTCCGACCTCACCGTCGCCGTGGCCTTCGGTGCCGTGCTCGCGACGATGAACGTGGCCATCTATGAGTCGTTCGCCCGGATACCGCTGGGGATCGCGGTGACCATCGAGTTCCTCGGACCGCTCGGAGTGGCAGTGGCGTTCTCGCGCCGGCGCCTGGACCTGGTGTGGGTCCTGCTCGCCGCTGCCGGCGTGCTGCTGCTGACCCGTGGCGACGCAGGCGGCCTCGACCCGGCGGGTGTCGGGTTCGCGCTGCTGGCTGCCGCTGGATGGGCTGCCTACATCCTGCTCAGTGTCGCGACCGGTCGCCGGTTCCCGGGCTCGTCCGGGCTGGCACTGGCCAGCGTGGTGGGAACGCTGTTGGTACTGCCTGTCGGAGTCGCCGCCGGCGGCGCCGACCTGCTGCGACCCGAGTACCTGGCGATCGGCGCCGGGATCGGTCTGCTGTCGTCGGCGATCCCGTACTCGCTCGAGCTCGAGGCCCTGCGACGGCTGCCGGCGAAGCTGTTCGGCATCCTGATGAGCCTGGAACCCGCCGTTGCCGCACTGGTGGGCCTGGTGATCCTCGGTGAAGTTCTGCACGCCCGGGAATGGGTCGCGATCGGGTGTGTCGTGACTGCGTGCCTGGGTGCGACCAGGTCACCGGCCGCCCCGCCGGAGACCCCGGAGGCATGAGCCCTCCCGGTGGAGGAGCCGCAGGTCCGCCGTCCGGCTCACGTGGCCGAGCCGACGGGGCCGAGGAAAGCCTCCGGATCGTGAGTACGTCCGCCTATCCGTACCTCGAAGTGCAGGTGGGGCCCGGTGGTGTTGCCGGTAGTGCCGACGAATCCGAGCCGCTGGCCGCCGCGCACGATCTGCCCGGTCTCGACCGTCACACGCGAGAGATGGGCGTAGTAGGAGGTCACACCTCCGTGGTCGACCACGACCACGAGACCGAGACGGCCGTCACTGCCCGGGACCTCGACTCGGCCGGCAGCGGCGGCGACCACCGGCGTGCCGGCGGGCGCGGCGAGGTCGAGGCCGGTATGGCGTCCGCTCGACCAGGCCCGGCCGGTGTCACCGAACCGCGCGGTCACCTGGTACGCACCGGCGAGGGGGACCGTCCAGCCTGGATCCGGAAGATCCGATCTTGCGTCGTCGCCGGCTGTGGAACGACCGGCAGATGCCGCCGGACCCGCACGCGCGCGGCGAGCAACATCGCCGAGCACTGCGGCCGGGCCGGTGACCTCGACCGACGTCACGACCTCGACCTGCCCGCCATCGACTCGGCAGGATCGCACGACGGCGCCGTTGGCTCTGGCAACTCCGTTCGCGGAAGAGCAGGCCGCCACCGGGCCCGCCCACAGCCGCCCGGCACCGGCCAGTGCCGCAAGGTCCGCGGCTGCGGCTGCCCGGTGCCGGGCGAGGTACCCACCGCCGAGCGCGACCGCCACCAGTAACGCGGTCAGCACGACCATGACTCCGGACAGGACCAGAATCGAACCGGCGCCCCGGTCGACCCCGATCCGCACCCGGCAGCGTGGCCGGGTCACGACGCTTCCGTGATCGCCGCAGCGCTGGCCCGCACGGTCGGAGAAACGAGCTGATCACCGAACGGGAGCGGCGGAGGAACGCGGGCCGTGACCTCGACCGTGACTACGTCGCCCTTCACCTGCACCCGGACCGCTGCTCCGTCCGGCGCCACGGCTCGGGCCAGGCTGGACACCACCGCGGGTTCGTCCCCGCGGGCCGCGGCCCTGGCGGCCTCGCGCGCGGCGTCGGCGCACCGCAGTTGGGCGAGTCCGACCGAGACCACCCAGAGCGCTCCGACCACGACCACCACCAGTGCAGGCAGCGCGGTGGCGATCTCGGCCGTGACCGCACCGCGTGCCGGATCGCCTCTGGCCGGGTGCCGGCGGGGTGTCCCCCGCCGGCGCTTCACAGCCGTGGTCACCCGAACACGCCGAAGGCCCGGCGCACGAGATCGGTCAGCAGACCGGTGACGGTCTCGCTCGTGAGCAACTTGTAGAGAACGCCACCGAAGCCGCATGCGGCCACGGTGCCCACGGCGTACTCCGCGGTGGTCATGCCGCGCTCACCGCGGCGCAGGGTGGCGACGATCTTGGACATGGGACCTCCCGGACCCGGCAACGGCCGGTACGTACCCCGCGACCTGCGAGGTTGCGTGTCAGGCTCGTCGGCCCGGCATCTGGGGCACAGATGGACGGCACCACCTGGGGACGGACCGCAGCCCGGTCGGCCGGCTGTGGACGACGGTCGGCGGCCCTGCCGTTCCGGCCCCGCGGCTCACGGGAACAGCGGCCCTGCGGCGGCCACCACCGGGACGATCCCGACGAGCACGAAGGCCGGTAGGAAGCACAGCCCCAGCGGAGCAGCGGCCCGGGCCCCGAGAGCTCTCGCGCGCGCCTCGGCGTCCCACCGGGCCGCGTCACGCGCGTCCTCCGCCACGCGCCGGAGCATCGCGACCGGGGACACCCCGTGTCTGTCCGCACCGGCCAGGGCGCGCGCGAGTGGGCGCAGTACCGGATCGGCGGCGAGATTCGCCCACGCCGCCGAGGGTTCGAGCCCTACCCGTGCCGCGGCGGCGGCCGCCACCAGCCCTGCTCCCAGCCGGCCGCCCACGGCGGCTCCCACCGCCTCGACTGCGACGAGGGGCGCGCTACCGGCCGCGATGGCAGCTGACAGCAGCTCCGCCGTGAGGGGCAGAGCCGCCACAGCGTCCTCCCGTGCCCGCACCACGGTCGCCGCGTCCAGACGGCCCAACCAGAACCAGGCAGCGACGGCGACGCCACCACCGACGGCCGGCGCGGCGATGCCGCCCACCACCCACATCGCAGCGATGCCGACCAGCACGACGGCGGTCACCCGTGCGGGTACGGACGCGAGCACACCATGCCCGGGTCCAGCGGACTGCCTGGCCTCGCCGTTCAGTGCTCGACGAGCGATCGGACCGCCGGAGGAGGTGGGCCGTCGGCCCGCGACGCCCGCACGGCCGCCCTGCGTCGTCGACCGGGAGGTCAGGATCCGACGCAGCCGAGCAGACCCGGGCTGCGATCCGACGGCAACGGCGGCGGCCACCGCGGCGGCCGCGATCGCCATCGTCGTCGTCGTCATGCCGGTCCGGCCGCGGCGCCGAGCCGCTTGGTCACCCCCCATGGCGACCGGACGGCGGACCGGGCCAGGCGGCGGATCCACCACACGCCGCAACCGACGAGACCAGCTGCGGCGGCCGCGCATGCGATGCCCGCCGGTGATCCGAGCAGGAAGTCGGTGGCCGCACGGCTGCCACC
Organism: Jiangellaceae bacterium; assembly: GCA_035253685.1. Classification (GTDB taxonomy): domain Bacteria; phylum Actinomycetota; class Actinomycetes; order Jiangellales; family Jiangellaceae; genus DASRTE01. The sequence continues at coordinate 12,646 of DATFBR010000234.1, forward strand.
GGAGAGCAGGAGCAGCGTGCCGACGGGCAGCAGTGCCAGCAGCCGCGACGTCGCCCGGACCGTCGCGAGCTGCGCGTCGGCCTCCCGGCCCACGGCAGCCTCGCGGCGAAGCGAGTCGGCGACGGCGACGAGCACGTCAGAGAGGGTGGCGCCGGTGCGTTCGGAGACCTCCCATCCGGCGGCCACTCCGGCGAGGGCGCCGCACCCCGGCGTCGTGGAGGCATCGCGCAGCGAGGCCGGGACGTCGCCGCCGACCGCCGCCCGTCCGGCCGCGGCTGCGAGCAGGTCGGGCCATTCGGCGGCGGCGGTCTCGAGGGCCTGCCGGGCCCCCACTCCGCTGCGAAGGAGGGACGCGAGCAGAAGGCAGGCCTCGACAAGCTCGCCGTGCCGTCGCCGCTGGTCGCGCGCGGAAGTCGCCCGACGTCGCAGGCCGGCTACCGGGCCGAGCCAGCCGGCGGCGCGCCCACGACGGTCGGTGTCGCGTCGCATCGGCCCGAGGCGGGACAGGAGCAGGCCGGTTCGGCCACCGAGGGCGAGCGCCGCGCCACTCGCCGCGAAGAGCATGGCGGCCCAACCGCTCACAGCGTCCGCCGGCCCTCGTCCAACATGGCCTCCAGACCCGCTGCGCCGGGTCCGCGAACGAGCTTTCCGCCACTCCCAGTACCTAACGCTGGAACGGTGACCAGACCGCTTCCGGGCGTGTACGACAGGAGGCTCAGTTCGGCCACGCGACGCCGGCCCGAGGCGTCCTTGCTCAGATGCACGACGACGTCGAGCCCCGCGGCCGCCTGGGTGTGTACGGCATCCCGGCCCAGCCCTGCTGCGATCCCGAGCATCTCGAGCCGTGCGGGCACGTCCCCGGCCGAATTGGCGTGGAGGGTGCCGCAGCCGCCGTCATGGCCGGTGTTCAGGGCACCGAGCAGGTCGACCACCTCCGCCCCCCGGACCTCGCCGACCACCAGCCGGTCGGGTCGCATCCGCAACGCCTGCCGCACGAGGTCGTCGAGCCCGATCCGCCCGACGCCGTCGACGTTCGGCGGTCGTGCCTCGAGCCGGACAACGTGCGGTTGCGCCGGTCGCAACTCGCCTGAGTCCTCCACGATGACCAGGCGCTCGCCTGGATCGGCCAGGCCGAGCAGAGCACCGAGCACGGTGGTCTTGCCGCTACCTGTGCCTCCCGTGACCAGGAAGGCCAGTCGGGACCGGACCATCCCGACGAGCACGGGAACCATGTCCACCGTCACGCTGCCACGGGACACCAGGTGGTCCAGCCCGAACGTGCGGACGGCGGGGACTCGCAGAGACACGAGCGTGCCCGATGGCGAGACGGGCGGCAGGACGGCATGGAGCCGCACGCCGCCGGCCAACCGGGCGTCGACGAAAGGCTGCGCGTCGTCGAGCCGTCGTCCGGCCGACGCGGCCAACCGTTGGGCCAGCGCCCGCAGCGCCGTTTCGTCCCGGAACCGGACGGTAGAGCGCTCGAGACCGGCTCCCCTGTCCACCCAGACAGCGTCCGGCGCGTTGACCAGGACGTCCGTGACTCCTGGTTCGCGGAGCAGGGCATCGAGCGGACCCGCGCCGGAGATCTCGGCACGCAGGAGCTCCGTGACCTCGAGCACGGCGGCGTCACCGAGCACCGACCCGGCCGTTCGTAGCGCCGCGGCGACACGTGCCCGGCTGGGCACGCCTGGCTCGACGGCCAACGACGAGCGGACGCGCTCGAGCAGCCTGTCGTCCAGGCCGGCCGGCCGGTTCATGCGGCCCGGACCGGCGCCGACGGGACGAGATCAGCGAGCAGCACCTCGCAGGCTCGTGCCAGCGGCCCCTTCCCCGAGCGGCCGGGGGCCTCGCCCCGTTCCAGCAGGTCGTCCAGACGCCGCTCGGCGTCCATTTCCACCGCCAGTGTGAGGCCGAGCGCCTCGGCCACGTCGGCGCCGCCAAGACCGGACGGAGAGGGCCCGCGTACGACGATCCGGACGTCGCGCGATGCGGCAGCGAGCCCCGTGGCGACCCGGGCCGCCGCTGCCACCGCCCGCACCTCGGCGGGTACGACGAGAATCGTGCAGGCGCACCGAGCCAGCGCGTGCTCAGTGGCAGCGTCAAACCGCCGTGGCAGGTCGAGTACGACGACGTCACAGGAACGCTGGGCTGCAGTGAGCACCGCTCGCACGGCCTCGGCGGGCACCGTGAGGACGTCGCCGCGGTCCCACGACAACACGGTGAGGCCGAAACTGCTCGGCAGTGAATGGCACAGCTCGGCACCGCCGAGACGGCCTCGTGTATCGGCGAAGTCGGGCCAGCGCAGACCGGTGCAGTCCTCAGCGCCGATCACCAGGTCTACCCCACCGCCGAGCGGGTCGAGGTCGATGAGCATCGAGCTGAGACCGAGACGGGTCCCCGTGACCGCGAGTGCAGCCGCAAGGACCGAGGCGCCGGCGCCGCCGCGGCCACCCACCACGCCGATGAGGGCACCGTCGCGCCCGCCGCTCTCGGCGGCGTCGGCGAACCGGTCGACCAGCCACGGCTCGGCATCGGGGAGGAAGACGACGTCGTCGGCGCCGACCGCCACGGCTCTGCGCCAGACGTCGGCGTCGTCGAGATCCAGGCCGACCACGATCACTCCGCGACGGCGACCCGGGCCGGCGGCAGCGATCGCCGCCGCCTGGTCGTCACCGACGACGACGATCGGTGCTGCGCACCACCGTGCCCGCGCGGATCCGGCATCCGCGACCACGTCGACCTCGACGCCGGCGGCAGTGGCCAGCCGCAACAGGTCGTCGAGCAGGCCGTCGTCGGCCGTCACGAGAAGCGGGCGGGCCGCCGCCTGTGACGCAGGTGAAGCGCTCAAGGGTGTCACCTCCGCGTGCTGGCAGAGGTCAAACCCTGACGGCCGGCGGGATCGTCAGGCCGCCGCGCAGGGCCCGCTGTGGACGATCCGGGTCCGTTCACCGTCCCTGTGGACGCACACGCTTCGCCGGCGGTGCAGATCCTCGCGCAGAACAGACACACGGCCCCCGCCGGCGGACGGCGGGAGCCGTGGTGGACCCAACCAGGGGGGCGGATCAGGTCCAAGCGGCGGGGGGTGCCGCCATGTTCCCGTCTTCCCCGGATTCACCGCGCGCAAACCGATTCATTCGAGATTTTTTCTGAACACTCTCCGTCGGCCCGCCCGCCTATCCTCGAACCTGTGGACACCGACGTCGATCCGGCATCCGACGGAGCCGTTCCCGCCCATCGGGTCGGCCCGGCCGGCACCCACACGGCCGCCTTCTTCGACCTGGACAAGACGGTCATCGCGAAGTCCAGCACCCTGGCGTTCTCCCGCAGCTTCTACCAGGGCGGGCTGATCAACCGTCGAGCGGTGCTCCGCAGCGCATACGCACAGTTCGTCTACCTCGTCGGTGGCGCCGACCACGACCAGATGGAGCGGATGCGCGAGTACCTGTCCGGTCTGGTCACCGGGTGGGATGTCAAGACGGTCAAGGACATCGTCGCCGAGACGCTGCACACGATCGTCGACCCGATCGTCTACGACGAGGCTGTCACGCTGATCGAGGAGCATCATCTGGCCGGCCGCGATGTCGTGATCGTGTCGTCCAGCGGCGCCGAAGTGGTCGAACCGATCGGCGAGATGCTCGGCGCGGACCGGGTCATCGCGACCCGGATGGTCGTCGGTACCGACGGCCGCTTCAACGGAACCATCGAGTTCTACGCGTACGGTGACACGAAGGCCGCTGCCGTCCGCGAGCTGGCCGAAGCCGAGGGTTACGACCTCAGCCGCTCCTATGCGTACTCCGACTCGGTCACCGACCTGCCGATGCTCGAGGCAGTGGGCCACCCGTACGCCGTCAACCCCGACCGCGCACTTCGCCGGACCGCGGCCGAGCGGGGCTGGCCGGTGCTCGTCTTCTCCAAGCCGGTCGCGCTCCGGCAGCGCGGCACGGCCATCCGTGACGCGCCCAAACCGGCCATCGCCGCCGCCGCCATCGGGGCGGGTGCCGCAGCGGCCGGCCTGGTCTGGTACGCCACCCGTCGCCGAGGTCGCACGTCGTGAGCGAGCCGCCCGACACTCCGGCCGAGATCCTCGATCTCGGCCACCGTCCTCGATCCGAGCGGGCCGAGCCGGCCCGCTCGCTTCCGACGCTGCATCTGGGCGGTCCGCCGCCGTCCGACGACGAGGACGGCCCGCCGTCGTGGTGGCGCTGGGGAGCCCTGGCCATCGCCGTCGTCGTGGGCCTGGTCGCCGGTGTGCTCGTGTCCAACGCGCGGCACGAGGCCGCCGACGTCACGGCCGCGGAGGAGGAGGTTCGACTCGTCGCCGGCAACCCCGAGATCACGTTCATCCAGGCCCCGGCCGTCGACCTCAGCTTCCCGCTGTACAACGCCGGGCCGCTCGACGTCGTCGTGCTCAGCGCCCGCCCCGAAGGTTGGCGGAACGCCGACGATTCCGATGATCCTCGACCCACGACGCTGCCGTCCGGCACGTGGACCAATGTGCTCACCAGGGTGGAGGCCCGCGAGTGCGAGGGTCCGACGCCGACAGTCCTCGAGCTGAACGTGCGCACGCAGGCCCGCGAGCAGGGTGCCGAGGTGGCACTGCCGGCGGGAAGCGTCCTGCGTGAGGCTCAGGACCTGGCCTGCGACACGAACCCGGCGTACCAGTTCGGCATCAACGTCGAGCGCGTCCAGATCCTGCCGTCGAGCCCCGACGTCCTGGTCATGCGCCTGTACCTGCGGGCCTTCGATCCGAGCCTCCGTTTCGACCTCATCGGCCTGCGCGGATCGGCCGCCGGCTTCGAGACCGTCGCAGCCACGATTCCGGTGTCGTTCGAACCCGGCGGCCGGTCGCCGACCCAGCTCGACGTCACGTGGGGGGTCGTCGACTGCACGATCACCGAGTTGCTCGGCCAGGTCGTGTTCTCGGCGGAACTGGTCGACGCCAACGGCCGCACCACGACCGACCGGATCGTGCTGGCCGAGGAAGGGATCGCCGCCCTGGCCCGTTTCGGCGTCTCCCGCTGCGAGTGATCCCGCCCCCCGAACGTAAAGATCTTGGCGAAACTCTTCCGACACGCCGGAGGCGTGTTCTACAAACGAACTACGGCCCGCAAAGGACCGCGCACGGCAGATGGGCACCCACGCGGCGATCAGCCCATGTACGGGCAGTTGTCCCGGGTCAGCCGGGGCGACAGACGAGCTGCACGCTTGGTAACCCACACTGACGTGCCAGCGGCGGCGCCCCTATTCGGTTCACCCTGGGGCGCCGCTCGCATGTGCAAGTCCGGCTTCGGCGCCCCTCGCATACGCGTCACAGCAGTGCCGCACCCAGGCCGCGACACCGTCCGGTCCGCCGGTCCCGTATGCAGCGACCAGCGGCTCGTAGGCGGCAGCGAGCTCACGATGTCCCGCCTCCGGCACACCGACCGCTCGGGTGTCCACGCCACGTGCCACGAGTACCAGCCGCTCGGTGGCCCGAGCCACCAGCCCCCCGGCCGAACCGAACGGGTCGATCGCTCTCAGTTCGCCGTGGACGATCGCCGCGACGATCACGCCGGGAGCACCGGTCCGGGCGACCGCCAGTTGCAGCAACTGCTCGAGGCGTCGCGCGTCGGCGCCGGGGCGTGGACGGCCCAGATCGTCCACAGACACCAGGTCACGTGCCGCGAGAACATGGATGCGGGCGAGAACCTGCCCCGGCGCCCGCTCCCAGGTCGCCGCCAGTGCCGCTACTTCGCCGGTTGCCCGCAACGCTCCCTGCAGGATCGGGTCCGCCAGGTCGTCCGGGTTTCCACCGGCGAGCACCGCGGAAGCTCGAGCCCCCCGCAGCACCGACTCGGCGGCCAGCCGCCGTGCGTCGCGCCGCACGGCCGGATGTCGCAGCAAGGCGTCGAGCGCATCGCGTGCATGGGACGCGGCCGCCCCGACACCGCTGAGGGTGGCGACGTCGGCGAACGGGTCGCGAAGTCGCCCTTCCGGCACGGGTCCCGACCCTACGACACGGCCCATCCTCGCAACCGATCGCGAAGATCGTCGTGCACAGCCGGTCGTGACGGCCGGGCCGGATGCCGCCGCTTAAGCTGCGCCCCGTGGCCGCCGACGGCGACACGCGTCATCCGCGCGGGCGTTCCGGCATCTTCGCCGAGGTCGCGGAGGTGTACGAGCGGTCGAGGCCGGGCTACCCGCCGCAGGCGGTCACCTGGCTGGTGGGCACGACGCCCCGCCGCGTCCTCGACCTCGGCGCCGGAACCGGCAAGCTGACCCGTGCCCTGGCGGCGGCGGGACACGACGTCGTCGCGGTCGACCCGTTGCCCCAAATGCTCGCCGTGTTGCGCCGCAACCTGCCCGACGTCGATGCGCGGAGGGGTGCCGCAGAGGCGCTGCCGCTTGCCGACGCGGACGTCGACGTGGTGGTGGCGGCCCAGGCCTTCCACTGGTTCGACCAGGACCGGGCGCTGCCCGAGATCGCCCGGGTCCTCCGCCCCGGCGGACGGCTCGGCCTGGTCTGGAACCTGCGCGACGAGACCGTGCCCTGGGTGGCCGAACTCTCGCGCGTGATCGGGAGCAAGGACGCGTTCCCGGAGGAGGTCGTGGGTGGCCGGCTCACGGCCGGCACCCGGGTCGGAACGGTCGAGGCGGCGAGCTTCGGGCACACCCAACGCCTCGACCGCGAGGGCCTGCTCGCCCTGGTCAGGTCACGCTCGTACGTGGCCGAGCTTCCGGTCGGTGATCGCGACGGCGTCCTCAGCGCGGTCGACCGCCTCTTCACTCGGCATGCCGACGACGGCAGCCTGCTGCTTCCCTACATCACCCAGTGCTACCGCTGCGCCGTGCCGCGGCAGTTTGCCGGTCGAGCGCACGGGTAGCGGCCACTGGAGGAGCGAAGCGACACCACCGAAGGAGGTAAGCCATGTCGACCGATCTGTCCGGAAAGACCATCGCGTTCCTTGCCACGGACGGTGTGGAGCAGGTGGAGCTGACCGAACCGTGGGCAGCGCTGCAACAAGCCGGCGCGACGCCACGGCTCATCGCGCCGAAGGCCGGCCGGATCCAGGGTTTCAACCACGATGACAAGGGCGACACGTTCGCCGTCGACCACACGGTCGCCGACACCGACTCAGGCGCGTACGACGGCCTGGTCCTGCCCGGCGGTACCAAGAACCCCGACCGCCTGCGCACCGACAAGGGTGCGGTGGAGTTCGTCCGGGCCTTCGTCGACGCCGGCAAGCCCATCGGGGTCATCTGTCACGGCCCATGGACTCTCGTGGAGGCCGATGCTGTACGCGGGCGCACGCTCACCTCGTGGCCCTCGTTGCAGACCGACCTGCGCAACGCCGGCGCCAACTGGGTGGACGAGGAGGTCGTGGTGGATGCCAACCTCGTGTCCAGCCGGAAACCGGACGACCTGCCGGCCTTCTGTGCGGCGCTCGTCGAGCAGATGGCCGGCGCCCGCTCCGGCAGATGACGTGGTCGGGTTGATACGCCCCGGCCCGCGATGGTGAGGTAGGCGGCAGCGGACGCACGCGCCGACGTGAGACGACCTGGAGCTGACGACGTGACCAGCGAAGCCTTGTCCAACCTGCTCCACGAGGAGCGGCGCTTCCCACCGGCCGACGAGTTCGCCGCGAAGGCCAACGCCGACGCCGCGCTGTACGACGAGGCGGCCGCCGACCGGCTGGCCTTCTGGGACCGCCAGGCCCGCGAGCTGGTCACCTGGGACACCGAGTGGGACCGGGTGCTCGACTGGACGAACCCGCCGTTCGCGAAGTGGTTCACCGGCGCGAAGCTCAACGTCGCGTACAACTGTGTCGACCGCCACGTCGAGGCCGGCCACGGCGACCAGGTCGCCATCCACTGGGAGGGCGAGCCGGGCGACAAGCGCACCCTCACCTACGCCGACCTGCGCCGGACGGTCTGCCAGGCCGCGAACGCCCTCACCGAGCTCGGGGTTCGCAAGGGCGACCGGGTCGCCATCTACATGCCGATGATCCCGGAGACCGCCATCGCGATGCTGGCCTGCGCCCGGTTGGGTGCACCGCACTCCGTGGTATTCGGCGGCTTCTCGGCCGACGCGCTGAAGGGCCGCATCCAGGACGCCGACGCCCGGGTCGTGGTCACCGCCGACGGCGGCTACCGGCGCGGTTCGGCCAGCGCGCTCAAGCCGGCCGTCGACACGGCGTTGCGCGAGTGTCCCGATGTTCGCAGCGTGCTCGTCGTCCGTCGGACCGGCCAGCCCATCGACTGGACCGAGGGCCGCGACGTGTGGTGGCACGACCTGGTCGAGTCGCAGAGCGATAACCACACGCCCGAGGCGCACGACGCCGAGCATCCGCTCTACATCCTCTACACGAGCGGCACCACCGCGAAGCCGAAGGGGATCTTGCACACGACCGGCGGCTATCTCACCCAGGTGGCCTACACGCATCGCTACGTCTTCGACCTCAAGCCCGAGACCGACGTCTTCTGGTGCGCCGCCGACATCGGGTGGGTTACCGGGCACAGCTACATCGTCTACGGCCCGCTGACCAACCGCGCGACGACGGTGATGTACGAGGGCACACCGGACACCCCGCACAAGGGCCGCTGGTGGGAGATCGCCGCACGGTACGGCGTCACCATCCTGTACTGCGCCCCGACCGCGATCAGGACGTTCATGAAGTGGGGCGACGACATCCCCGCCCAGCACGACCTGTCGTCGCTCCGTCTGCTCGGCACGGTGGGTGAGCCGATCAACCCCGAGGCGTGGATCTGGTACCGGCGACACATCGGCGGCGACCGCACGCCGGTCGTCGACACCTGGTGGCAGACCGAGACGGGCGCCATCATGATCAGCCCGCTGCCGGGTGTCGCCGCCGCCAAGCCCGGCTCTGCGATGCAGGCCCTTCCGGGCATCGGCGCCGAGGTCGTCGACGACACGGGGACGCCGGTGCCGAACGGGGGCGGCGGCTACCTGGTGCTGACCGAGCCGTGGCCTGCGATGCTGCGAACGATCTGGGGCGACGACGACCGGTATCGGGACACCTACTGGGCCCGATTCGCCGACCGGGGCTACTACTTTGCCGGCGACGGCGCCAAGAAGGACGAGGACGGCGACATCTGGCTGCTGGGCCGCGTCGACGACGTCATGAACGTGTCGGGTCACCGGATCTCGACCACCGAGGTCGAGTCGGCTCTGGT
>DATFBR010000235.1:0-4061 GCA_035253685.1 Jiangellaceae bacterium
CAGCGACCGCTGCATCTCCGTGAAGGTCGTGGGGTCATCGGTGAGGTCGACGGAGTGCACGTCGGCACGCGTCTCGATTCGACGGCTGACCAGTCCCTGCAGCGGCGCGGTGAGGAAACCGAGCAGACCGACGATCGCCAGGACGGCGACCAGCACGCGCGGGTCGTGCGGACCGTCGGCGCCGGCCCTGGCGAGCAACCACGACCAGCCGAGGAGGCCACCCAGGGCACAGACACCCGCGGCCGCCAGGAGCGCCCCGAGCAGGGTGCCGTTCCGTACGTCGTGCTCGGCCGCATGCCCGAGCTCGTGAGCGACGACGGTGCGCACTTGCTCGGCCGGTGCCTGCTCGAGCAGGGTGTCGTAGACGACGATCCGCCGGGTCGCCCCGAAGCCGGACACGTAGGCGTTGAGCGTGCTCGTTCGACGCGAGGCGTCGGCCACGAGCACGTCCTCGACCGGCACGCCGTCGGCCTCGGCCATCTGCAGCAGAGACGTCCTCAGCTCGCCCTCCTCGAGCGGGCTGAAGCGGTTGAACACCGGCTCGACCACCAACGGATAGACGAAGGACAAGGCCACGACCAGAGCGGCGGCCGCCACGGCACCGGCCACCCACCACCACCGTGGCAGCGCCTTGGCGAGGACGACGAGGAGTAGCACGGCGAGCAAGGTCCCCACCACCTGCAGGCCGAAGCCCTTGGCGACGTCGGCGACCCAGCCGCCCCAGGACCGCGTGGACAGTCCGAAGTCTCGCCGCACGGACTCCGCCCAGGCGGAGAACGGGAGCGTAGCCAGCCGGATGGCCGACACCACGGCCAGGCCGCCGACGAGGATCTGCCAGACCCAGCCGCCGCCCAGCGGACGCGCAGCCGCCGCGACGAGTCCCGCGCCGAGCGGGGTCAGACCCAGGAACAGCGGCACGGCCAGCCCGACCGCGAGACCGAGATAGGCGGGCGGACGGATCGCGTTCTGGTAGGCCTCCGACTCGGCCTGCTCGGCAGCGGTGAAGTCGCGGTCCGGCTCGGCCGGTTGGACCGGAGCACCCTCGAGTGCGTCCCACGGTGTGGTCAGGACGACCGCGACGACCAGGGCTGCCAGGAGCAGGGCCAGCACGATCCAGGGTGCGGCGTCGGCCCGCGCCTCAGCTCCCGGCATCGGCCACCTCCACCCGCCATGCGGCCGTCACCGCGGCCAGATCCGTGCCGAGGACGTCGCGCAGCGCAGCGTCGAGGGACCGTGGTCCGTCGCGGGCCACTCGCCGGTACAGCGCGACCACCCGCTCCTCGCCGTAATCGGCCACGAGCATGGCAACGGCGACGTGGGCGCCCTCGTAGGCCAGCGTGGCACGCCCGGTGTCGCCGAAGTCCGCGTCGTCCGGCAGCGCGGCGGGCACGCCCTGCCGACGCACCTGCCCTGCCAGTCCGGCGGACGCACGCTCGAGGGCGATGCCGGACTCACGGTAACCGGCGTAGTCGGCGAGGCCTTCGGACAACCACAACGGCGCGGCACCCAGGCCCGCGGTCGCCACGTGGAACGCCTCGTGCCCGAGCACAGCGGTCCGGGTGGGCGGATCGAGGCCCGCGAGCACGCCGGGATCGGCCAGGACGCGCACCGGCCCGGACGGCACCCCAACGGGTTCCAGCGATGTCGTCACCGCTGCCAGATCCGGCCCCACTCCTGCCCCGGCCATCCGCCGAGCCTGTTCCCAGTCGGCCGGCACGACCAGGACAACCCTCGGTGGGGGAAGGCTCAGCAGGGATCCGATCGTCGTCGCCGCGCGGTCGGCCTCCTCGGCGTACCGGCGAAGGACGTCGGGGGCGGCACCGCCGACGACGAGTGCCGTGTCGCCGGCCACGGCCCGGACGGCCTCGATCTCCCACGGTGGTAGTGGTGTCGTGGTCGAACCTCGGACGAGCAGCTGCGGCGACAGGTCCAGCACTGCCCGGACGAGCGCGTCCCGCCGGTCCCCGTCGAACCGGTACCGGACGAGCACGTCCGCTCGCCAGGATCCGTGCGGGCCGGCCCGGACCGAGGTGAGCTCCTCCTTCCATCGGTCCAGGGGGAGCCGTTGCAGCCGGTCGAAGACGCGGGCCTGGTCGTGTTGAGCCGCGGAGTCGACCGTTGCCGCCCATGCCGTCGCGTCGCCTTCCCGGCTGGCGCGGGCGCGCTGGTCGAGCACTGCGCGGACGGCATCGTCGAGCACCGCCGGGCTGACATCCCCGACCCGCGGTGCGACCCTGCCGGCCGGCGCGGGAGCATCGGCAGCCGGCCGGGCCGGGGCCGAGCAACCGGCGATGGCGAGGGCGACAAGGCATCCGGCTGTCGTCAGCAGGCGTCCGGGACCGGCCCGGAGGAGGGCGCCTGTCGCGGGCGCCCTCGTCCTGCTCACGTGTCGATCGTAGGTGCGCGAAGCTGGCGACCGGCCGGACGGTCGGAGCGGTCAGCCCGGCCGGGTGGCACCGGAGAACGGCATGTACGACATGGGGTCGACGCTGACGACGTCGCCGGGATGCGTCGCGTGCACGAGCTGGCCGTTGCCCAGGTAGATGCCGACGTGGCTGATCGGGCTGTAGAAGAACACCAGGTCACCGGGCTGCAACTGGCTCTTCGAGACGCGGGTGCCGACACCGATCTGCGCGCTGGACGACCGGGGCAGGGATACCCCTGCCTGCGCCCAGGCCTTCATCGTCAGGCCGGAGCAGTCCCACGCGTCCGGACCCTCGGCGCCGTACGCGTACGGCTCGCCCAGCTGGGCGAGTGCGAAGTCGACCGCGACCTGCGCGCGGCCGGACGCCGGAACATCCGGCAGGTCCTCGCTCTCGTGTCCACCGCCTCGGCTTGCCTGTTCGGCGGCCGCCGCCCTCTCGCGCTCGGCCTGCTCGGCCTCCAGAGCCGCCCGCTGCTCGGCCTCGAGACTGTCCAGCAAGCGCTGGGCGTCGGCGAGGTGCTTCTCGATCGTCGCCTGCTGTTCGGCGAGCTCCGCCTCGACCGCCGTGAGCCGGCCGAGCTCCTCGTCGGCCAGCAACTTGTCCTGCTCGAGCCGCCGACGCTCGGCGGCGACGGTGGCGAGCTGGTCCGCCTGCTGGTTGGCGAACGCGTCGACGACGGACGCACGGGCCAGGAAGTCGCCCGGGTCGGAGGCCATCAACGCGCTGAGCGTGGGATCGATGCCGCCGGCGCGGTAGCTGGCCGCCGCGAACCCGCCCATGTCGGCTGCGAGCTCGGCGACCTTCGCCTGCTGCCGCTCGACGTTTGCCTCCGCGCTTGCGAGCCGGCGCTCGATCTCGGCCAGCTCGTCCGTGGCCGCGTTGTAGAGCTCCGCGGCCTGCTCCGCCTTGTGGTGGAGTTCGTCGACCTGGACCTTGACCTCGTCCAACGTGGGCGCGGGATCCGCAGATCCCGCCGGGACCAGTACGAGCCCACCGACAGCGGTGACGGCGGCGGTGCACAGGGCGACGAGGGTACGGCGAGGACGGGTGTTCCGGCGGGCGCGCTCGGGCACGCGTGACTTTCCTCCTCCTCCGCCTACCGGGTGAGCTGTCGGGTTCGGGCCGGAAGATCGCCCTACGGGCGCACCTAGGCACCCGATTCACCCCGGGAACGTGGGTCCCCGGCTCCGGCGTCGACCGCGGTCTCGGCCGGACTCGGCGGAGCGCCTGTTTGCCGGCCATTTCGGCCGCCAGGGGAAACAGGCACCGCGCGGCAGGCTAGCCAGCCGACCGTGCACCCGGCAAGTTTCTCGGCACCGTTTCGTCGGTCTGATCCTGCGACCGGTCGTCCACCACCAACCGCAGCGGCGGCACCAGGCCGGCCTCGGCCAGCACACCGATGGCCTGCTGTTCGGCGCCGTCGAGCTCGGCACCGTGCTCGGGCATGCCCAACAGGACCGACACGACGCAGTCGGGACAGGCCAGGCCACGAACCTCGCAGCGGTCGCAGTCGATGAGCATCATCTGCCTCCACGGTCGGTGCGGACGGAAGCCTGCGGCGCACTGCCTCCTGCCCGTGACAGTAGGGGCGGGGTCCGACAAGCGAGCCGGCCCACAGCCCGGCGCCACCGCCAC
>DATFBR010000236.1:0-11270 GCA_035253685.1 Jiangellaceae bacterium
CAGCCAGCCGTCGAGCAGGTCGGTGAACAGGCCGGCGACGGCCGCGGCTGAGGTCTCGACCCCGATCGCGGTCAAGCACGCGTCGGCCATGCCCCGGACAGGTGCGCCGGCGATGATCGGTGACAGCCCGATGACCGGCGCGGCGGCCGCCTTGACGGCGTCCCGCACGCCCGGCACCGCCAGGATCGGGCCGATGCTGACGACCGGGTTGGACGGCGGCAGCAGCACGAGGTCTGCGCCCTCGATCGCGTCGAGCACGCCGGGTGCCGGCGAGGCGGTCTCGATTCCCACGAACACGATGCGCCGGGCCGGGACCGCTGCCCGCAGCCTGACCCACCACTCCTGGAAGTGGATGGCCCGCTGCTCGGCCGGATCAGCGCTGTCCGGCGGCTCGGCCACCACCACATGGGTCTCGACGCGATCGTCGGTCATCGGCACCAGGCGTGCCCCGGGCTGCCAGCGGTCGCAGAGGGCCTCGGTCACGGCGGACAGTGAATAGCCGGCGGCCAGCATCTGCGTGCGGATCAGGTGCGTCGCCAGGTCGCGATCGCCGAGTCCGAACCACTGCGGCTCGGCACCGTAGGCGGCGAGTTCGTCCTTGACCACGAAGGTCTCCTCGGCACGCCCCCATCCCTGCTCCTCGTGGATGCCGCCGCCGAGTGTGTACATGACCGTGTCGAGGTCCGGGCTTACGTGTAGGCCGTGCAGGGTGATGTCGTCCGCCGTGTTGCCGATCACGGTCACGTCGGCCTCCGGCGCAGCGCGGAGCAGGCCACGAAGGAACCTGGCCCCTCCGATGCCGCCCGCGAGCGCGGCAATTCTCATCACGCCGCGACGCTACACCGCGAGGTGCGGCGAGCCTGCGTCGTCAGATCGTCGTGCATACCTGCCCCCGCAGGCGAACCGACCATCGCCGCCCGGCGATCTTCACGAGCGGGCTTGGACCAGCTGTTGGCCCGGGATCTGGTGCCAATAGCACGCTTCGGCTTGACGTACACGTATTGCAGGCATGTAATTTCATCCGTGTCGTCTGGTGCGGCGCCATCCGGCGGGCACCACGGGGGACGAGGGTCGAGGGAGGCGAGCCATGGGCGAGTGGGAGGACCTGCTCACCGGCGACGCCGAGGAAATGAGCTGGCAGGAGCGCGCGCTCTGCGCGCAGACCGATCCGGAAGCGTTCTTCCCGGAGAAGGGCGGGTCCACCCGGGAGGCCAAGAAGGTCTGTCTGGGGTGTGAGGTCCGGTCGGAATGCCTCGAGTACGCGCTCATGCACGACGAACGGTTCGGCATCTGGGGCGGCCTGTCGGAGCGCGAGCGCCGCAAGCTGAAGAAGCGCGCCGGCTGACCGGAGTGAGCCACGGCGGCTCGCGCGCCCGCGCCGGCTGACCGGACTGAGCGACGGCGCGGGTAGCGGGCCGAAGGGGCCGCAGACTCCCTGCGTGCCCCGGCCGCGCTGCCGCGTAAGGTAGGGCCGCCCGGGCCGAGCTTCCGTCCGACCGGGCTGGACCCACCGACCGCCGACCGCGACGAGGCATGCCGACCGACCCGATCGTCACCCCAGATCACCGCGACGGTGCGCCGAGCGTCTACGACGCAGCCGGCATCGGGGACGACGCTGCCCTCGACGCGTTCGTCGAGCCGCACGAGATTCCACCGGTCGACCCCGCGGAGCTCGCCGTCCACCACGTCACCGCGGTGCTGGTCGCCCATGACGGGCAGCGGTGGCTTCCCGGCGCGCTCGCTGCGATCGCCGCCAGCGACCGCGCACCCGACCGCATCCTCGCGGTCGATACGGGCAGCCGCGACGACAGTGGTCAACTGCTCGCCGACGCCCTGGGCGGCCATGCGGTGGTCACCATGCCCGCGTCGACCGGTTTCGGCGCGGCCGTGCAGGCCGGTCTGGACGCCGCCGACGACCGCTCTCCGATCCACTCGACCTGGTCGGACCAGGTCGAGTGGGTATGGCTCCTGCACGACGACTGCGCCCCGGCGCCCGACGCGCTGCGGCGGTTGCTCGAGTACGCCGTGCGCAACCCGGGGGCCGCCGTCATCGGTCCCAAGGTGCGGGGTTGGCGGGACGAGCAACAGTTGCTCGAGGTCGGTGTCTCGATGACCGGTGGCGGGCGCCGGCACACCGGCCTGGAACGGCGGGAGTACGACCAGGGCCAGCACGACACGTCGCGCGAGGTCCTGGCGGTCGGTAGTGCCGGCATGCTGGTGCGCCGCGACGTGTGGAACGACCTCGGCGGCTTCGACCCGAAGCTGCCCATCTTTCGCGACGACATCGACTTCGGCTGGCGGGCCAACCTGGCTGGCCACCTGGTCGTCGCCCACCCGGAAGCGATCGTCCAGCATGCCGAGGCCGCAGCGCACGGCCGGCGGCGTCTCGGGGCGACCAGAGACCGCGCCCATCTGGTCGACCGCCGAAACGCGCTGTACGTCCTGCTCGCGAACGCTCCGGCCGGACGGGTGCCGTTCGTGTTCGTCCGCGTCATCCTCGGTGGTTTCGGCCGCGCCCTCGGGTTCCTGCTCGGAAAGCAGCCCGCCCTGGCCGCGGAGGAGCTGTTCGCGGTCTTGGGCGTCGTCGGCCGTCCCGACCGGCTTCTCCTGGCCCGCCGACGCCGGGCCAGGACCAGGGCAGTCGCGCCGGACGACCTGCGCAACCTCTTCCCGCCGGCGGGGCAACAGCTGCGGCACGCCGGAGAGACCGTCTTCGCACTCGTCAGTGGCACCGGAAGCGGGTACGACCTGCCCGGGCGGAGCCGGGCGGCCACGGGTTCCGATGACGACGACGAACCGGTCGAGACCGAGTCGATCGTGCTCAAGGCGCTGCTGCGTCCACCGATGCTCATGATCGGCGGTCTGGTCCTGCTCGCACTCGTCGCGGCCAGGGGCCTGATCGGCAGCGGCCGGCTGACCGGTGGCGCGCTGCTGCCGTCGCCCGACGCCGCGGCCGACCTCTGGGCCACGTACACGGAGTCCTGGCACGGCGTCGGTCTGGGCAGCCCGACGCCCGCGCCGCCCTATCTCGCCGTCGTGGCTGTGCTCGGCACGCTGGTCCGCAGCCCCTCCCTCGCCGTCGACATCCTGCTCGTCGGTTCGGTGCCGGTGGCCGGATTCACCTCGTATCTGCTCCTCCGCCGGGTTGTGGAGTCGCGCTGGCTGCGGGTCTGGGGCGCCGCCACGTACGCACTGCTGCCGGCCACGACGGGAGCGATCGCCGCCGGGCGGCTCGGTACGGCCGTCGCGGCGGTGCTGACCCCTCTGGTCGTCCTCGCCGCGGTTCGGACGCTGGGACCGCCCGGTCACCACGGTCCGTTCCGCGCGGCGTGGAGTGCCGGCCTCCTGCTCGCGGTGACGGCCGCGTTCGTTCCGCTCGCCTGGGTCATCGCCGTCGTCCTGGGCGTGATCGGTGTGGCGACGGCCTACCGGGACCGGGGATCGGTCCTCCGGATCGTGGCGGCGCTGGTAGTTACACCCGCCGTGCTGATCCCCTGGACGGCGCAGGTCGTGCGCGAACCGGTGCTGCTGGTCACCGAGGCCGGGATGCCCGGGCCGGACCTGTCCGACTCGGCGCTTGCGCCGTGGGCGATCCTGCTCCAGCACCCCGGCGGTCCAGGAGCGGCGCCGGTGCTGCTGGGGCTGGGCGTGGTTCTCGCCGGCTGGGCCGCGCTGCTCCGCAAGGACCGGCGCGTCCTCGTCCTCGCCGGTTGGGCGCTGGCGGGAACCGCGCTCGTGGCCGGACTCGTGGTGTCCCGGCTGCCTGTGACCGGCCCGACCCTGGAGACTCCCGTCGCCGGCTGGCCCGGTTTTCCCACCGTCCTCGTCGGCGGCGGACTCCTGGTCGCCGCCGCGGTGGGCGCCGAACGCGCCCGGCAGCGGCTGTCCGGAGCCAGCTTCGGCTGGCGGCAGCCGCTGGCCGTGCTCGTCGCGGCCCTGGCCGTGGCGACACCGGTCGTGGGTGCGGGCTGGTGGCTGGTCCGCGGCGCCGACGACCCGCTCGACCGCCGTGACCCGACCGTCCTGCCGGCCTATGTCGCCGACGAGGGCGCGCGGCCGGAGCGGGTACGCACCCTCGTCCTCGGTCGCGCCGACGACAGCAGCGTCACCTACGCACTGCTCCGCAGGTCCGGGCCGCGGCTCGGTGACGCCGAGACCGGACCGCCGCCGGAGGACTACGCGGCGCTCGACCGCGTCGTCGGCGATCTGGTCTCGGACCGTGGAGGCGCCGACGCGACCGCGCTCGCGCCGTTTGCCGCGCGGTACGTCTACCTGCCGGCGCCGGCCGACCCCGGCCTGGTCGACGTCCTGGACACCGTTCCCGGCCTGTCCCGGGCGAGCGCGCCCGAAGGTGCGGTGATGTGGCAGGTCAGCGGCACCATCGCCCGGGTCAGGGTGCTCGGCGGCGAGAGCGGTCCGGCCACCGTGCCGAGTGAGGACGTGGACGCCGGCGGAGTGATTCCCCCAGGACCCGCGGACCGGCAGCTGGTCATGGCCGAGCTGGCCGATTCAGGCTGGAGCGCGACCTTCGCCGGCCGCGAGCTGGATCCGGTGACCGTCGACGGCTGGGCGCAGGCGTTCACGCTGTCCGCCGACGGCGGCGAGGTCCAGATCACCCACCGCGACGCCGAGCGTTCGGCCTGGCTGACCGCACAGCTGATCGCGGTACTGGTCGCCATCGTGTTGGCGTTGCCGGCGATGCGACGCGAGCGTGGCTCGGTGGACGATGCCGCCGACTTCGATCCGGACGAGCCGGTGTCGCCTGACCTGCCGACCCGGCCGATCCGCGTACACGCGCAGGCCGACGAGCTCGTCCCGGTCGGCGCCGAGACCACGGCGCCGACCGAGCAGCCGCCGGATGCTCCCTACTTCGGCCGGCGCGCTGCCGGCCGTGGCGGGCCGGCGAAGCGACCCGGCGGGCACCGCGCGAATGGCCAGCGGGGCAGGGGACGTCGCAGGCGGGACGGGGGTGCATCGTGATCCGGCCGGTTACGACGGCGCTGTGGGTTCCGGTGGGCGTCGCCGTGGTGCTGGGCATCGCCGCGTTCGTCGGACCGCCCGAGTCCGTGGTGCGCGAGCGCCCCGGCCAGGTCGAGCCGGTCGTCCGGTCCACCCTGGTCTGCCCGTTCGTGGGCGGAGAGGCTCGGGCGTCGTCACACATCGGCGTCCTTCCCATGGGCGGTGCGCCGGGCGAGCAGGCCGGCGGCGAGGCGCAACCGGTGGTCGTCGAGGCCCTGACCGGCGCGGACCAGGCGCCGGAGCCGCTGTTCGACGTCACCGTCGCCGGTGCCGTGACGTTCGAGGAGGTCGACACCGAAGACGCCGCCGGCTACGCCGTGCGGGCCGTCGGAACCCTCGCGCCCGGTTTGACGGCCGAGCAGTCGATGCTCGCGCAAGGACCCGACCTGCGGGGCCTGGTGACCGGACGGTGCGCCGGACCCGCCCGCGAGCACTGGTTCGTCGGTGGTTCGGGCGTGGTCGGCCGCCGTGGCCGGCTGGTGCTGTCCAACCCGACGTCGGTTCCGGCGGTCGTCGACGTGTCGGTGTGGGACGAGTCAGGCCCGGTGGACGCACCGGCGACCGAGGACATCGCGGTGCCGGCACGGGGCCAGCAGATCCTCCTGCTGGATGCACTCGACCCGGGGGCCGAGCGGGTCAGCGTACGGGTCAGCGCCACCCAGGGCAGGGTGGCCGCCGCCCTGGAGGTTCGGGAAACCGCCGATCTGGACCCGCACGGGGTCACCTTCGTCCCGGCGGCGGCCGAACCGTCCACCGACGTCGTCGTCCCCGGTGTACCCGGCCACGGCACGCGGACCTTGCAGATCCTGGCTCCCGGCGACACCGATGCCATCGTCTCGTTGCGGCTGCTGGGGCCCGAGGGTCCGTTCAGCCCCGTCGACCAGAGCGTCGTCACGGTCAGCGGCGGCACTGTGCTCGAGGTCCCGATCAGCGACGCGGCCGGCGATGCTCCGATCTCGGTGGCGCTCGAGAGCGACGTCCCGGTCACGGCGGCCGTGCGAGTCGTCGACGCTCCCGCGGACGCGCTACCGGAGCTCGGTTACACCGCGGCCACCGAACCGCTCGCCGGGGTCGCGCCGACCCTGCTCGGCCAGTCGGGCTCGGACCTGACGACCCGGCTTCTTGTCGGCGCGGTCGGCAGCACGCCGGCGCGCGTACAGGTCTGGACGCTCGCCGCGGACGGCACCGCCGGTGAGCCGCAGACGGTCGACGTCCCCGGCGGAAGTACGGTGCCGATCGAGGTCGAGGCGACCGGCGAGTCCCACTGGCTCACCGTCGTGGTCGAGCCGGCTGAGGCGGGCACCGTGGTCGTTACCAGGGAGATTGTCGGCGGCGACGACGACGGAGCACTGCTGGACCTGTTGCCGGTCGT
Source organism: Jiangellaceae bacterium (assembly GCA_035253685.1). GTDB lineage: Bacteria > Actinomycetota > Actinomycetes > Jiangellales > Jiangellaceae > DASRTE01. Next base: position 6,392 of record DATFBR010000236.1, read on the forward strand.
GGCGCCCTCGGTCTCCGTGCAGGTGCCCGAGGTCGCGGGTGAGCTGCCGACCGGGCTGGCTCCGGCCGGACCGATCACCCGCTGACAGCGGGCTCAGTCGCCGGGAAACGAACCGTACGACGGGTCGATCTCGTCCGGTTCCACGCCGAGCAGCTCGGCAACCTGCTCGGCGACGACGTCGCCCAGCAGGATGCGCAGCTGCCGGGGGACGGCCGCGCGGGTCTCGACCGGCCGGCGGTAGACGACGATCCTGGCCGGCAACGCGCCCGCGGCGGCGAACGTGCGTGCCAGCGGGACCCAGTCGCGGTCCCAGTCGTCGAGCAGGGGAACGTCCTCGACCGCGAACTCGACCGCCGCAAGCTGCTGGCGCCAGCGCCGGTGCAGGCGGTCGACGGTCTCGACGACCATCTCGTCGAAGCGTTCGGCCCGGCTGCGGGCCAGCGGCGAGTCGGCGGGGGCCAGCGGCCCTCGTGCGCCTCTGCCGTGCCGGTCGCGCCGCATCGCTGGAACGGCGGCCGGATCGCGCCGCCGGTTCAGTCGTCGGCTCACGTCGGCGACGCTACACCGCCGGCCCGCCCTGATCCGTCATCGCAGCTGTGAAGATCGTCGCGCAGCCGCGGCGCGCTCACGGACCGCCCGGAGGCTGCACGACGATCTTCACAAGCGCGGAGCGGTGGGTCTGGCTGCGCCGGCACCGCGACGGCGTCGACGCGTGCTGGCGTGCCGGAACGGAGGCCGACCCGACCCGCGCTAACGTTCGCTTCGTGAGCCCCGCCCGTCGCCGCTGTTCCCGGTCGGCCTGCGGCCGTCCCGCGGTGGCAACCCTCACATATGTCTACGCCGACTCCACTGCCGTGCTCGGACCACTGGCCACTTATGCGGAGCCGCACTGCTATGACCTGTGCGCCGACCATTCCGAACGGCTCGTGGCACCGCGTGGCTGGGAGGTCATCAGGCTCGCACCCGACCCGGCGAGTCTCGGGCCGAGCAGCGACGACCTGCTCGCGCTGGCCGACGCCGTGCGCGAGGCGGCCCGCCCGCAGGTCGCCGCGCCCGCGCGGGTCGGCGAGGTCGGGCGTCGCGGCCACCTGCGGGTGCTGCGCAACCCCGACGCCTAGGCCTGGTCGGTAGGGTCGGGCCGTGCGAGACCTCGCTGGCATCGTCAAGGCGTACGACATTCGCGGCGTCGTGCCCGATGAGCTCGACGAGAGCATTGCCCGGGCGGTCGGCGGAGCGGCCGTCGAGGTGCTCGACGTCGTGGCCGGCGCCGGCGCGGTCGTCGTCGGGCACGACATGCGCCCCTCGTCGGAACCGCTGGCCCAAGCCTTCGCCGAGGGCGTCACCTCGAGAGGCGCGGATGTCGTCCACATCGGGCTGGCGTCGACCGACCAGCTCTATTTCGCCAGCGGTCATCTCGGGATGCCCGGCGGGATGTTCACCGCCAGCCACAATCCGGCGCAGTACAACGGCATCAAGCTCTGCCGAGCCGGAGCGGCGCCGGTCGGACAAGACTCCGGCCTGGCCGAGATCCGCCGGCTGGCCGAGGCCGACTCGTTCCCTGTCGCGGCCCGGGGTGGTGCCGTCGAGCACCGTGACGTGCTCGACGACTACGCCGCGTTCCTTCGCGACCTGGTCGATCTCGCCGGTATCCGCCCGCTGACGGTCGTCGTCGACGCGGCAAACGGCATGGCCGGTCACACCGTTCCCACCGTCCTGTCCGTCGGCGGTCTGACCGTCGTACCGATGTACTTCGAGCTCGACGGTTCGTTCCCCCACCACGAAGCGAACCCGATAGACCCGGCCAACCTGCGTGACCTGCAGTCCGCGGTCGTCGATCGTGGTGCCGACCTCGGTCTGGCCTTCGACGGTGACGCCGACCGATGCTTCGTCGTCGACGAGCGTGGCGAGCCGGTGTCGCCGTCGACGCTCACGGCCTTGATCGCCGTCCGTGAACTTGCCCGCGCACCGGGCGCTCCAGTCGTCCACAACCTGATCACCTCCCGGTCGGTCGCCGAGATCGTCCGCGAGCACGGCGGTCAGCCGGTGCGGACCCGGGTCGGGCACTCGTTCATCAAGCAGACCATGGCCGAGACCGGTGCCGTCTTCGGCGGGGAGCATTCCGGCCATTTCTACTTTCGTGACTTCTGGCGCGCCGATTCGGGCATGCTCGCTGCGCTGCACACACTGGCGGCGCTGGGCGGCGAACCTGCGGGCACGTCCTTGTCGTCGATGCTCGCGCCGTACGAGCGGTACGTGTCCTCCGGTGAGATCAACACGAAGGTCGCCGACCAGGCGACGACCATGGCCGCGGTCGAGGACGCGTTCGCCGGCCGAGCCGGTGTCACCCTCGACCACCTGGACGGGTTGACGGTCGATCATCCGGACTGGTGGTTCAACCTGCGCGCATCGAACACCGAACCTCTGCTCCGGCTGAACGCCGAGGCTTCCGACCGGACCACCATGGAGACGGTCCGCGACGAGGTACTGGGCATCGTGGCCGGCTGACGTCGCGAGACGGGAGTCCCGATGAACCTGGATCCGGCGCTGCTGGAGATCCTCGCCTGCCCGGCCTGTCATGCCCGGCTCCGGGTCGACGACGCCGCCAGCGAGCTCGTCTGTACCGGTTGCCGGCTGGCCTACCCGGTCCGCGACAACATCCCGGTCCTGCTCGTCGACCAAGCACGCCAGGACTGATCCCGGGTGTTCGTCGATGCAGCCCTCGACGACCCGGCCGCGCTGGAGACGATCGACCCGGTACTGCGAGAGCTGGCGAGTTGGGGCGCGGAGGTGCGCCGTGCCGATGCCGCCGCGGCGGACGCGCTCTCGCGACTCGGCGAGAACGACCGGCCGCGGGCTGTGATCGCGGGCGGGGCGGACGGTCGACTGTTCCGGGCCGTCCTCGAGCCGGTGTGCCCGGTGCCGTTCGTCGCCTGGCCGCACCCCGGGCTGCCCGGCTGGGCAGGACCCCTCGACCTGGTCGTGATGATGTCGGTCGACGGTACCGACGAGGACGCCGTCATGCTCGTGGCCGAGGCCGTTCGGCGGGGCTGCTCGTTGGTCGTCGCCGGTTCGCCCGACTCGCCGGTGGCGGTCGCGGCCGCAAGTCGTAGCACGACGCTGCTACCGGCGGCGACCGGCGACGCGACCGCGCTGGCGGTCCCGGTGCTGCGGGCCCTGCACCTGCTCGGTCTCGGCCCCGAGGTGGAGGCCGAGCCGGTTGCCGCCGCCTTGGACGACGTGGCGATGCGGTGCGCTGCGTCGAACCCCGTGGACGCCAACCCGGCCAAGGAGATCGCGCTCGCGCTGGCCGACGACGTGCCGGTCGTCTGGGGCGGTTCGGTGCTCGCCGCCCGTGCGGCTCGTCGGGTGGCCGAGGCCCTGCGGGCCGCCTGCGGGCGTCCGGCCATCGCCGGGGGCGACGGGCAACTCGTGCCGCTGCTGGAACGGGCACCCGAGGTCGACGTGTTCGCCGACCCGTTCGAGGAAGGGGTTCCGGTGTCCCGGCCGTCGCTGCTCGTCCTCGACGACGGTGCCGATTCACCGAGCATCCGCCTCGAACGCGAGCGGATCATGGGGGCAGCCGACCGGGGCGCTGTCCGTGTGCACCAGGTGCGCGCGGCGGAAGGGCCCGACGTCGGCCGCTTCGCCGCCCTGCTTTCCACCGGCCGGTTCGCCGCGGCGTACCTGGCGCTGGGCCTCGGCCGTCCCGCCGCGTGACCCCCACGCGGACGATCACGCCGCGGCCGATCGCCGTGAGAGAGGAACGGCTCTTCGGCCACGGCGTGATCGCCAGACCGACGCTAGGGTTCGGGCGTGAGCCGATGGATGGATGATGCGGTCGAGGCGTATCTCTCCGACCTGGCGGCGACCGAGCACGACGATCCCGTTCTGGTCGAGATGGAGGCTCGGGCCGAGGAGCACGGCTTCCCCATCATCGGACGGGCCACGGGTCGGTACGTCGAGATGGCGGCCCGGTCGATCGGCGCGCAGCGGGTGATGGAGCTCGGATCCGGCTATGGCTATTCGGCGTACTGGTTCGCCCGGGCCGTGGGGCCCGACGGCGCGGTGGTCTGCACCGACGGTGACCCGCAGAACGCTGAGCTGGCCGAGGGCTACCTGCGCTCCGCGGGCGTCTGGGACCGCGTCCGCTATCGCGTGGGCGACGCGCTCACCGGGTTCGGTGCCGAGGAGGGTGACTTCGACGTCGTCTACTGCGACGTCGACAAGGACGGCTACCCGGCCTGTTGGCGGGCGGCCCGCGACCGTATCCGGGTGGGCGGCCTGTGGCTCTGCGACAACGTCATCTGGAGTGGTCACGTGGCGACCGGCACCGACCGGGAAGGTCTCCCGGGGTGGACGGCGGCCATCCGTGAGCACAACCAGCTGGTCGCCGAGGACGACCGGTACGTCGGCAGTATCGTGCCGATCCGCGACGGAGTGATGGCGGCGCTGCGCGTCAGGTGACCGATGTAGACCTCAACCGACGAGTGGCTTTCCGGTCTCGAGGAGCGACTTGAGATCGCTGAGCACCTCGGACCAGCCGCCGCCGGCAGCCTGCATCTCCTCGTTGGCGATTGACCGGAATGCGCCACTGGGACGCAGGTCGAACTCGACGCGCCCGCCGTAGCCGTACCGCTCCGTCCACTCGGGCGTGGTAATGGCGTCCCAGATCGCCTGAGCCGTCGCCTTGATGTATACGCGGCAGACCTGTGTGGTCGCGGTTGTCGTGGTGGTCATGATGTCCCCTCGAGCTCGGTCTTGAGGTCGGCGAGCACCGACACCCGGCGCTCGGTGTACTTGTCGATCCACCGGTCATGGATCATCCGGATCGGTACCGGGTTCAGGAAGTGCAACTTCTCTCGGCCCGAGCGGCGCGTGT
>DATFBR010000237.1:0-11695 GCA_035253685.1 Jiangellaceae bacterium
CAGCATGGCGGATGGGACGCCGGCAGCCGACAGGATGCCCGCGTCATGGCCCGCTCCCGTCGGCAAGACTGGCGCGCCCCCCAGCAGGGCGCCGAGACGATCACGCAACGGCACGTCGAAGCCGGTCGCAGGCGTCCATGACTCCTCGTTGACGACAGTGCCCCCACCTGTCAGGTCGGCTACCACGGCGCGCACGCGGGCCTCATCCTCGCCGCGGGCGTCCAGCCAGGCCGTGACGTGGGACGGGATCGCGTTCACACCGTTCGGTAGGACCCGCACCTTTCCGAACGTCGCCAGCGCACTGTGCCGAACCGCCGCGTCGCGGGCAGCGAGGACGGCGGTGGCGTAGGACAGCATCGGGTCGTCCCGATCCTCCAGCCGCGTCGTCCCGGCGTGGTCGGCACGCCCCGCGAACTCGAACCGCCAGCGCCCGTGCGGCCAGATCGTGCTCGCCACACCGACCGGAGCGTCGAGGTCGACCAGACCGTGCGGGTCGTCGTTTCGAGGCGTCGAAGCTCCGACGTCGACCGGTCGGGCTCGTCCCTGCTCGACGTGCAGCTCGACGAAATGCCCGATGCGTGCCAGCCGCTCCGGGTCGACCCCGACGCGGGTCGGGTCGTGTCCGGCGGCCCGCATCGCATCGGCCATCGTCGTGCCGTCACCGTCGCGAAGCGCGCGGGCGCGTTCGGCGTCGAGGGCACCGACGAGCAGCCGCGAGCCGGCGCACGCCACGCCGAACCGTGCACCCTCTTCGTCGGAGAAGGCCGCCACCGCGATCGGCCGGGCGGCCACGAACCCACGTTCGCGCACCGCATCCAGGGCGGCGAAGGCGGAAACCACCCCGAGCGGTCCGTCGAACGCGCCGCCGGCGGGCACCGAGTCCAGATGCGAGCCGACGACCACGGCGTCGCCCGCCGACGGGTCGCCCCACCAGGCCCACAGGTTCCCGTTCCCGTCGGTCTCGACGTCGAGCCGCCGCCGCACCGCCGCGTCGACGAACCAGGCGCGACACTCCAGATCGGCCGCACTCCACGCCAACCGCCGGTACCCCCCGGAGTCCGGGTCACGCCCGATGGGTAGAAGCGAATCCCACAACCCGTCAAAGCCCACGAGCGACGTCACCGCAAGGGATGCATGGTGATCCGGCCGGCCCCGCGCCCATCAAGGACCCTCACGCATCGGGATCCGGACGCTGCGGTCGTCTGCGACCTGGCGGGCGCGCTCGTAGCCGGCGTCGACGTGGCGGACGACACCCATGCCGGGATCGTTGGTGAGCACCCTGGCGATCTTCTCGGCGGCCAGCGATGACCCGTCCGCCACGGTGACCTGTCCGGCGTGGATCGACCGTCCGATGCCCACGCCGCCACCGTGGTGGAGCGACACCCAGGTGGCTCCGGACGCGGTGTTGACCAGAGCGTTGAGCAGCGGCCAGTCGGCGATGGCGTCGGAGCCGTCGGCCATGGCCTCGGTCTCGCGGTACGGCGAGGCCACGGAGCCGCAGTCGAGATGGTCGCGTCCGATGACGATCGGCGCCCGCACGGCACCCGATGCCACCATGTCGTTGAAGCGTTCCCCGGCGCGGTCGCGTTCGCCGTAGCCGAGCCAGCAGATGCGGGCGGGCAGCCCCTGGTAGTGGACGCGTTCACCGGCGAGCCGGATCCAGCGCGCGAGCGACTCGTTGCCAGGGAACAGGTCCAGCACGGCGGCGTCCGTGGCCGCGATGTCCGCGGGGTCGCCGGACAGCGCCACCCACCGGAACGGGCCCTTCCCCTCACAGAAGAGCGGGCGGATGTATGCGGGCACGAAGCCGGGGAAGTCGAAGGCCCGTGCGTACCCGGCCAGTTGCGCCTCGCCTCTGATCGAGTTGCCGTAGTCGAACACCTCGGCCCCGGCGTCGAGGAACCCGACCATCGCCTCGACGTGCGTCGCCATCGACTCGCGGGCCCGCGCGGTGAAGCCGGCCGGGTCCTTGTCCCGCTCGTTCGCCCAGTCCTCGAAGGCGACACCGGTGGGCAGGTAGGCCAACGGGTCGTGGGCGGAGGTCTGGTCCGTGACCACGTCGATCTCGGCGCCCCGCCGGAGCAGATCGGGTACGACGTCCGCCGCATTGCCCCGTACGCCGATCGACAGCGGCCGTCGGGCGTCGCGGGCCTCGTACGCCAGCCGAAGCGCGTCGTCCACGGACGACGCCTCGAGATCGAGATAGCGGTGCGCGATACGGCGCTCCATGCGGGACGGATCACACTCGACGACGATGGCGACGCCACCGTTCATCGTCACGGCGAGCGGTTGGGCACCGCCCATTCCGCCCAGACCCGCGGTCAGCGTGATCGTTCCGGCAAGGGTCTCTCCGAACCGCTTGGCCGCCACGGCGGCGAAGGTCTCGTACGTGCCCTGGAGGATGCCCTGGGTGCCGATGTAGATCCACGAGCCGGCGGTCATCTGGCCGTACATCGTCAGACCGAGGGCCTCCAGACGGCGGAACTCCTCCCAGGTCGCCCAGTCGCCGACCAGGTTGGAGTTGGCGATGAGAACCCTCGGCGCCCACTCGTGTGTCCGCATGACACCGACCGGCCGGCCGGACTGGACGAGCATGGTCTCGTCGTCGGCCAGGGTGGTGAGGGTCCGCACGAGCGCCTCGAAGCTCGGCCAGTCACGGGCGGCCCGGCCGGTGCCGCCGTAGACCACGAGCTGCTCCGGGTGCTCGGCGACCTCGGGGTCCAGGTTGTTCTGGAGCATCCGCAGCGCCGCCTCCTGCGGCCATCCGCGGGCGGACACCGTCGTGCCCCGTGGTGCGCGGACGGTTCGCGGGCCAGCGGTGGTCATGTGCGCCTCCTCCGGTCCGGTATGTGAAAAGCGCCTCACCAGCGCACACTAACCGCGGTGCCGGACCGGCGTCGGCCGGTCAGCGCAACGGGCCGACCACGGTCTCGGCGGCCGCCACGACCGCGCCGGAACGGACCAGGTCGGTGACCGCGTCGATCTCGGGCGCGAGGTGCCGGTCGGGGCCCGGCCCGTCGACGACGGCGCGGACGGCGTCGCGGACGGCTGCGGTCCCTGCCGCGGGCTCGAGGGGTGCCCGCAGGTCCAGAGCTCTGGCGGCGGTGAGTACCTCCACGCCGAGAACGCGGGCCAGCCCGTCGACCGAACGGCGCAGCTTGCGCGCCGCGTTCCATCCCATGGAGACGTGGTCCTCCTGCATCGCACTGGACGGGATCGAATCGACCGAGGCCGGTGCAGCGAGCCGCTTCAGCTCCGACACGATGGCCGCCTGCGTGTACTGGGCGATCATGTGGCCGGAGTCGACACCCGGATCGTCGGCCAGGAACGCGGGCAGGCCGCCGTTGCGGGCAACGTCGAGGAACCGGTCGGTGCGCCGTTCGCTGATGCTGGCGACATCGGCCGCGGCGATCGCCAGGAAGTCCAGCACGAATCCGACCGGCGCGCCGTGGAAGTTCCCGTTCGACTCCACCCGTCCGTCGAGGGTGACGACGGGATTGTCGACGGCGGCGGCGAGCTCACGGCCGGCGACGACGTCGGCATGGTCCAGCGTGTCGCGGGCGGCCCCGTGCACCTGCGGCGAGCAGCGCAACGAGTAGGCGTCCTGTACGCGCGTGCAGTCCGGACCGCGATGGCTGGCCACGACGCCGGAACCGGCCAGCAGGGCGCGCAGGTTGGCCGCCGATGCCTGCTGGCCCGGATGCGGGCGCATGGCCTGCAGATCGGCGGCGAAGACGCGGTCGGTGCCCAGCAGGGCCTCGACGCTCATCGCCGCCGCCACATCGGCGGTCCGCAGGATCAGCCGCAGGTCGTGGGCCGCGATCACCAGCATGCCGAGCATGCCGTCAGTGCCGTTGATGAGGGCGAGACCCTCCTTCTCGGCTAGTTGGACCGGCTCGATGCCGGCAGCCGTCAAGGCCGTGGCGGCCGGGAGCAGCGAACCGTCCGCGGTCCGTACGTCACCCTCGCCCATCAACGCGAGCGCACAATGGGCCAGCGGCGCGAGATCACCCGAGCACCCCAGACTGCCGAACTCGCGTACGACCGGCGTGATGCCGGCGCCGATCATCGCCGCGTAGGCCGTCGCCGTTGTCGTCCGGACACCGGTGCGGCCGGTCGCCATGGTCGACAGCCGCAGCAGCATCAGCGCTCGGACGACCTCGCGCTCCACCTCGGGCCCCGAGCCGGCGGCGTGGCTGCGGATCAGGCTGCGTTGGAGGCGGGCGCGCATGTCCCGCGGGATGTGGCGCGTGGCCAGGGCACCGAATCCGGTGGACACGCCGTAGTACGGCACGTCGGCCACGGCGAGATGGTCGATGACCTCGCGGCTCTTCGCCATCTCGGCCAGCGCCTCGTTCGTGAGCTCGACACCGGCACCGTGTCGGGCGACGTCGACGACGTCGGACGGGGAGAGCGCACCCGGTCCTACGGCCACGACTCCGCCGCCGGCGCGACCGCTCCGATCCGCCTGATGGACATCCATGGCGTCATTGTGACCGCAGGCGCGGCCTCCCGACGATCCGCGTCGTCAGCGCCACCTGCCTTCTGAGCAACGCGTCGGAACCTCGACGGCGCCGGTTGCGGGCGGCACAGTGGCGGCATGTACGAGACAGATGCCGAGCTGGCGGCGTTGCAGCGGCTCTTGGATGCGTCGCTGGGACGGTCGAGCGATCACCTACGGTCCATCGTCACACCCGGTGAGCGAACGCTGACCGCATCGCAGCTGGTCCGCGTGCTCACCGGCATGTGCACGCTGTCCGCGGCAACCGTCACCGCGCGCCACGAGCCGCGGATCAGCGGTGTGGACGGGCACTTCCTGCACGCGCGGTGGGTGTTCACGACCTCGGGCACGGCGGCCAAGGCCCGCCATCTGCGGGCACGTCCGGCCATCAGCGTCGCCCACATCCGCGGAGACGATCTCGGCGTGTTCGTGCACGGCGAGGCCGAGTTCCTCACCTCCGCGAACGCCGACTTCGATGCCATCGAGCAGCACCTCGTCGGGCACTACGGGAGCTCGCCGTCGAGCTGGGGAGACGAGATCGTCTATATCCGGGTCCAACCGACCTGGATGATCGGATACGCCTTCCAGCCCGCGACGCTGCTGGCCGGTCTCGAACCCGGCTCGGACTAAGGCTGCCTGCGGGCGACCACCCGAGGGTCGATCAGACGGTGCAAGCGGTACGCGGTGGGGCGAAACCCGCGGCGGGGCCAGAACACCGACGCGGTGAGGCTGGCCGCCCGCCAGTCGATGACGCAGACTTCGAGTCCGCGCGCTGCGGATTCGGCGAGCGCGCGATCGCAGAGGGCCCGGCCGATGCCGGTGCCCCGCACGCTCGCCCGGGTGGCGGCGACGATCAGTTCGACGGTGCCGGCGGGCTTGAGCATGGAACCGTCGTCTGCGGGCACGGCCCGCACGGCCACGAAGCCCAGCACGTCGTCGGCATCCTCGGCGATCCAGACGCTCACCGACTCGTCCTCGAGCATCTCCAGCACGCTCTCGCGGAGATCGTCGTGGAAGGACGGGTCGACGTAGGCGAACACCGGAGAAGCCACGTTGGAGTCGGCGATCAGCCGCGACACCGGCAGCATCTTGTCAAGATCGTCGGGCCCCGCCGGCCGTACGGAGAAGCCCCGGCCGGACAGACCGCCGGAGCTTTCGGTCTCCGCCGACCTCGTCGCTGTGACCGCGTGGACCTGTTCGTGGCCGAACGCGAGAGCGAGCCAGGGATCGACGTCCGAGACTGGAACGACCGTGTAGTGGTGCAGCCGTCCGTCGGCCACCCATCCCGCGGCCAGCTCCGCGTAGAGATGACGGACGACCTCCGGGCCGGCGTCCGCCGCCCTGGCGTGGTGCTCGAGGGCGGTCCACGCGTGCCGGCCGCGCAGGTCGTCGCCCGGTATCGCCAGCTGGTAGCCGAGATGGCGGCCGCCGTCGACCGCGACGGCCCCCGTGGCCCGCTGCTCGAGTGCATCACGGATCAGGCGAACGCAGACCTGGGGGTCCTCGTACTGCGCGCTCAGTGCCGGCTCGGCCGACCGGTCGCGGCTGTGCCGCGCTGCCAGCAGTCGTCCGCAGGCTTCGACGTCGTCGGCGCCGAACGCCCTGATCTGCATCAGGACAGTCTCGCTCGGTGGACCCGTGCCAGCCGGTCGAGGTGCCGGGAAAGGCGGACCGAGCGGCGGGCCCAGCGCTCCATCCGCAGGGCCCGTCGAACGCGCCGGGCGGCACGTTCGAGTTCGGCCGCCGCGTAGACCTCGGCCCGGTCGTCATGACGCAGCCCGAATGCGTCGTAGGAATGGGGCAACATGTGTCCTCCTCGGTACGCGCCAACGTAGGACGCGGCACTGACAGGCCACGCCTACGCGGCTGCTCGCGTGATCGTGATGTCGCCGCTGGTGGTCCGGACGATGACGAACAGGCGACGGTCGGAGTCGGCCGGTGCGTCGGCCGGCTCGAGCTGCGAGCGGACGCTGCCGCTCGCCGACCAGCATTCGAGCTTCGTCGCGGTACCCTCGGGCACTCCGATCACGACGTCGCCCGAGGCCGTCGACGCGGTCAACTCACCCTCGACGGCGCGCCGGAAGGCCAGGTCGCCGGAGGCGGTTTTCGCCGCGACCCTGCCGCCGGTGGAGCCGAGCTCGACGTCGCCGGAACTGGTGGACAGCCGTGCATCCCCGCCGACCTCGCCCACCCGGATGTCACCCGACGCTGCGTGTAGTTCAACGCCACCTGCGCTCCGGCCGATGGTGACGTCGCCCGATCCGGACTTGACCGACGCGGCGTCGACCTCATCGATGTCGACACTGCCACTGCCGGTCCGTACCCGGAGATCACCACAGCGTTCGGCCGTCAGGTCGCCGGAGCCGGTCTGGACATCTACCGCACCGACCGTCCCGCTGATGCGGACGGCGGCCGACTCCGCCTCGGCGTCCACGGTGGTACCGGTCGGCACCGTGACCCGCATCAGTATGGCCGGGCTGCGGCGGAAGACACCGATACCGGACCAGCGCGGGGTCGCGACCCGCAGCGCGTCACCATGGAGTTCCACCCGGGACTCCTCGATGGCGGCGAGTGCGGCCTCGTCGTCGTCGGTCAGGGGTTGCAGGTCGACGACGGCCCGGTCCACGGCATCGGCGGCCGTGATGAGGCATTCGCCCGCAACCAGCCGGACGGACAGGGACAGTGGGCCGTCGACCGGGAAGGCTTGTGGGTACTCGGCGGTCATCGTGATCTCCTTCGGTTCGCGGGTCACCGCATCCAGCCGCTCACGTGGCGGCCGACGCGGATCGACACGCCGGGTGCCGGCCCGTCGAGGGTCTGGCTCACGGCTCGGACCAACCAGGCGTTGACCGACAGACCGTCGGCTGCGGCCGCCGCCTCGATCCGTGCCTTCAGTGACTCGGGCAGGCGGAACGAGATCCGCGACAGCCCCTCGTCGGACTCGGGGACCGGCGTCGCGCTGGCGGCTGCGGTCATCGGAGCACCGGCGTCGTCGACGACCAGGTCGGCATCGCGGCCGCGCAACCGGACTTCGACGACTCCCGCCGGCAACTGCGCGGACACCTCTGCGGCCGCGGTACTCAACGCGTCCAGCAGAACCAGACGCGCCGATGGTTCCAGTGCGTAGGACAGGCGTTCGACCGCGTCGCGCACGTCGGCCGATGCGGCCTCGCCTGCCGCCGCGAGATCGCGGCGGAGCGCGTCGATGAATGGCATCAGCTCCATGACGCCATGGTGACGCCAATATGGCGTCGTGTCAACCCCATTCGTGAGTCAGTATGGCGTCAGCTTGCCGCCGATCGGACGTCACGTTCAGCCAGTCATCGCTCCGAGACCGCTCCCAGGACGGGCTTGATGTCGATGACAGGCGTTCCGTCGATCGCTTCGAGGTCTCGGACGATGACGGCGTTGCCCTCGATGCCCGCGATCGTGACCGTGTGCAGCCCGATCGGGTTGGGTCGATCCGGTGACCGGGTGGAGAAAACGCCCTGGCGCGGCCGGCTCGGGTCGCTGCGCGGATGCACGGACAGCACGTCACGGCGGCCCTGGTGCAGCCAGGTCAACACGATGGCCTCGTGACCGACATGGAGATCGGCCGCGGCCGCGAGGAACTCCGGCCGGAAGACGACTCGCGCCGGTGGTGCTCCTTCGTCGCCCTGCTTCGGAGCGGTATCGCGGTTGGTCAGCGGGGACTCCACCCAGCCAACCGGGTGGAGCTCGTACGTCGGCTCGTTCACGCTCGGCACCTCGATTCAGGGAACGACCCGGTCTTCGCCGCGCATGAGCGCGCGGTTCAGATGGCCACTGCTCTGACGGATGGCATGAAAACAACGTGACCGACTACTCGGCGGCAACGGGATCGGCCGAGCCCCGCCTGACCCCGGCGAGCAGGAGCCGGGCCACGTCGAGAACCTCCACACCCTCGCCGTGCCCGGCCGCCTGCGCAGCGGTCAGCCCGTCGGCGAGCATGATCTGGCAGAACGGGCAGGCGATGGCGATCGCCTCGGCGCCGGTGGCCAGTGCCTCCTCGGTGCGGTCGGTGTTGATCCGCTTGCCGATCCGCTCCTCCATCCACATCCGTGCGCCCCCGGCGCCACAGCAGAACGAGCGTGACCCGCTGCGCGTCATCTCGCGCAGCTCGACGCCGGGTAACGCACCGACCAGCTCGCGCGGCGGCTCGTACACCTGATTGTGCCGGCCCAGGTAGCAGGGGTCGTGGTAGGTGACGGGGCGGCCGGCGATGGACTCCTCCGCAGGCGCGAGCGGCGTCAGCCGTCCGTCCCGGACCAGCCGGTTGAGCAGCTGGGTGTGGTGGACGACCTCGAGGTTCAGCCCCAGCTGGGGGTACTCGTTCCGCAGCGCGTTGAAGCAGTGTGCGCAGGTGACCACGACCTTCGTCGCGCGGCTCTCCCGCAGGACCTCGACGTTCTGCAGCGCCAGCTGCTGGTACAGGAACTCGTTGCCCGAACGGCGGGCCGGATCGCCCGTGCAGGTCTCACCGTCACCGAGAACGGCGAACGAGACGCCCGCGGTGTGCAGCAGCTCCGCGACGGCCTGAGTCGTCTTCTTCGCCCTGTCCTCGAACGCGCCGGCACACCCGACCCAGAACAGCCAGTCGACCTCGTCGAGCGACTCGACATCGACACCGACCTGCCGGATCCCGAAGGGCAACGCCGCAGCCCACTCCATTCGCCTGGCGGCACTCACGCCCCACGGGTTGCCGGACCTCTCCAGGTTCTTGAACAACCCGCCGAGCTCCGACGGGAACTCGGACTCGATCAGGGTCTGGTAACGCCGCAGGTCGAGGATGTGGTCGACGTGCTCGATGTCGACCGGGCACTGCTCGACACAGGCTCCGCAAGTCGTGCACGACCACAGGACGTCGGGGTCGACGACGCCGTTCAGCTCGGCGGACCCGACGAGCGGTCTCTCGGCCTCGGCCAGCGCGGCCGCGGGGACGTCAGCCAGCTGCTCGGGCGTCGCACGCTCCTCGCCGGCCATGTCCTTGCCGCCGCCGGCCAGGAGGTACGGCGCCTTTGCGTAGGCATGGTCGCGCAGGCCCGTGACCAGCAGTTTCGGCGAGAGAGGCTTGGCAGTGTTCCAGGCCGGGCACTGCGACTGGCAGCGGCCGCACTCGGTGCAGGTGGTGAAGTCGAGCAGTCCCTTCCAGGAGAAGTCCTCGACCTTGCCGACGCCCAGAGCCGCGTCCTCGTCGAGCTGGTCGACGTTCTCGAAGTCGACCGGTTCACCCTTGACCAGCAGTGGCGTGGCCGCACCCAACGCCGTCCGTCCGTCGGCCTCCCGCCGGAAGAAGATGTTGGGGAAGGCCGTGAACCGGTGCCACGCGACGCCCATGGTGATGTTGAGCGCGATCACGATGAGCCAGGCCATCGAGATGACGATCTTGATGGCTGCCACGACGTAGACAAGGCCTTCCAGCGTCTGTGTCGACAGACCGCCCATTGCCTCACCGATGAGGAAGGTCAGCGGAAAGTGCGAGCGGTCGCCGACGCCCAGCGCGTACTCGGCGCCGCGCAGCACGAGGATGCACAGGCCGACCCCGACGACGGTGGCCTCGACGTAGTAGCCCTGCCACATCGTCGAGCCGGTGAACCGTGACGGCCTGCCCGTCCTTGCCGGATGTGACCGCAGCCGTATCGCGATGAGCAACCCGATACCGATCATCATCGCCCAGGTGATGAACTCGGCCAGCCACTCGAACGGGCGCCAGTGGCCGATCAGCGGCAGCGCGAACCGGGCGTCGACGAGTTGCCCGTAGGCCGTGACCAGAGTGAAGAACAGCAGCCCGAAGCCGACGAAGACGAACCAGTGCGCCGCACCGACCGCACTCCACTTGAGCATGCGGGTGTGACCGAACGTCTCCCGCAGCATCGTCGCCGTGCGCGAGCCCGGCCGATCCGTGCGCCCGGCCGCCGGCTGCCCGAGCCGCACGACCCCGACCATCTGGCCGACGGCGCGCGCCGCCAGCGCGATCGCGACGAGCGTGACCACCACCGAGACGACGATTGCGGCGGCTTGCATGCGGGGCGGGCCCTCCGGTGCACGGAACGCGGTCGTGCCGTCAGGTTACGCGGCCCGTCACCAACGCCGGCGCATGACGGTTGATCACGTTCACCATGTTGGTAGACCTTCACCAGGCTCCGGACGCTGGTGAACGGTCCCCAAGCCTGGTGAAGGGCGGCGGCCTCAGATGTCGATCCGGTCGAAGTTCAGGTACGAGCGGCTCGGCGTCGGGCCGCGCTGACCCTGGTAGCGGGAACCGTGATGCTGTGAACCGTACGGGTGCTCGGCGGGGCTCGACAGGGCGAAGAAGCACAACTGACCGATCTTCATGCCGGGCCAGAGCTTGATCGGCAGCGTTGCGACGTTCGACAACTCGAGCGTGACGTGCCCGGTGAAACCCGGGTCGATGAAGCCGGCCGTCGAGTGGGTCAGCAGGCCCAGCCGCCCGAGCGAGCTCTTGCCCTCGAGCCGTGCCGCCACATCGTCGCCCAGCGTCACGGTCTCGTACGTCGACGCCAGCACGAACTCACCGGGGTGGAGAACGAAGGGTTCGGCGCCGTCCGCATCGACCACGCGGGTGAGGTCGGGCTGCTCCTGCGCAGGATCGATGTGCGGGTAACGGTGGTTCTCGAAGACCCGGAAGTAGCGGTCCAGCCGGATGTCGATGCTCGAGGGCTGCACCATCTGCGGGTCGTACGGTTCGACCACGAACCGCTTCGCCTCGATGGCGGCCCTGATGTCCCGGTCCGACAGCAGCATGACTGGACCCTACCGACGACCGGGTATGCTCCTGCACGGCCGCGGCCCGTATCGGGCGGCGCCCCGCGGGTGTAGTTCAATGGCAGAACATCAGCTTCCCAAGCTGACAGTGCGGGTTCGATTCCCGTCACCCGCTCCAACGTAAAGGCCCAGGTCAGGCGCTTGCCTCGACCGTGACAGCCAGCGGTCCGCCTCGGACTTCGCGCTCAGCGACAAGGCGACGAACGAATCGGAGATCGTCCGGAATGGGCTCTACAGTGCCGGGCATGACAGAGATCGGAACGGATTGGCGGGTGGTCGATGGCGTTGCGACGGCATGGTTCGACGCGCCTTCGCTGATCGAGGGGGCTGCGCTGGCCGGGCGCATCGTGGAGCTGTCGGCCGAGATCGTGGTCGACCTGCGCGCGACAG
>DATFBR010000238.1:0-11477 GCA_035253685.1 Jiangellaceae bacterium
GGCCGTTCAGTGGCTGGGGATGGGACTGCGGTCACGCGGTGGATCGAGGAGTTACTGCCGCCCGCGCTCTGAGAGCGGGTCCGCGGAGATCGTCGATGGCATCGAGAAGCCGATCGACGTCGGTCTCGTCGTTGTAGTGCACCAGGCCGGCCCGGACACCTCCGCCGGTATCCCGGACGCCGAGCAGGCCGGTGAGCTCCCAGGCGTACATGTGACCGGACCACACGTTGACCCGCGCCCGGGCGCAGTGCTCGGCGACCACCGCCGGATCACGACCCCGGATCCGGAAGTACACCGTTGCCGTCCGCCTGGTCGGCGACCCGATCAGCTCGACGTGCTCCATGGCGGCCAGGCCGTCGTGCATGCGGATGAACAGATCGCGTTCGTATGCGGCCACCGCACCCATCGACGAGACGAGGCGCTCGCGTCTCGATGCCGAATGGGTCGGAGGGCTGGCCAGGCCGGCCAGGTGGTCGACGGCTGCCGAGACGCCGGCGAAGTCCGCGAACGGCGGTGTGCCGGTCTCGAACCGCCACGGGATCTCGTCGGGGGCCGGGGCGAGCTTGTCCGGTCGCAGCGGCTCCAGGAACTCCGGGTCGGCGACCAACGCACCGACATGCGGGCCGGACCACTTGTACGCGGACGTGAACCACACGTCCGCGCCGACGGCGACCATGTCGACCGGGAGGTGCGGCGTCGCGTGTACGCCGTCGACGACCACGACGGCGCCGACCGCGTGTGCCCGGTGGGCGATCGCAGCGACGTCGGGTATCGATCCGGTCAGGTTGCTGGCGGCGGTGACGGCGACGACGCGGGTACGCGGGCCGACGACGCCCTCGAATGACTCGGTTTCGAGGTCGGTGGACGGGATAAGCGGATCGACCCACCGGACCGATACACCGGTCCGCTCGGCCCATCGAACCCAGGGGCGCACGTTCGCGTCGTGGTCGAGTCGCGACACGACGACCTCGTCGCCCGGCCGCCACGTGTCGGACATCGCCTGCGCCAGCCGGAACAGGAGGGTGGTCGTGTTGGGCCCGAGGACGACTCCGCGCGGATCGATCGCACCGACCAGATCCGCCACCGCCGTACGGGCGGCATCGACGAAGCCGTCGGAGCGTCTGCTGGCCGCGAAGGCGCCACCGTGGTTGCCGATACCGCCCCTGCTGGCCCTCGTGACAGCGTCGACCACGACCTCGGGTACTTGCGTACCGGCGGCGCCGTCGAGATATGCCCAGCCGTCGGACAGGGCCGGGTAGTGCTTGCGGACCGACTCGACGTCGAAGCTCGCATTGGTCACGCGCCGACCATACGGGCGGGCACCGGGAACAGTTCGGTCACCAACCGCGTTGATGCAAACGCATGAAATGGAGTGTGCCGCCCAAGGGGGCGCCTACGCATGAATCAGGAGCAGCCGATGCAGATCGGGATCTTCGGTGTGGGCGACGTCACGCCCGACCCTCACACCGGTGTCGCGCCCACCGAGCACGAGCGGATCAAGGCGATCATGACGATCGCGCAGCACGCGGAGGAGGTCGGGCTCGACGTGTTCGCCACCGGCGAGCACCACAACCCGCCGTTCGTGCCGAGCTCCCCGACCACGATGCTCGGCTACCTCGCCGCCCGCACGGAGCGGATCATCCTGTCCACGGCAACCACCCTGATCACGACGAATGACCCGGTCAAGATCGCCGAGGACTACGCCATGCTGCAGCACCTGGCCGACGGTCGGGTCGACCTCATGCTGGGCCGCGGCAACACCGCACCGGTCTACCCGTGGTTCGGCAAGGACATCCGGGACGGAATCGCGCTCGCCGTGGAGAACTACCACCTGCTGCGGCGGCTATGGGACGAGGACGTGGTCGACTGGCAGGGCCGGTTCCGCACACCGCTGCAGAGGTTCACCGCGACTCCGCGCCCGCTCGACGGCGTGCCACCGTTCGTCTGGCACGGCTCGATTCGCAGCCCCGAGATCGCCGAGCAGGCGGCGTTCTACGGTGACGGCTTCTTCGCCAACAACATCTTCTGGCCGAAGGAACACTTCATGAAGCTCATCGGCCTGTACCGGGAGCGGTATGCCCACCACGGCCATGGCAGGCCGGAGCAGGCGATCGTGGGGCTCGGCGGGCAGGTGTTCATGCGGAAGAACTCGCAAGACGCGATCCGCGAGTTCCGCCCCTACTTCGACGTCGCACCGGTGTACGGCCACGGGCCGTCACTCGAGCAGTTCATGGACGAGACCCCGCTCACGGTCGGCAGCCCCCAACAGGTCATCGAGAAGACGCTGACCTTCCGTGAGGCCTTCGGCGACTACCAGCGCCAGCTGTTCCTCGTCGACCACGCCGGTCTTCCGCTGAAGACGGTGCTCGAACAGCTCGACATTCTCGGGTCCGAGGTCGTGCCCGTGCTGCGCAGAGAGTTCGAGGCGTTGCGTCCGGCCGGCGTTCCCGACGCCCCCACCTTCGCCAACCGCAGGGCGGCCAGAGCGGCGGCCGCGGAGACCCCGCTCAGCCGCGGGGCGACCGCCCACGCCGCGGACGTGGCGCCGTGACCGCGACCGACGTGCGCCGGAGCGACGCGAAGCTGGCGGCCGAGGCGTGGGAATCGCTGTTCCGGACGCAAGTGACGATCATGCGCCGGTTCTCCCGTGACGACGTCTGGGCTCAGCTCAGCATGCGTGAGTACGACGTCCTGTTCACGCTGTCCAGGTGCGGCCCGCGCCCGGTACGGCTCAATGAGCTGAACGAGCACATCCTGCTCAGCCAGCCGAGCCTGAGCCGGATGGTCGAACGCCTGGAGGCCGCCGGCCTGCTCCGGCGTCAGCCGTCGAACGACGACCGGCGCGGAACGGTGGTCTCTCTAACTCCTGAAGGGGCGGAGATGCAGCGAAGGATCGGCCGCCAGCACGTTCGCACGATCGGCAGGTACGTGGGGGAGGCCCTCGCCGACGACGAACTTCGGACGCTGAGGCATCTGTGCGACAAGCTGCGGCAGGCGCAGCAGGACATCGTGGACTGAGTGATGAGTGCGATCGTGAACGTGGTGGCGGTGTCGGGCGGATTGAACCAGCCCTCCGCGACCCGACTGCTGGTCGATCACCTTGTGGCGGAGGTCGAACGGTCGCTGCGGGAGCAGGGCCACCTGGTGCGCAGCCGCGTGATCGAGGTCGGCGATCACGCCGCCGACGCGACGCAGAAGCTGCTGACAGGCATCGCGACGCCGGCGCTGCACGACGCCGTGACAGCCGTCGAGCAGGCCGACCTGCTCATCGCGGCCAGTCCTGTCTACCGCGGCTCGTACACGGGGTTGTTCAAGTCGTTCTTCGACGTCGTCGATCAGCGGGCGCTCACCGGCACCCCTGTCCTCCTGGCGGCCTCGGGTGGATCCGAACGGCACGCCCTGGTGGTCGACCACGAGCTGCGGCCGCTGTTCGCGTTCTTTCAGGCATCGACGGTGCCGACGGCGGTCTATGCGACGGCCTCGGACTGCACCGCCGACCTGTTGCCCGATGACGAGCTGCAGGAACGCATCCAAATCGCGGCGGCGCAGCTGGTCCGTGCTGTCCCGCGACGGGCGGAGACACCTGCTCCCGTCACGGTGTGACCGCCTGGACGACCACGTTGCTCCGCCAGTCCGTGCCATCCCAGTCCTCGCAAGTGATCAAGAGGACACGGGCCTCACCCTTTTGATCGAACAAGGTCTCAGCACGCTCGGCGAGTTCGGCTCTCGACATGACCTCCACGTCGACGACCTCCAACTCAACGGCTGTCCCGTCCGACCGCACGATGACCGGATCGCCGACCCGCAGCTCCTCGAGGCGCTCCAGCACCCCTCCGCCCGTGGAGATGGTGTGCCCCGTGAACAGTGCGGAACCTTGGTGCGAACCAGGCCGCCTCCCCGCCTGCCACCAGCCGAGCACGTCGGGGTCGTCGGGTGGCTTCAGCACGCGGTCCGCGCCGAGGTCGACGGGTTCCACCGGCGCCCGGACATCCAACGACGGAAGCTCGACCACCTCCGGCACCACACCGATCGCCGCGGCCACCGCCGGTGGTTCCGCCGACGAACAGGACGCGATTCCCATGGCAAAGAGCACGACGACGAGAACGGCGGCCGCCACAGCGCCGAATCTCCGGACCGGGCCGGTCGATGCCGATCTGCGACACGCGGGTCGCGCGGCGTCGTCCACACCCGAAGGGTATGCACTACCGGCGTTGCGATCTGCGTGGCAGACCTCCGGACACGCGGCATACTGCCGATCGACCTTTCCACCGGCCGGACAACGAGGGGCGATGGCACCGTGACCGACTACAACGATCTTCTTTCCCAGATCCCCATGGACGAACTGGCCCGCCGGCTCGGCGTGGACGAGGCCACTGCCGAGCAGGCCGCGCGGCAAGCGCTACCGGCGTTGCTCGGTGGCATGCAGGCGAACGCGCAGGACCCGGCCGGGGCCGCCTCGCTCAGCCGAGCCGTGCGAGAGCACGATTCGCGCCTGATCGACGGCGGGGTCGACCTCGATCAGGTCGACACGGTCGACGGTGACAAGATCGTGAGCAATGTCTTCGGCGACAACCGTCAGCAGGTGGTCAACAGGCTGTCGGAGACCGGCGGCGCAGGCACCGGGGCGAGCGACATCATCGGCAAGCTGCTCCCGATGCTGGCTCCGCTGGTGATGGCCTTCCTCGCCAAGCAGGCCCAAGGAAGCAGAACGGGGCAGACCACGGCCGCCGGGGGCACCGGCGGGCTGGGCGACCTGCTCGGCGGCCTGCTGGGCGGTTCCGGCAGTCGGGCCGGCGCCGGTGGGTTGGGTGATCTGCTCGGCGGCCTGCTCGGGGGCGGCAAGCGCTGACCTGTCCCGGTCGGCCGGCGCCGTCGCACTGGTGATCGGGGACCTTCCGTCAGAGGAACGTCCCTGGCCGGGTGGACCACACCTGTAACGTGCGTGGCGATGAAGGTCCTCGTCGCCCGGGAGACGGAGCCCCACGAACGCCGGGTGGCGATCGTGCCCGAACTCGTCGGCCGGCTCACCGCGGCAGGCCTCGACGTGCTGGTCGAGGCCGGGGCGGGTGCCGGGGCGTGGCATCTCGACGCGGATTACGAGGCGGTGGGCGCCGCGGTCGTCGGCGACGGTGACAGTCCGTTGAGCTCTGCTGAGGTCGTCCTGTCGGTTCAACCGCTGTCGCTCGAAAGGGTCCGGCGCCTGCCCCGGGGAGCGATCACGATCTCGTTCCTGCCCACGTCGCAGGAACTGGCTCGGGTCCGCGCCCTTCGTGACGCCCGCATCACTGCGTTCTCGATGGAGTACGTTCCGCGGATCTCACGGGCACAGGCGATGGACGCCTTGTCCTCGCAGTCGCTCGTGGCCGGCTACCGGGCGACTCTGGTCGCGGCCGAGCGATTGCCGCGCTTCTTCCCGCTGTTCATGACCGCCGCCGGGACGGTCCCGCCGGCGAAGGTGCTCGTCCTGGGTGCGGGTGTCGCGGGGCTGCAGGCGATCGCGACCGCTCGTCGGCTGGGTGCGCAGGTCGGTGCCTACGACGTGCGGGCCGCAGCCGCCGAGGAGGTGCGCAGCCTCGGTGCGCGGTTCGTCGAGCTCGACCTGCCGTCCTTGGAGGGTACCGGGGGATACGCGCGGGAGATGACCGAGGAACGGGCCCGCCAGCAGCGCGAGTTGCTCGCCCCGCACGTCGCCGCCGCCGACGCGCTGATCACGACGGCAGCCGTCCCCGGCCGGCCGGCACCGCTGCTGGTCGGGCGCTCGGCCGTCGAGGCGATGAAGCCGGGAAGCGTCGTGGTCGATCTGGCGGCGGAATCGGGCGGCAACGTCGAAGGATCACGCCCCGGTGAGGAGGTCGAGGTCGGCCGCACACTGGTCTGGGGAGGCCGGAACGTTCCGAGCCAGATGCCGGTTCACGCGAGCCGGCTCTATTCGGCGAACGTCGTCGAGCTGCTGCTGCTGATGACCACCGACGGCCGCGTCGAGCTCGATTTCTCCGACGAGATCGTCCACGGCGCCTGCGTCACCCATGACGGCGCGGTTCGGCACACCTACACCCGCGACCTGCTCGGCGAGGTCGGCTGATGGATTCGTCGATCGCACTGCTCACGATCTTCGTGTTGGCGGTCTTCGTCGGTTTCGAGGTGGTGTCCAAGGTCTCGTCGACGTTGCACACGCCGCTGATGTCGGGTGCGAACGCGATCCACGGGATCATCCTGGTGGGGGCGATCATCGTCGCGGGCCGGGCGGAGACGACGGCCGTGCTCGTGGTCGCCCTGGTGGCGGTCCTGCTGTCGACGGTGAACCTGGTCGGCGGCTTCGTCGTCACCGACCGCATGCTGGAGATGTTCCGCGGCCGCCGTGCCGCGGTCGAGAGGTCACCGGGCGAGGGCAGCGAGTGATCCCTGTCTGGGCGCAGGTGGCCTACCTGGTTGCTGCCGTCTGCTTCGTCCTGGCCCTCAAGGGCCTTTCGTCACCGCGCAGCGCGCGCTACGGCAATCTGCTGGGCGTCGCCGGCGCCCTGGTCGCGGTTGCCGTCACCTTCCTGGTCGAGGACGTCGGCAACCTGGGCTGGATCCTCGGTGCCATCGCCGTGGGCTCGGTGGTGGGCGCCCTGTTCGCACGCCGTGTCGCCATGACGGCGATGCCGCAGCTCGTCGCACTCTTCAACGGCGTCGGGGGTGGAGCGGCCGCTCTGGTCGCGCTGCTCGAGCTCACCGACCCGTTGCCCCCGGCCAGCCTCGCCGCGGTCGCGTTCACTGCGCTGATCGGCGCCGTGTCGTTCTCCGGATCGGCGGTGACGTTCGCGAAGCTCCAGGAGCTGATGACCGGCCGTGCGGTGACCTTTCCGGGTGGTCCCCTTCTGTCCGCCGGCGTACTGGCCGTTGCCGTGGGGCTCGCGGTGCTGGTGGTGGCGACAGGCAACGCGACGCCGGCCGTCCTCCTCGCGGTGGCCGGTCTGGTCTTCGGGGTGCTGTTGGTGCTGCCCGTCGGGGGCGCCGACGTGCCGATCGTGATCTCGCTACTCAACGCGTTCACCGGATTGGCGGTGGCGGCAGGCGGCTACGTCCTCGACAACACACTGCTGCTGGTATCGGGCACGCTGGTCGGCGCCAGCGGCACGATCCTGACCCGGCTCATGGCGCAGGCCATGGGCCGGTCCGTGACCTCGATCCTGTTCGGCGCGTTCCGCGGTGGCTCCACCGCTGGTACTGGCGGTGGAGGCGCCGACCGGCAGGTGCGCTCGGCAGGACCCGTGGACGTGGCCATCCTGCTGGGCTTCGCCCGCAAGGTGGTCATCGTTCCCGGGTACGGTCTCGCGGTCGCGCAGGCCCAGCACACCGTGCACGAACTGGCCACGCTGCTGGAGGCCCGCGGCGTCGACGTCTCGTATGCCATCCATCCTGTGGCCGGACGGATGCCCGGCCACATGAACGTGCTGCTCGCCGAGGCCAACGTGCCGTACGAGCAGCTGCGCGAAATGGAGACGGCCAACCTCGACCTGCGCACGGCCGACGTCGCTCTGGTCGTGGGCGCCAACGACGTCGTCAATCCGGCCGCCCGGACGTCGCCCGGCGCACCCATCTACGGCATGCCCATCCTGGACGTGGACCAGGCCAAGGCGGTGGTCTTCCTCAAGCGTTCGATGCGACCGGGCTTCGCCGGGATCGAGAACGAGCTGCTCTACGACCCGCGCACCACGCTGCTGTTCGGCGACGCAAAGGACTCTCTCACCGAGCTCGTCGCGGCGGTCAAGTCGGTCTGACCATACTTTGCTGATGACCCGATGGATCGAGATCGCGGACGGCGTGATGGTACGGCGATACGCCGAGCTCGACCAGACGCTGGGACTGGTGGTCGGCGCCGAACACTGCCTCGTCGTCGACACGGGCCGGGACGAGGTTCACGGTGCCGAGATGGCGGCAGCGATCCGTGAGGTGACGCCACTGGCGTGGACGGCATTGATCACGCACTCGCACTGGGATCACTTCTTCGGCACGGAATCATTCATGCCCTGTTCGGTGTGGGCGCACGAGCGGTGCCGCTCCGTCCTCGCCGACAACGCCGAGGAGATGCGAGCACGCGGACTCCGGTACTACGCGAACTCCGGGCGACCCGACCTCGCGGCACACCTGAGCACGGCCAAGATCGTCCTACCGACCGACGTGCTGACCAGCGATGTCACGCTGGACCTCGGTGGCCGCAGCGTGGTCCTCGTCCATCCGGGCCGAGGCCACACCGGGAACGACGTCGTCGCGCACGTGCCCGACGCGGGCGTCGTGTTCGCCGGCGACCTCGTAGAGCAGGGTGCGCCGCCGGTCATCGGTGACGACGCGTATCCGCTCGAGTGGCCTGCGACGCTGGACGTGATGCTCGGTCTCGAGCCGGCCGTCGTCGTCCCCGGACACGGCGAGCCGGTCGACCGCGCATTCGCACGAGAGCAGCGGGATGAGGTCGCCGTGGTGGCGCAGTTGGTGCGCGCTGTCGCTGACGGGGAGCTCTCGATCGAGGGCGCCGTTGGCCGGTCGCCGTATCCGGAGGACGCAACGCTACCGGCGCTGCGCCGGGCTCAACCGGCGACGCCGTAGAGGCGGTCGCCCGCGTCGCCGAGGCCGGGGACGATGTAGCCCTTGTCGTTGAGCCGCTCGTCGACGGCTGCGGTGACGACGGTGACCGGCACGCCGAGCGCCCCGGTTTCGCGGTCGACATGCGCGATGCCCTCGGGCGCGGCGAGCAGGCAGACCGCGGTGATGTGGTCGGCACCCCGATCGACGACATAGTGGATGGCCGCGGCGAGCGTGCCACCGGTGGCCAGCATCGGGTCGAGCAGGTAGCACTGGCGGCCGGTGAGGTCGTCAGGGAGGCGTGTCGCGTAGGTGGTGGCCTCGAGGGTCTCTTCGTCGCGGATCATGCCCAGGAAGCCGACTTCGGCCGTCGGCAGCAGGCGCGTCATGCCGTCGAGCATGCCGAGCCCGGCGCGCAGGATCGGCACAACGAGAGGTTTGGGTGCGGACAGTTTCACACCCGTGGCCGGACCGACCGGCGTGGTGATGTCCAGTGAGGCGACCCGGGCATCCCGGGTGGCCTCGTAGGCGAGCAGCGTGACCAGTTCGTCGGCGAGACGCCGGAAGGTCGGTGAGTCGGTGCGTTCGTCGCGCAACACGGTCAGCTTGTGTGCGACCAGGGGGTGATCGACGGCCAGCAGGCGCATGGCGCGAAACTACCGCCTCGGAAGATCATTCGGGTCTCGACCGCCGTGGTCCACCGGTGCTAGCGTCACAGCGCTTGTCGTGATCGCGTGCGAGGAGGCCTGATGCCCGAGGGTGCCGTCCCTGCACCGGAACCCGAGGATTTCGACAAGGATGTGGACGCCGTTCCGTGGCCGGTCGGGAAGTGCCGGCCCGGTCACCCGGCAACCGATCCCGAGCGGCTGCGCCAGCGTGCGGTGTTCCTCCGCGAGCTCGCCGAAGCGCGCGCCCTGCTGGCCCGGGCGACGCCGTGGCGCTCCCGCGCGATCCGTATCCGCGCCAGGCTGAGACAGGCAACCTTCCGGGCCTGACCTTCGCCGACGGCTGACTGCTGGCGTCGGTGCCGACTTTTCGGGACGATCCTGG
This sequence comes from Jiangellaceae bacterium, assembly GCA_035253685.1. GTDB lineage: Bacteria > Actinomycetota > Actinomycetes > Jiangellales > Jiangellaceae > DASRTE01. Next base: position 9,613 of record DATFBR010000238.1, read on the forward strand.
TTGTGGTGCACGGCGCGCCGCGGGAGGGATGTGATGGCTGACGGCTCGGCCGGGAGCGGAATCGACTTCGCACTGGCCGCCTACCGCGAGGACGGCACCTGGCAGGTCGAGTCGTTGCCTCCGCAGGTCGCCGGCGATCTCGAAGCTCTGCTGACCGTCGTGCGTCAGCGCCCGGGCGACGGCGGCGCCATCGGCCTGGTCTCGGTCGACGAGGATTTCTTCGTGGCAGTGCGCGTCGCCGGCGGCGACACCCGTCTGCTGCTTTCCGATGTGACGGCGGCGGTCGACTCGCCGCTGGCGCGCGAACTCCTCCACCGCCTGTCCCTGCCGCTGCCCGACGACGACGACAGCGCACAGCCCGCCGGCGACGTCTCGATCTTCGCCGACCTCGGACTCGAACCGATGGCGCTGGCAGCGATCTGTGACGACCCGGACCTGTATCCGGACGAGATGCTCGCCCAGGTGGCCGACCGGCTGGGCTTCGGCGAGGAATACGAGCGGGCCGTCGACGCGGCTCTCGGCTAGCCGCGACGCTACCGATCATGGCGAGCGTCGACCGGTACGAAGAGGCGATGCGAGCCGCACTGGTCCAGGCCCGGCTCGCCGCCGCGACCGGTGACGTTCCGGTGGGCGCCGTCGTTCTCGACGCCGACGGCGCCGTCGTCGGTGACGGCCGCAACGCACGCGAGGCGCTGGCCGACCCGACGGCGCACGCCGAGATGCTGGCACTGCAAGCCGCTGCCAGGACGCTCGGATCGTGGCGGCTCGAGGGTTGCACCATCGTGGTCACCCTCGAGCCGTGCGCCATGTGCGCCGGAGCGGTCGTACTGGCCCGGGTCGCGCGCCTCGTCTTCGGGGCGATCGATCCGAAGGCCGGCGCCGTGGGCTCGCTGTGGGACCTGGTTCGCGACCGGCGACTCAACCACCGGCCGGAGGTCATCGGCGGCGTACTGGCGGACGAATGCGGTGCGGTGCTGCGCGAGTTCTTCGGCACCCACCGCCAACCCTGATCGTTTCGTTGGGGAATCGTGCTCCGGTAACCTCGGCGGCGGTGGCGTGTCCGAGCGGCCTAAGGAGCACGCCTCGAAAGCGTGTGAGGGTTCACGCCCTCCGTGGGTTCAAATCCCACCGCCACCGCCCTGTGATCTCTCAGGACATACGCGACAGCCGGACCTGCATTGTGCAGGTTCGGCTGTCGTCATTTGGCGCCGCGCGGCTGGTAGTCCAGGGCTGGGTTGATGGTGAGTTCGCGGAGGAGTTCGCCGGTGATGGCGTTGATGATGCGGACGTCGAGGTCTTGGGCGAGCAGGATGACGTGGGTTCCTGCGTGGGTTCGGCCCACGCCGATGTGGCGGAGTCGACCGGCCACGCGCAGGGTGACGTTGCCGATCTTGCTGATCCGGTCGTGCCGGATCCGGTCGTGGGTGTCGGCGTCGCGGCTGTCTCGGGGTAGCGCCTTGGGCATGGACTCGTAGAGGGCGGCGGGGGCGGCCCGGTGCGGCAGGGAGCGGTGCGGCCGGTGGTGGTTGTAGGCCTCGACGAAGGTGTCGAGGAGGGCCTGGAGCTCGCCGATCGTAGTCGGCTGGGCGGGTTGGGCGGCCAGCCACTTCTTGAGGGTCTGCTGGAAGCGTTCCACCTTGCCGCAGGTGGTGGGGTGGTTCGGGCGGGAGTTCTTCTGGATCACGTGCCAGGCCCGCAGCTGGTTCTCGAAGCCGTTGCGGCCGCCGCGTCCGCCGGCCCAGCGCACCGTGTAGACCATCGCGTTGTCGGTGAGGGTGGATGCCGGAATACCGTGCTGAGCTGAGGTTTCGCGGAAGGTGGCGAGCACGATCGGGGTGGTCACCCGCGGGTGCGCGCTCACGTGG
>DATFBR010000239.1:0-15385 GCA_035253685.1 Jiangellaceae bacterium
ATGTCGAGCCCCACGAAGAACATGCCGTCCTTCTCCAACCTCGGCCGGACTGCCTCGACGATCGCAAGCTCCGTCTCCCCGACCGTGGCAGCAGCCTCCTTGCCTCCCGCGCTGGTGTTGCTCCGCGGGTCAGAGCCGGACGGGAGTCGGCGGAACGCCGCATACGCGCCATCGGCCTCCAGCGGCCGCCCGTTCAGCAGTAGCAGCCGCAGGTCGCCGTCTTCGGCGGCGGGGAGGTACTCCTGGGCCACGACGTATCCATCTCGGCAGATCACCTCGATGATCTGGTTGACGTTGGAGTCCTCGTGCGGGTGGATGACAAAAACGGACTCGCCCCCAGAGCCCAGCAGTGGCTTGAGGACCGCGTGGCCGTCGTGTTCGGCGATGAAAGCGCCGACCTGCTCCGGGCTCCTCGTCACGAGCGTCGCCGGTCGTACGCCCACCGGAAAATGCAACAGATAGAGCTTGTTCGCGGCTTGGGCCAGACCGTGCGGGTCGTTGACGACAATGACGCCGCGGCGGGCGACGAACTGGCCGAACTGTGCCCCCACTGCCTGGGCCCACGGCCGCTCGATGTCCTGCGCGACGTCGTTGCGAAGCATGAGGACGTCGAGAGAGTCAGGCCCCATGCTCACGAGACGCGGCGTCGCCTCTTGAACCGCTGCGAGGAATGACTCCGGCTTGCGCTGCTTCTTGCTCGGGGCCCGCCTGGCATTCGCACAGACCATGTCGTTCTGGGTGTACGAGAAATCGCCGACGTCGAGGTAGAAGACATCGTGCCCACGCGCGACCGCCGCCATGGCCAGCCGTGTCGTGGAATACACCGGCCGCTCGGTCGCGACCTCGTTGACGAAGAAGGCGAGTCTCATGACATCCCGTCCTCAATGAGGTCGATGACGCTCAGACCCCGGCGTGCTGCCCCAAGCCTGATTGCTGCGTGCGGATGGTCCATCCAGCGGGGTCTCAAGACCGGCGGCCGAAGCACCTGCCGCCAGTGAAGTTCCTCGACCACCGGCACGTCCCGCACCGGCAACTTGCCCAGCAGGAGCGGATCCAGAGATCCGCCCTCAGCCACGTGCTGCAACAGGGCGCTCAGGCCCCGGAGGTACATGGCGTCCTTCGTAAGTCCGCCGGAACGGTAGATCCGCATGACGATTCCGAAGGCGGATTCCGCAGAGAACAGTCTCATATCTAGTACCAACCGGAAGGTCTCGACGAACGAAGCTCCTCGGAGCATCGCATCGACGGCCAGCACCCGGGCGGCCAGCAGCCCCAGCCGAGCCGGGGTGAGCCCGCCGACGAGGTATTCGGCCAGGACTCCCAACCCCTCCTGGGTTTCCTCGTACCCGGGCAAACCAATCTGGAGCTGGCGCAGCGGCTGGGCCGACCCGTTGACCCAGGTGACCACGTGCGTGCCGACCTCGTGCTGGAGCAGTGCATCGACTCGCCGTTCCGCGAGGCGATAACGGGAGCCGACCAAGAGGTTGCCGTTTGCCACGAGGACGCCCGGTACGTCGTCGCGGACCTGGACCTCCGCACTGAGCTCGGGATACGTGCCGCGGTAATGGTCGATCTCTGCGCGTGCTCGCTTGACGAAGATCGCGGCATCAACACTGGGACCAGACCCGAACTCGCCCCGCTCCTGCACCCGGCTCAAGAGGTCGCGAGCCAGCTCGAGCAGGGAAGCGTCGACGCCGCCGTACAGCTCCATACTCACGGAGACGAACTCGGTGGATCCGCGAGCCTCGAGCAAGCTGATCTGGCGGTCCAGCTCGGCCCGCTTGGCTCGGAACAGGGCCGCGAGTGTGGGGTCCTCGAGGTCTTCGATTCTGATGTTGAACAACTGCCGCTTCAGCAGGTCAGGGTCGAACGGGAGTTGGCGATAGTGGAACAACGGATCGTGTTCGTATCCGCCAGCCTGAAACGCCGCCCAGGCCTCGTCGGTGTTGACCGGCGTGATGCTGAGCAGGTAATCGAAGGCCGAACCCACGGTCACGAGCTGTTCGTCGACCTGACGAGCCGACTCGATGACGCCGCGCCGTCCGAGGGCGCGGTAATCCTCGACGTGATGTGTGGTCTGCACGTCGGCGAACTCGTACGCAGCACGCTGAATCGCCCGTGACATGTCGCGGCGGAGGTCACGCAGGAGCAGCGGATAGGCCTGCCCGGTCTGCGGATCCAGGATCGTCCCCGGAATCTCGAGGCCGAGCAGGAGCGCTCCGAGCCTGCGGGTCTCGTCGTGACTGAGCAGCGGCGTGCGCCCGAGCCAGTTGACCACCTCTACCTCGGGGGATACCCCGAACGCCGCGACGTCCTCCAGGGCCTTCGCCAGCGCCTGACCCGTCGCCGAGGGCTGATCGTCAAACTGCTCACAGACGCGAAAAGTCGGGCGCGCTGCTTCTCCGGGCGCGGATTCGCCTGAAGTCCACAGATCGAGGATGAGGAACGAGCCGAACCGATCAGCGAGCTGCTCCGCCATGGCCGACACGACGGCGGAGGTCACCAGGTCTCCGGCCGACGGCAACGTGAGATAGCTGGCTTGCGTCTCGGCGAGCTCCGCCAGTGGATCACCCTCGGCCGACCCGACCCTGGCGACGACGAGGAACGGCAAGGGGCGGTCGATGTGCAACCACCCCCCGGGCAGCTGCTCGTCGACGGCGAGATCGGCAGCCAGTCGGGATCGCACCCGCTCGACGACGTCCACGGCTTCCGTCACCGCTGCGCCAGCTGCTCTCGCACGCCGGGAACGGTTGCCTCGAGGGCCTGACCGATCGCCGCCCAGCGGGCCTGGTCGAGCTCGCCTGTGTGCTCGTCCATGAAGGTTTTCTTGACCTCGATGGCGAGTGCGCACCCGCTCTGGGGAAAGGTCTCGTGCACCCAGCGGGGAAAGAAACCGCCACGGAAGCGAACGTTCTCGCGAACATCGAGCTGCTCACCCTGGACATCCTGGTCGGCGAACTCCGCCATGAACCGCTCCACAAGCCGCGCCCAGCGCTCGCGCGGCATTGTGCCAGTGCCCACGTTGATATCGGGATTACCCGCTTTGTCCGCAGGTCGGTCCGCGCCCTCGCGGAGATGGTTGTACGTGTGCAGGTCGAAGACGACGAACCCGCCAAAGGCCCGCTCGGCTCGGGTGAGGACGTCACGCATCAGCCGATAGAACGCGTCGTACTGGGCCAGCGAACGCTCGACCACGTCCTCCGGCGGTTGTTCCCGCCACACGCGCAACCCCCAGGCATGTTCGGGTTCCAGGTAGATCGCGAGACCGCGGGACCGGTTCAGGTCCATCTCGAACCGGGACCGGGTCACGACAACGCTGGTATCACCGACCTCGGTCCATCCTCCGGTGTACGGATCCTCCTCGTGCAGCCGCTGCGCGCCGTCCAGAGCGATCAGCGCACCGACTTCCGGCCGCAAGTCGTGTCCGTTGTGTACGGCCGTCGCGATAACCGGTCCGTGACCCTCGCTCAGTTCCCAGGCAGGCACCGGCATTCCCTCCGACGAGTTCGATTCCCTCACGCTTCCCTTTCCAGCGGTGGTCATGCAGATGCGGTCGGTCCGTGACCTCGCAGCGGCACCACCTGGCGGGGGCGATGAGGATGACGATGTCACGCAGTCTGCGCATGTCGACAGGCTGCCGGCGCGGACCGGTGCGCCGTGGCGTGCTGGCCGGCTGTCCTGACCCGGTGCCATGATTCGCGCGTGACGATCACCCCTGACGACCCGCGGCGGGTGTTCGCGCACGTTGACCGGACCGACCTCGCGCCCGAGATCATGGCCTACCTCGAGTCCGCGGCGGAACTGCCGGAGATCCGGGCCTGGCGTGCACTCGCCGATGACGTCATGTCCGTAGGCCCGGGCCTACGCGTCCTCGACGCGGGGTGCGGCCTGGGCGAGGTCGCGCGTCGGCTCGCTGCCACTGTCGGGCCGGGCGGCGACGTCACGGCGATCGACATGAGCGCGCGGATGGTCGACGCGGCCCGTTCGCGCGACGCCGGAGCCGGCGTGACCTATGAGGTCGCCGACGTTACCGACCTGCCCTATGCCTCCGGCTCGTTCGACCGGTCGCGATGTGAGCGCGTGCTCCAGCACGTAACCGACCCGGACGCCGCGTTGGCCGAGTTGGTGCGGGTGACGGCGTCGGGCGGATTGGTCTGCGTCCTCGACTCGGACTGGCGCTCGGTCGCGGTCGACGTCGGCGAGCCGAAGCTGTCCACCGCGGTCCTCGCCGCGATGGACACCGTCTCGCCGCAGCCCGATCTCGGCCGGACCCTGCGGCGACGGTTCGTCCGCGCGGGCCTGGTCGACGTCGAGGTCCGGGTCCTTCCGATCACCTACACCTCGCCCTCTGTCGCGGCCGGCGTCTACCCGTTCTTCAACGAGGAGATCCCGCCGGAGGCCGGCATCATCCCGCCCGAGCTCCGGGACCGATGGTTCGCCGCGCTGCGCCGCGCGGAGGCGGAGGGGATCTTCTGGATGGCGACACTGGCATACGTCGCCTGCGGGACCGTTCCCGAAGCCGCCGCATAGCACTTCCCGCGTTGATCATGGCGAAACGGGGCTTCCGGACCGCCACGACGCCCCGCTTTGCCGTGATCAACGGGAGGCTTCGGTGGGACCGCGTGGGATGATGGGCGGCGATCCCGTCCGTCTCGTCGAGGAAGTCCGTGCCCCCAACACCGAGCCCGCCGGCACCGGCGACGACGCCGTCTGAGCTGATCCGCAACTTCTGCATCATCGCCCACATCGACCACGGAAAGTCGACCCTGGCCGACCGGATGCTTCAGCTCACCGGCGTCGTGGACGAGCGCACCATGCGCGCGCAGTACCTCGACCGCATGGACATCGAGCGGGAGCGCGGCATCACCATCAAGAGCCAGGCCGTGCGGCTGCCCTTCACCGGCGACGACGGCCGGACGCACGTCCTCAACCTCATCGACACTCCGGGCCACGTCGACTTCAGCTACGAGGTCAGCCGCAGCCTGGCCGCCTGCGAGGGCGCGGTCCTGCTTGTCGATGCAGCACAGGGGATCGAGGCGCAGACGCTGGCCAACCTCTACCTCGCGCTCGAGAACGACCTGCACATCATCCCCGTGCTCAACAAGATCGACTTGCCGGCGGCGCAGCCGGACAAGTACGCCGCGGAGCTCGCGCACCTGATCGGCTGCGATCCGGTCGACGTGTTGCAGGTCAGCGGCAAGACCGGCGAGGGCGTTGCGGAGTTGATGGAGCGGATCGTCGCCGACGTTCCGGCTCCGGTCGGTGACCCGGCGACACCTGCGCGGGCCATGATCTTCGACAGCGTCTACGACACATACCGCGGCGTCGTGACGTACGTACGGGTCATCGACGGTCACCTCTCCCCGCGCGAACGGATCCTCATGCTCTCCACCAGGGCGACCCACGAGTTGCTGGAGATCGGGGTGATCTCACCGGAGATGACACCCAGCCAGGGACTCGGCGTGGGCGAGGTCGGCTACCTGATCACCGGCGTGAAGGACGTGCGCCAGTCGAAGGTCGGCGACACGATCACCAACGCGAGCAAGCCGGCCACCGACGCGCTCGCCGGCTACCGCGAGCCCAAGCCGATGGTGTTCTCCGGGCTCTACCCGCTCGACGGCTCGGAGTACCCGGACCTGCGGGAGGCCCTCGACAAGCTCAAGCTCAACGACGCCGCACTGGTGTACGAACCCGAGACGTCGGGAGCGCTCGGGTTCGGCTTCCGGTGCGGCTTCCTCGGTCTGCTGCACATGGAGATCGTCCGCGAGCGGCTCGAGCGTGAGTCCGGGCTCGGCCTGATCTCCACCGCTCCCAACGTCGTGTATCGCGTGGTTCTGGAAGAGTCTGCGGACGGGTCCGACGTCATTGTCACCAATCCCAGCGAGTTCCCCGCCGGCAAGATCGCGACCGTGTACGAGCCCGTCGTCCGGGCCACAGTGCTGGCGCCGAGCGAATACATCGGCACGATCATGGAGCTGTGCCAGTCCCGGCGCGGTTCGCTGCTGGGTATGGACTACCTGTCCGAGGACCGCGTCGAGCTGCGCTATACGCTGCCGCTGGCCGAGATCGTCTTCGACTTCTTCGACGCGCTGAAGTCGCGTACCCGCGGGTACGCCAGCCTCGACTACGAGCCCACCGGCGAGCAGGAGGCGGACCTGGTCAAGGTCGACATCCTGCTCCACGGCGACACGGTCGACGCCTTCAGTGCGATCGTGCACAAGGACAAGGCGTACGCGTACGGCGTGGCCATGGTGGCCCGGCTGCGTGAGCTCATCCCGCGCCAGCAGTTCGAGGTGCCGATCCAGGCCGCCGTCGGCTCCCGGATCATCGCCCGCGAGACCATCCGGGCCATCCGCAAGGACGTCCTGGCCAAGTGCTACGGCGGTGACATCACGCGCAAGCGCAAGCTGCTGGAGAGGCAGAAGGAGGGCAAGAAGCGGATGAAGATGGTGGGGCGGGTCGAGGTTCCGCAGGATGCCTTCATCGCCGCCCTGTCCACCGGCTCCGACGGCGACCAGGCCGCCCGGAGGTGACGGCCGGCCCGTGGCGTCCCGTGGGACGTAGGATCGTGCGGAGATGCTCGTAGTGCACGAAATGGGCACAGATCCGCCCAGTGGGCTCCCATAAGAGCTCACGACGCAATACCGTGCGTTCACCTGGACCCCATCGTGCCGGTCCCGGAGCCTGGAGGAGACCGATGACCGACGTGGTGACCGATGCGGCCGAGCGCGTGAAGGAACGGCCGGCGTCCGTGGGGCGCATGTTCCTCGACCGGGTCGAGGCCACCCCGACCCGCGAGGCATTCCGCTACCCCGTTGGGGACGGATGGGAGTCGCTGTCGTGGGAGCAGACCCGCGACCGCGTGTGGGCCATCTCGGCCGGGCTGCTCTCGCTCGGCGTCCAGGCCGAGCAGCGTGTCGCGATCGCATCGTCGACGCGAATCGAATGGGTGTTGGCCGATCTCGGCATCATGTGCGCCGGTGCGGCCACCACGACCGTCTACCCGTCGACGACGCCCGACGACGTCGCCTACATCCTGTCCGACTCGGCGTCCCGCGTGGTGTTCGCCGAAGATGCCACTCAAGTCGAGAAGGTGCTCGAGCACCGCGCCGAGCTGCCCGAGCTGATCGCCGTGGTGGTCTTCGACGGCGAGGGCGACGGCGACATCGTCATGACGCTGGCCGACCTCGAGGAGCGTGGCCGGCAGCTGCTCGCCGAGCGCCCGAGCGCCGTCCACGATGCGGTCGCGGCCGTTGGGCCCGAGGACCTCGCGACGCTCATCTACACGTCGGGTACGACCGGACGGCCCAAAGGCGTGCGGCTGGTCCACGACAACTGGACATACGAGGGCGTTGCGATCGACGCTCTGGAGATCCTCCATCCCGACGATGTGCAGTACCTGTGGTTGCCACTCTCACACTCATTCGGGAAGGTGCTCGAGGCCGCCCAACTGGGGATCGGATTCTCAACGGCCATCGACGGCAACCTCGACCGGATCATCGACAACCTCGCGGTCGTCAAGCCGACGTTCATGGCCGGCGCCCCACGGATCTTCGAGAAGGTCAGGGCCCGGGTGATCACCGGTGTGAAGGCGGAGGGAGGCGTGAAGGAGAAGATCTTTGACTGGGCCTTCGGGGTCGGCCACCAGGTGTCGAAACTTCGGCGGCAGGGCAAGGAGCCCAGCGGCCTGCTCGCTCTGCAGTACCGGCTGGCGGACAGACTCGTCTTCCACAAGATCAGGGACCGGCTCGGCGGGCGCGTCCGGTTCTTCATCAGCGGCTCGGCCGCGCTCTCCCAGGATGTCGCCGAGTGGTTCCACGCGGCGGGCATGACGGTCGCCGAGGGTTACGGCCTCACCGAGACCAGCGCGTTCACCGCCGTCAACCTGCCCGACGAGGTCCGCTTCGGCACGGTGGGCCCGCCCGCGCCGGGCACCGAGGCGAAGATCGCCGACGACGGGGAGCTCCTGATCAAGGGACCAGGCGTGATGCGCGGCTACCACAACAACCCCGAGCAGACATCCGAGGTCCTCACCGAAGACGGCTGGTTCAAGACCGGCGACATCGGCGAGCTCGATCGGGGCTACATCCGCATCACCGATCGCAAGAAGGACATGATCAAGACCTCGGGAGGCAAGTACGTCGCACCGCAGAAGGTCGAGGTCATCTTCAAGGCGGTCAGCCCGTACGCCAGCCAGATCGTCGTTCACGGTGACATGCGCAACTACGTCACGGCTCTGATCACGCTGGACCCCGACGCCTTGGCGACCTGGGGCGAACAGCACGGCATGCCCGGAGCGCCCTACGAGCAGCTCGTCGCCTCGGCCGAGGTGCGGGAGGTGATCGCCGGCCACGTCGACGCGCTCAACGCGCGGCTCGAACGGTGGGAGACGATCAAGAAGTTCGAGATCCTGCCCCATGACCTGACCGTCGAGGAGGGCGACCTCACGCCGAGCCTGAAGGTCAAGCGCAAGGCCGTCGAGCAGAAGTACATGGACGTCCTCGACAGGATGTACGACTCCTGAAGTGCCGTCGACGCTCCCTGACGGTGAAACGGCGCCGGTCGACGGCGCACTGCCGCCGTCGGCGGTGAGCGGATTCGGAACGCGACCCTTCGGGGTATACCTGCACGTGCCGTTCTGCACCAGCCGGTGCGGCTACTGCGACTTCAACACCTACACGGCCGAAGAACTGGGGCCCGGCGTGTCTCGTGCCTCGTGGGCGGATTCGGCCGTGGCCGAGTTGCGGCTGGCCAGACGGGTGCTCGGCGAGGTCGAGGCGCCCGTGTCGACCGTCTTCTTCGGCGGCGGCACACCGACGCTCCTGCCCGCCGAGGACCTCGGCCGCGTTCTGAGGGCCGTGGACGGTGAGTTCGGCCTGGCGCCGGGCGTCGAGGTCACCGTGGAGGCCAACCCCGAGTCGGTCGACCCGTGGTCGCTGGAATTTCTGCGCGCTGCCGGCTTCACGCGCATCTCGTTGGGCATGCAGAGCGCCCGGCCGCACGTGCTCGCCGTGCTGGACCGCGTTCATTCTCCTGGCCGCCCGTCCGAGGCGGCGGACGAGGCCCGGAAGGCCGGCTTCGAGCACGTCAGCCTCGACCTGATCTATGGGACGCCGGGAGAGAGCAGCGAGGACTGGCGTGTCAGCCTCGACCAGGCCCTGGCCGCCGGGCCCGACCATGTGAGCGCTTACGCGCTGATCGTCGAAGACGGCACCCGGCTCGCTGCGCGCATCCGCCGCGGCGATCTGCCGATGCCCGACGACGACGACCAGGCCGACAAGTACGTGCTGGCCGACGCCGAGCTGTCGGCGGCGGGGTTCGGCTGGTACGAGATCTCCAATTGGACGGCGTCGGCGGACGCGCGATGTGCCCACAACGGTCTCTACTGGACCGGTGCGGACTGGTGGGGGATCGGGCCGGGGGCACACAGCCATGTGGGAGGTACCCGGTGGTGGAACGCCAAGCACCCGACGGCCTGGGCCCAGCGGTTGGCGGCAGGAGCGAGCCCGGCACTGGCCCGTGAGGTTCTCGACCCCGAGACGCGCCGGGTCGAACGCATCCTGTTGGAGACCCGCCTGGCGGAGGGCTTGGACGCGGGTGTCCTGGACGACTCCGGCCGGAGCGGAGCGGTGCGGCTCGCCGGCGACGGGCTGATCGAGCCCGGTCCGTTGGCCGACGGTCGCGTGGTCCTCACCCTCCGCGGCCGGTTGCTCGCGGATGCCGTCGTCCGCGACCTGCTCGGCTGAGTGCGTTGTCAGCTCACGAACCGAATCGTCAGCGGATACCGGTAGGCGCGGCCCTGCGATGCGGCTATGGCGCCGCTGATGACGGTGACCAGGTAGAGGACGGCCAGGCCGGCCAGGAGCAGGAACCCGATGAGGAGCAGGGCGAGCACGACGCAGATGACGACGTAGATCAGCACCGTGAGGTTGAAGTTCAACGCCTCGACGGCATGGGCACGCACGTACGGCGAGCGGTCACCGCGGATCAGCATGACCACCAACGGGCCGATGAACCCGAGAGCGATGTACGCCGCGAGGAATGCCGACAGGTGAGCACCGACCGCCCAGTTGCGGTCCTCGTCGGTGACGCCGGCTTGCTGCGACTCGTCGGTCACGTCGTCCTCCTGGGTGGGCAACCGGTTGTACCCACGCTAGTCGGAAGTCGAGAGGTCGATGGCTCCGCGATGCGTCCGGGTTCGAGTCATCCCCACGTGCCCGTTCGCGCGCCCGCACCCCCTGCAGCCGGTTCCACGTAGACTTGGCACTCAGGAAATCCGAGTGCCAGTGGGCGAGGGGAGGTGCGCGGTGCCGTTGGACGACCGCAAGCTCGACGTGCTGCGCGCCATCGTCGAGGACTACGTGGCCACCCAGGAGCCCGTCGGTTCGAAGGCTCTCGTCGACCGGCATCACCTCGGCGTCTCCCCGGCCACCATCCGCAACGACATGGCAGTGCTCGAGGAGGAGGGCTACATCGCCCAGCCTCACACCAGCGCCGGGCGCATTCCCACCGACAAGGGCTACCGCCTGTTCGTCGACCGTCTCTCGACGGTCAAGCCACTCTCGCCCGCGGAGCGTCGCGCGATTCAGACCTTCCTGGACGGGGCCGTCGACCTCGACGACGTGGTCACCCGGACGGTCCGGCTGCTGGCTCAGCTGACCCGACAGGTCGCCGTCGTCCAGTATCCGTCGCTGGCTCGTTCCACCGTGCGACACGTCGAGCTCGTGCCCCTGTCCACCAGTCGTGTCCTGCTGGTTCTGATCACCGACACCGGTCGGGTCGAGCAGCGCCTCGTAGAGCTGCCGGGTGACACCGACGAGGCCCTCCTCGCCGACCTTCGGGCCCGGCTCGGCCACCTCGTGGCCGGCCTCGACATCTCGGCCGTCCCGACGAGCGTCGAGAACCTGCCGGAGTCGTTCTCGCCGGCCGACCGCCAGGTCGTCTCCGCCGTCGTCGCGACCTTGCTGGAGTCGCTGGTGGACCGGAGCGACGAGCGGCTCGCAATCGCCGGCACGGCCAACCTCGCGCGGTACGGGCAGGGATTCGACCAGGGTCTGGAGCCGCTGCTCGAAGCGCTCGAGGAGCATGTCCTGCTGCTGCGACTGCTCGGCGAGGCCACCAGCCCGAGCACTCTCACCGTGCGGATCGGCCACGAGAACGCGCCGGCGGGGCTGTCGGCGGCGTCGATCGTCACGACCGGCTACGGTCCGGGTGAGCGGGCCCTGGCCAGCATGGGTGTCGTCGGGCCCACCCGCATGGATTACCCAGGAACAATAGCCGCGGTAGGCGCCGTTGCGCGTTATGTCAGCCAGATCCTGGCCGGGAACAACTAGGGACGAGGACGATTGGTGCCCACGACCGACTACTACGAGGTCCTCGGCGTGTCCCGGGACGCGTCCACGGACGAGATCAAGAAGGCGTACCGCCGCCTCGCCCGCCAGCTGCATCCCGACGTCAACCCGGATCCCTCGACCCAGGAGCGGTTCAAGGAGGTCACGAACGCCTACGAGGTCCTCACCGATCCCGGCAAGCGCGAGATGTACGACCTCGGCGGCGACCCTCTCGCCAGCGGCAATGGCACGGGGGGCGGCTTCGGTGCCGGATTCTCGTTCACCGACATCATGGACGCCTTCTTCGGCGGTACGGGCACCAGCCGGGGGCCGCGCAGCAGGGTGCGGCGCGGCCAGGATGCGCTCGTCCGGCTCGAGATCGAGCTGGCCGATGCGGCCTTCGGAGCCACCCGCGACCTGCAGGTCGACACCGCGACCGTGTGCGGTGCCTGCCACGGTGCCGGCACCTCACCCGGCACCGAGATGGTCACCTGCGCGACCTGTTCCGGACGTGGTGAGGTCAGCCAGGTACAGCGTTCGTTCCTCGGGCAGGTCATGACCACACGGCCGTGCCCACAGTGCCACGGCTTCGGCATGATCAACCCGCGGCCCTGTGTCGAGTGCGCGGGGGACGGCCGGGTCCGGACCCGCCGCAGCCTCACCATCAAGATCCCGGCCGGCGTCGATGCGGGCACGCGGATACAGCTCGCCGGCCAGGGCGAGGTCGGGCCCGGCGGCGGCCCGCCCGGCGACCTCTATGTCGAGGTCGTGGTCCGGCCGCACCCGGTGTTCACCCGCTCCGGCGACGACCTCCACTGCACCGTAGCGCTGCCGATGACCGCTGCCGCACTGGGCACGACGATCGAGCTCGAGACCCTCGACGGCACGGAGTCGATCGAGGTCCGCCCGGGGGCGCAGCACGGCCAGACGATCACGGTCGGCGCCCGCGGCATACCCCGACTGCGCGGCACGGGGCGCGGCGACCTCGTCGTCCACCTCGAGGTCCAGACGCCTACCCGCCTCGACGATCGGCAGGAGGAGTTGCTGCGCGAGCTCGCGGCTCTCCGCAACGAGGAGCGTGCGCACGGCCCCGTGTCCGCGCAGGGCTCCACCCTGTTCTCCCGGCTTCGCGACGCCTTCAAGTGACAGGCCTCCGCCCTAGGGCTCCCCGTGGTGGCCCCGTTGATCACGTTCACCACCCCGGTGGACGGTTCACCAGGTTTGCGCGCCTGGTGAACCGTCCCCGCGCCTGGTGAGGTACGGCAGGGCGTAATGACAGCGCCGATGTTCGTCGTCGACGCGGAGCGTCTGCGCGGCGCCGAGCGGATCGTCCTCGACGGCGACGAGGGGAGACACGCCGCGGCCGTTCGCCGGGTCGGCCGCGGCGAGACGGTCGAGCTCACCGACGGTCGCGGCAACGTCGCGCTCTGCGTCGTCGTCGCAGCAGACCGGTCGGGTCTGGTGTGCGAGGTCCGCGAGCGCACCGCGGAGCCACCGGCGGCGCCGCGGATCGTCGTCGCGCAGGCCCTGCCGAAGGGTGACCGCGGCGAGGTCGCCGTCGAGACGATGACCGAGGTCGGTGTCGACGAGATCATCCCGTGGTTCGCCCGGCGCACGGTGAGCCGGTGGCGGGGTGACCGCGGGGACCGGTCGCTGCGGCGCTGGCGGGCGACCGCCCGGGAGGCAGCCAAGCAGTCCCGGCGCGCATGGGTGCCCGAGGTGGCCGACCCGGTGACGACTGCGGCGCTGGCCCGACGCATGTCCGGCGCCGACCTGGCGGTCGTACTGCATCAGGAGGCAGACCGGCCGATCGGCGACCTGCCGCTGCCGGAGATCGGCGACGTCGTCCTCGTCGTCGGTCCGGAAGGCGGGATCACCTCGGACGAACTGGCGGAGTTCGATGCGGCCGGAGCGGTGCAGGTCAACCTCGGCCCGGCCGTCCTGCGAACGTCGACGGCCGGCACGGTGGCCGCCGGCGTGGTGCTCTCCCGGACCGGCCGGTGGCGTGGGGGACCCGGCCGGCACCGATCGTGACGAGCTATTCGACCCGGAAGCTCCGCGAGTCGGACATCGGCGGGCGACCCTCCCCGCCGGACGGGTCCTCCTCGGTCACCACGACCTCGTACGAGCCCGGCTCGAGCTCCACCGTGAAGCTGAACGGCGAGAACGTGCAGCACTCCTCGGCAGTGGTGAAGTCCTCGTCGACGAGCTCGCCGTCGCGGAAGATCTGCCAGGGGACGTTGGCCTCGAAGACCGCGGCCTCACCGCTGATCTCGACGGCGGGTCCGGTGACCACGGCGCCCTCCGCCGGTTCGTTGAGCTGGACCAGTTGGCGGACTGCCAGCGGGTCCGCACGCTGCACCGGCTCAGCGATGTCGATGCTGCCCCACAGCCGGTCGGTCCGCTCACCCTCGACGAGGATCTGGACCGGCAGCGCTCCAGCGGCGGCGCCGGTCATCGACGCGGCCGCCGTCACCGTGTAGACGAGCTGCTGGGTGGCCAGCTCGGCCACGTCCGGGGCCGCGCCGGTGTAGTCGGCGCCGTCGGTGAGATCGACCTCGATGACGTCGCCGGCCACGTCGACGCGGCGCACCTCGGTCGTCGATGCCCAGAGGGTCTGGTACTGCGGATCGCCAGGAGGGACGGAGATCATGGTCTCGACGGCAGCGACCAGCGGACCATCGGGGGTCGGAACCGTGCGGAACTCGCGGGCCAGGCGTTGGCCGGCAGGTGTTTCGGCGACGTAGTACACCGGAACGGTAGCGGTGGCGGGCTCTGGTTCCGAGGTAGGCGGCGCCGACCCCGTCGGCGGGCCGGATTCGACGTTCGGGCTCGGCTCGGTGGCGATGGCACTCGGCGTCTCCGACGCGGTCGTCGGCCCGGCCGCTGGCCCGTCGGTCGCCGTCGTGTCGACAGTCGAGTCGCCGAGCACGGCGATGCCACCGGCGATGACGGCGGTCGCGGTCGCCACCGCCGCAGCCATGCCCAGCGTCAGCGGGCTGCGCCACAACGGTGCGCGGGCGGTCCGGGCGCGGATGCGGGCGAGCGCGTCGGGGCTCGGGAGAACCTTCGCGGCCTCGTCGTGCAGCGCCCGCCGCAGGAGCTCGTCCTGCTGCGGCCAGTCGTCGCCGGTGGTCATGCCCACTGCTCCAGGGTGGCGCGGAGCGCGGCCATGCCGCGCGAGGTGTGGCTCTTGACAGCCCCCTTGCTGATCTTCATCGTGTCAGCGATCTCTGCCTCCGAGAGGTCGGCGTAGTACCGCAGGACGAGCGCTTCGCGCTGTCGCCTGGGCAGCAGTTGGAGAGCGTCGACGACGGCACGACTCGAGACCGCCCGCATCGCTCCGCTCTCCGCGCTGGGCGCGTCGAGCAGCACGTCGTCCGGATGCCTCGCCGCGACCGCGCGACGGCGTTGGATGGACCGGGTGTTGTGGACCACCGACGTGCGAAGGTAGGCCGCCGCGCTGCGGGTGTCGCGGAGGCGCCGCCAGCGTCGGTGCAGCGACACGAAGGCGTCCTGCACGGCCTCCTCGGCGACGGCGTGATCGCGCAGGAGCAGCGCAGCCAGCCGGACAAGACCCGAGTAGTGGGCCGCATACAGCTCGCTGACCATGCGATCCGCGTCGGTACCCGTCGACTCGTCGGAGTCGCCGATCGCCGGGAGCGGGCCGGTGTCGGACCCTGTGTCCACCGCCCACCCTCCGTACGCGCCCACCACGGCGACACGACCCGGCCGGGCCGGCGCACCGATGGTGACAGGGCAGGCGATGTCCATGTCCCTATCGACGCGCCGTGTCGTGCGCCGGTTTACCGCGACAACCGTAGATGCCCTGACCGGGCCCGTACGATGCGGGGCGTGACCGTCTCGCCGAACTGCCTGTTCTGCCGCATCGTCAGTGGCGACGTGCCCGCCGAGATCGTGCACCAGTCCGAGCGGGTACTAGCGTTCCGCGACGTCTCCCCGCAGGCGCCGACGCACGTGCTCATCGTCCCCCGCGACCACCATGCCGACGTGGCCGAGCTCGCAGCGGCCGACCCCGCCGGCATGGTCGAACT
>DATFBR010000240.1:0-3247 GCA_035253685.1 Jiangellaceae bacterium
GCCTCGGTGCCGGTGCGGATCTGGTGGGACGCCCGCCAGGAGGACCACCGGGTTTCGGACGCGATCGTCGTCCTCGGAGCGGCGCAGTACGGTGGGCGGCCGTCACCGGTTCTCGAGGCCAGGCTGCGCAAGGCGCAGACCTTGTGGCAGGACGGCGTGGCACCCGTCGTCGTCACCGTCGGCGGCGGGGCGCCGGGAGACGACACGACCGAGGCGGAAGCGGGTCGGGACTGGCTGACCGCCAACGGGCTGCCGACCGAGGCCGTCGTCGCCGTCGCCGAAGGCAACAACACCCAGAGCAGCCTCGAGGCCGTGGGTGAGGTCTTCGCCGACGAGGGGTGGGCGACCGCCGTGCTGGTCACCGATCCGTGGCACACGTTCCGGTCCAAAGCGCTGGCCGATGCGGCTGGAATCGACGCAGTGGCGGCGCCTGCCCGCTCGGGGCCCGCGGTCCAGACCCGCGAGACGCAGCTGCGATACATCGTCCGGGAGTCGCTGGCGTACTACCGCTGGCGGCTGACCGGGGAGTCCGGCCAGGGCGCCTTCGACGCCTTCTGAGCCGGGCGCGCGCGGTCGTCTAGCCTCGGCGTCGATGAGCGGATACGAGGACAGCGACCGGGAACGGTGGGCGCCCGAGCCGCCCAAGCGGTCGAGCCGGACCGCCTTCGAGCGCGACCGTGCCCGCGTCCTGCACTCCGCGTCGCTGCGCCGGCTGGCGGCCAAGACCCAGGTGGTCGCGCCCGGCACCGACGACTTCGTGCGCAACCGACTGACCCACTCGCTCGAGGTGGCGCAGGTCGGCCGCGAGCTCGGCAAGGCCCTCGGCTGCGACCCCGACGTCGTCGACACCGCGTGCCTCGCCCATGACCTCGGACACCCACCGTTCGGCCACAACGGCGAGGCGGCGCTGGACGAGATCAGCAAGGCCATCGGCGGCTTCGAGGGCAACGCGCAGACGCTGCGGGTGCTGACCCGGCTGGAGGCCAAGGCGGCACATCCGGACGGGCGCACGGCGGGCCTCAACCTCACCCGGGCGAGCCTCGACGCATCCACCAAGTACCCCTGGCCCCGCGGCGACGGCGCCGGCAAGTTCGGCGTCTACGCGGACGACGGCGAGGTGTTCGGGTGGCTGCGCGAGGGGACGCCGGCCGGCCGCAGGCGCTGCCTGGAGGCGCAGGTCATGGACTTCGCCGACGACGTCGCCTACAGCGTCCACGATGTCGAGGACGCCATCGTGGCCGAGCGGATCGGTGAGAACACCGTGTTGTCGGACCGGGTCGAGCGGGACAAGGTCGCGACACTGACCTGCGACTGGTACCTGCCGGGCGCGTCGCCCGCGGAGGTGCTCGACGCGATGGACCGCCTGCGTGCGCTGCCTTGCTGGGTCGACGCGTACGACGGGCGCCGCAGCACGCTGGCCGCCCTCAAGGACATGACCAGCCAGCTCATCGGTCGCTTCTGCGCCGCTGCGCAGGAGACCACGCATGCGGCGTACGGCAGGGGGCGGTTGACCCGTTACGCCGCCGATCTGGAGATCCCGGCGGGAACGCGGGCGGAGGTGGCCGTCCTCAAGGGGCTGGCCGCCGTGTACGTGATGAACGCCGAGGACCGCGCGCCGGTCTACGTGCATCAGCGCGAGCTGCTGCACGAGCTCGTCACCCTGATGTACGACCGGGCCCCGGTCAGCCTCGAGCCGTCGTTCCGCGCCGACTGGTCCGACGCCCGTGACGACGGGGCACGGCTGCGCGTGGTGGTCGACCAGGTGGCGTCACTGACCGACATGTCGGCACAGGTGCGCCATGCTCGCCTCGTCGGGCGCTGAGCCGGTGGGCTGCAGAGGACACCGACGACGGTTGACAGGCCGGCCGGCGACGAGTGGGGTGGCGCAATGGCATACGTGATCGTCGGGGGTGGGCTCGCCGGCGCCAAGGCCGCCGAGACTCTGCGCGAGGAGGGCTTCGACGGGTCGGTCGTGCTCGTCTCGGCGGAGACGGAGGCACCGTACGAACGGCCGCCGCTGTCGAAGGGCTACCTGCTGGGCAACGACGAGCGCGACTCGGCGTTCGTCCACCCGGAGCCCTGGTACGCCGAGCACGACGTCGACCTGCGCCTCGGTACCCGCGCCGCGGCGATCGATCCGGCCGCCCACCAGGTCGAACTGGACGGCGGAGAGCGGCTGGCCTACGACCGGCTGCTGCTGACCACTGGCTCGGTGCCGAGACGTCTCGACGTGCCCGGCGCCGATCTCGACGGCGTGCTGTATCTGCGGGAGCTTCCGGATGCGGACCGGATCCGGTCCGTCCTGCAAGAGGGCAGCCGGATCGTCGTCGTCGGTGCGGGCTGGATCGGGCTCGAGGTCGCGTCGGCCGCCCGTCACCATGGCGCGGAGGTCGCCGTTTTGGAGGTCGCCGACCTGCCGCTGCAGCGGGTGCTCGGCGACGAGGTCGCCGCGGTGTTCGCCGATTTGCACCGCGAGCACGGCGTGGACCTCAGGCTCGGCACCGGCATTGCGGAGGTCCGCGGGGCCGACGGTCGGGTGTCGAGTGCGGTCACGTCGGCCGGGGACGAGCTCGAGGCCCACGCGGTGATCGTGGGTGTCGGGATCCGGCCGGCGATCGAGCTCGCCGAGGACGCGGGCCTGGCCATCGACGACGGCGTCGCGGTCGACGCCGCCCTGCGAACGTCTGCCGCGGATGTGTATGCCGCCGGTGACGTGGCCGGGGTCGACCACCCGCTGCTCGGCATGCGGGTACGCGTCGAGCACTGGGCCAACGCGCTCAACGGAGGACCAGCGGCGGCGCGGTCGATGCTGGGCCAGGACGTCTCCTACGACGACCTGCCGTTCTTCTTCACCGACCAGTACGACCTGGGCATGGAGTACGTCGGCCACGCACCGCCGGGTTCCTACGACCGCGTGGTCGTCCGAGGCGATCTCGGCGCACGGGAGTTCCAGGCGTTCTGGCTCCGCGAGAGCCGGCCGATCGCGGCCATGCACGTCAACCTGTGGGACGAGGGCATCGACCCGTTGAAGGCGCTGGTCGCGTCCGGCCGAGCCCTCGACGCCGACCGGCTGGCGAATCCGGAGATCCCCCTCGACGAGGTGTGACGCGGTCGGGGCTCTCGAGGCTCTACCCGGGTGCCACACCGACGTGCTCCACATGGCACACCGCAATGGTGGCGCGGCGCCCGAATCGCCCGGTTTGTGGCGCACGTCGGTGTGCCATGCCGCGGCGGTGTGCCAACCCCT
>DATFBR010000241.1:0-2864 GCA_035253685.1 Jiangellaceae bacterium
GTTCCGGGCCCGACTGGCCGACGGCGAGACGCTCGACGACCTCCTGCCCGAGGCGTTCGCCACCGTGCGCGAGGCGGCCCGACGAACGCTCGGCCAACGCCACTTCGACGTCCAGATCATGGGCGGGGCCGCCCTCCACCAGGGGAACATCGCCGAGATGAAGACCGGCGAGGGCAAGACCCTGGTGTCGACGCTGCCGGGCTACCTCAACGCGCTCAGCGGCAAGGGCGTTCACATCGTCACCGTCAACGATTACCTCGCCCAGCGCGACTCCGAGTGGATGGGGCGGGTCCACCGGTTTCTCGGGCTCGAAGTGGGCGTGATCCTCGCCGGCCTCACCCCGGCGCAGCGCCGGGTCGCGTACGCCGCCGACATCACCTACGGGACGAACAACGAGTTCGGTTTCGACTACCTGCGCGACAACATGGCCCTGCGCGCGGAGGACATGGTGCAGCGCGGCCACCCGTACGCGATCGTGGACGAGGTCGACTCGATCCTGATCGACGAGGCCCGCGCGCCACTGATCATTTCCGGGCCCGCAGACCAGCCCACCCGGTGGTACACGGAGTTCGCCAAGATCGCCGACCGGCTGCGCCGCGAGGCCGACTACGAGGTGGACGAGAAGAAGCGAACCGTCGGCATTCTCGAGTCGGGCATCGAACGGGTCGAGGACTGGCTGGGCATCGACAACCTCTACGAGAGCGCCAACACGCCGCTGATCCAGTTCCTCAACAACTCGATCAAGGCCAAGGAACTGTTCCACCGCGACAAGGAGTACGTCGTCAAGGACGGCGAGGTGCTCATCGTCGACGAGCACACCGGGCGCATCCTGGCCGGCCGCCGCTACAACGAGGGGATGCACCAGGCCATCGAGGCCAAGGAGGGGGTGGAGATCAAGCAGGAGAACCAGACGCTGGCCACCATCACCCTGCAGAACTTCTTCCGGCTCTACGAGAAGCTCGCCGGGATGACCGGCACGGCGATGACCGAGGCGTCGGAGTTCAACAAGATCTACAACCTCGGTGTCGTGCCCATCCCCACGAACATGGAGATGATCCGGGCCGACCAGGCCGACCTGGTGTACCGCACCGAGGAGGCCAAGTTCGCCGCGGTCGTCGAGGACCTCGTCGACAAGCACACGAAGGGCCAGCCGGTCCTGGTCGGCACCACCAGCGTCGCCAAGTCCGAGCACCTGTCGCAGCTGCTCAGCAGGCGAGGTGTCCCGCACGAGGTGCTCAACGCCAAACACCACGAACGGGAGGCGGCGATCATCGCCCAGGCCGGCCGCCGTGGCGCGGTGACAGTGGCGACCAACATGGCCGGCCGCGGCACGGACATCATGCTCGGCGGGAACCCGGAGCCGATGGCGATGGCGGAGCTCAAGCAGCGCGGCATCGATCCGGTCGAGAGCCCGGAGGAGTACGAGGCCGCCTGGGGCCCGACCCTGGAGAAGCTGCAGAACCAGGTGAAGGCCGAGCACGAGGAGGTCATCGAGCTCGGCGGCCTGTACGTGCTCGGAACCGAGCGGCACGAGTCGCGGCGGATCGACAACCAGCTCCGCGGCCGATCCGGCCGGCAGGGCGACCCGGGCGAGTCGCGCTTCTACCTGTCGTTGCAGGACGACCTGATGCGGCTGTTCAAGAGCGAGTGGGTCGACATGATCCTGCGCAGCCTGAACATCCCCGACGACCAGCCGATCGAGCACAAGCGGGTCAGCAACGCGATCAAGAGCGCGCAGACCCAGCGCGAAGCGCAGAACTTCGAGATCCGCAAGGACGTGCTCAAGTACGACGACGTGCTCAACCGCCAGCGCCAGGTCGTCTACGACGAGCGGCGGATGGTGCTCGAGGGGGAGGACCTCTCCGAGCAGATCCGGCACATGCTCGAGGACTCCGTCACGGCTTACGTCCACGGGGCGGCATCGGAGGGCTACCCCGAGATGTGGGATCTCGACCGGCTGTGGTCGGCGCTGCGCACGCTCTACCCCGTCTCGGTCACCGTCGAGGAGATCGAGGACGAGGTGGGCGGCCGGGACGGCCTGACCTCCGACCTGCTGGTCGAACGGCTCACCGACGACGCGCAGGCGGCCTACGGGCGGCGCGAGTCCGAGCTCGGGACGGAGGTCATGCGCGAGCTCGAGCGCAGGGTGCTGCTGACCGTCCTCGACCGCAAGTGGCGAGAGCACCTCTACGAGATGGACTATTTGCGTGAGGGCATCGGCCTGCGGGCGTTCGCCCAGAAGCAGCCCCTGGTGGAGTACCAGCGTGAGGGGTTCGACCTGTTCGCCGCCATGATGGACGGCATCAAGGAGGAGTCGGTCGGCCTGCTGTTCAACCTCGAGGTGCAGGTTCGCCCGACCGCCCCCGACGGCGCCGAGGCGGCACCTGCCGGGGTCACGGACGGCGCCGCGGCCGGGGCGCCCGTCCTCGTCGCGAAGGGGCTGGTCGAGTCACGCCGGCCGCAACAGCTCCAGTACACCGCGCCGAGTGTCGACGGTGAAACGGCGGTGCAGCAGCGGGTGGAACGCACGGGCTCGGGCAACGGGGCCCGCACGGCCGCCGCGACGACGACGTCGGAGATCGAGTTCGGTGACGTCCCGCGCAACGCGCCGTGCCCGTGCGGCTCGGGCAAGAAGTTCAAGCGCTGCCACGGCGATCCACGCCATCGCGTGTCCTGACGCGCCCCCTTCGCGGCGGCCGGATACTCCGGCGGGGCTCCGCGATCCGCGGCGGAGAAGCATGCCACAGATCGCTATTGAGACGCCCGCCTCCGCATCCGGCCGCCGCGATCTGGCCCTGCGGTCAGAGGATCTCGAGCGCCGTGCACCGCCAGCGACCGTCCAGACCCTCGAGCCGCATCGCGAG
>DATFBR010000242.1:0-3411 GCA_035253685.1 Jiangellaceae bacterium
GCCCCGATCAACTCGGCCGCCGACGACTTCTGCCCGACACCCGTTCACGGAGAGGGCCTGTTCTTCGTCAGCCGCCGGACGACCGACGAGAGCTGCGGTCTGGGCGACATCTACGTCGCTCGCCTCAACCGCACGCACGGCTGGAGCGAGCCCGATCACCTCCGGTGCGCACCGGACGGCCCGAACAGCGCGCTGGACGAGCAAGGCCCGTCGTACGTCAAGGTCGACGGGCAGGCGTACCTCTACTTCTCGAGTAGCTCGGCAACCGTCCCAGGAGACATCTACGTCAGCGGGAGCACGTTGGAGGGCTTCGGGCCGGCCACTCCGGTCGATGCGCTGAACAGCGCCGGAAACGACATCCAGCCCAACGTGCGCAAGGACGGGCGTGAGGTCGTCTTCTCGTCGAACAACGGGTACCCGGGCCACCAAGGCGGCCAGGACGTGTACGTCTCGACACGCGAGGCGTTCGGTGACGCCTGGTCGACGCCGGTCAATATCGGCACCGCCGTGAACACAGCTGCCGGCGAGACGCGCCCGTCACTTTCCGGGGACGCCCAGACGCTCTACTTCGGTCGCGCGCCGGGGCCGGAAGGCATGTCCGACATCTACGTCACGACGCGGGAGAAGCTTCCTGGATCGGACGAGTGAGCCCGTCGACGGCAGTGGCCACACGGCCGTGAAGATCGTCGCGCGGACCTGAGGCACGTGCCACGCAGGCCTGCACGACGGTCTCCACGAGCGAGTAGGGGAACAATCGGTCACACCGGACGCTCCAGCAGCGTCGCGATGCCCTGGCCGACGCCGATGCACATGGTCGCCAGCGCGAAGCGGGCGTCGCGCTGGCGGGCCTCGACGGCGGCGGTCAGCGCGATCCGGGCGCCGCTCATACCCAGCGGGTGGCCGAGCGCGATCGCCCCGCCGTTGGGATTGACGTGTTCGGCGTCGTCGGGCAGCCCGAGCAGCCGCAGGCAGGCCAGCGACTGTGCGGCGAATGCCTCGTTGATCTCCACGACGTCCACGTCGCCGAGCGCGACACCGGTCCGGTCCAGCAGCCGTTGCGTCGCTGGGACCGGGCCTATTCCCATCACCCGCGGGGCGACGCCGGCGGTCGCCGTGGCGACGACCCGGGCGAGCGGGTCGACGCCGTACCGCTGAACGGCACGCTCGCTCATGACCAGCAGTGCCGCCGCGCCATCGTTCACGCCCGAAGCGTTACCCGCGGTGACGGTGCCGTCGGTGCGGACGACCGGCCGCAGCCTGCCCAGCGCCTCCATCGAGGTCTCCCGGGGGTGTTCGTCGGCGTCGACCAGAACGGGGCCGCCGCGCCGGTGCGGCACCGGTACCGCGGTGATCTCGTGTGCCAGTCGCCCGCTCGCTTGCGCCTTGGCCGCGCGTTCCTGACTGCGCAGGGCGAACGCGTCCTGGTCGACCCGGCTGACGTCGTGGTCGACCGCGACGTTCTCCGCGGTCTCCGGCATCGAGTCGGTGCCGTAGGCGGCCTTCAGAGCGGCGTTGACGAACCGCCAGCCGATGGTGGTGTCGTAGACCTGTGCCTGGGTCCGGTCGAACGGTGACTGTGCCTTCGGCAGGACGAAGGGTGCGCGTGACATCGACTCCACACCGCCGGCCACCACGACGTCGGCTTCACCGGACACGACGGTTCGTGCCGCGTACCCGAGCGCGTCCATCCCGGACCCGCACAACCGGTTGACCGTCACGCCCGGAACGGTCTCGGGCAGGCCGGCGAGCAACAACGCCATCCGGGCCACGTTGCGGTTGTCCTCACCGGCCTGGTTGGCGCAGCCGAGGACGACCTCATCCACGGCATCGCCGTCCACCTGCCGATGCCGGGCGAGAAGCTCGCGCAGGACGTGGGCGGCCAGGTCGTCGGGCCGGACGGGAGCCAGCGCGCCCCCGTACCGCCCGATCGGGGTCCGCACCCCGTCGACGAGGTAGGCATGGACCATGACGGACTCACTCCCCGGGACGTTCATGTCGGGTGCCTGTTCAGCAGAACGGTGCCGGTCACGGCTGGGATTCCTCGGCCAGCGTTCCGGAGATCTGACGCGATCGGCCACGGAACTCGGCAACGAGTGCGCCGGCACCACCGGAGCCTCCGCCCGCAACGGCTGTGACCGTGACGTCGTAGATGCCGTTGCGGCCGAACCTGCTGCGCTCGACGGCCTCGGCGACCAGCACGTCACCGAGGCGCGCGGGAGCGACGAACACGATGTCGCAGGCCTGCGCCACCGCGACCCGGTTGTACGAGTTGCACGCGAAGGCGAACGCCGAGTCGGCCAGGGCGAACACCAGTCCCCCGTGGCAGATGGAGTGCCCGTTGACCATGTCGGCGCGGACCGGCATCGATATCCGGGCGTAGCCGGGCCGCACCTCGTCCAGGACCATTCCCAGTGCCTGCGACGCCGCGTCGCCGGCCCACATCGCGGCGGCGGACCGCTCGGCCACGGTCTGCGGGTCAGGCACCGGCCGGGCCTCTGCTCACGGCACGCTCGCGGAGCGTGGACGATACCCGGTAGCGGTCCGGGTCGACGACGCCGGCCAGGGCGTCGAGCACGCCCATCACCCAGTCCCAGCCCAGCGAGTCGCCCCATTCCAGCGGTCCGCGGGGGTGGTTGACGCCCAGGCGCATGGCGGTGTCGATGTCGGCGGCGCTCGCGACACCGGCGTCGACCGCCTCGGCGCCGAAGGCGGTCAGCATCGCCACGGTCCGGGCCACGACCAGGCCGGGTGTGTCCGGCAGCAGAGTGACGGCCAGCCCCGCCGCCTGTAGGCACCCGATGGCCGCCCGGACCCGATGCGCCGGTGCCGCCTCCGGCGCGGCAACGGCCACGCGTGCTGCAGTGGCGTAGTCGAGCGCGAGGTCGACGAGCACCACGGTCTCGGCATCCGCGGCGGAGACGGCTGCCGCCGTGCGCCCGTCGGTGAGCCTGATGACGACACCGGGTGCCGGGCGGATTCGCACGGGCCCACGATCGAAGGTCGCCGGTCCGGAGAGCCTGGCGGCCGCGATCCGGCTGACCAGGCCGTCGAGCGGGCTCCCGCCACCGTTGACGGTCACGCGGTCGGGGCTCGGTGCCGCCGGCGCTGTGGACGGCTTGGGTCGTGGCCCGCCTTCGTAGATCCCGCGACCGCTCTTGCGACCGAGCCGGCCGTCGGCGACCAGGGCCTCCTGGAACGCGGACCGTTCGAAGCGTGCGTCCCGGCCGAAGGCGGTCCAGAGGCTGCGCGTGACCGCTGCGTTGACGTCCTGCCCGATCAGGTCGGTGAGCTCACACGGACCCATCGGGAAGCCGCCCGCTTCACGAAACAGCGCGTCGAGGGTCGCCGGATCGGTCACGCCGCCCTCGAGCAGGCGGAACGCCTCGGCGTAGTACGGCCGCGCCACCCGGT
>DATFBR010000243.1:0-6323 GCA_035253685.1 Jiangellaceae bacterium
CACCCTCGGCGTCCGAGCCGAGGCCAGGGCCGACCACCCAGGCCTGGACCCTGCCACTCGCGGCCACCGACTCGGGCCAGTGGTGCCGCACCTGCCGAGCAGCCTCGTCCGAGCCCAGGTAGCGGACCATCCCGGCGCCGCTGCGGACGGCCCCGCCGACCGTCAGTACCGCGGCACCTGCGAACTCCGGCGAACCGGCGACCACGCCGACCACGCCGCGCGAGTACTTGTCAGCGTCACGACGAGGCCGGGGGAGGCGGTCGGCGACGTCGGCCGGTTCCAGGACCTCGACGGCCGGCTCCGCGAGGAACGGGCCGAGTCCGATGTCGATGTGTTCGACCCGACCGGCGGCGGCCGCGGCCGGGTCGACGACCAGCCCGATCTTCCGCGCACCGAAGGTCACGGTCACGTCGGCCACGACGTGGGAACCGGGCAGCTCACCGGTGTCGGCGTCGACGCCGCTGGGCAGGTCGACGGCGACGACCAGCCCCCCGTCGCGGGCGAGTTCGGCCAGGTCGGCCGCCTCGGCACGCAGTCCACCGGAACCACCGATGCCGACCAGCCCGTCGACGACGAGGTCGGAGCCGGCCACCGCCCGGATCGGGTCACTGGTCACCTGGCCCCCCGCGGCCCGCAGGGCGGCCAGTCCCTGACCGTGCGCGCGTTCGGGACGGACGAGCACGGCATCGACCCGCGCTCCTCGTCGAGCCAGCCGTGCCCCCGCGTACAGCGCGTCTCCGCCGTTGTCCCCAGCTCCGACGAGCACCACCACCCGGGCGCCGTAGGGCCCGCGGAGCAGGCGGGCGCAGCGTGCCGCGAGTGCTGCTGCTGCGCGCTGCATGAGCGCACCGGGGGGCAGTTGCGCCATCAGCGCACTCTCCGCCGCCCGGATGTCCCGGACCGGGTGGGCGCCGATCACGGCCGGCCCTCCAGGACGACGACTGCCGAGGCGATGCGGGCGTCGTGCGACAGCGACAGGTGGACGCCGTCGACGCCGAGTTCCTTGCAGCGTTGCGCCACCGAGCCACGCACCTCGAACCAGGGACGCCCGTCGGCCGTCGTCACCACCTCGGCGTCCTGCCATCGCAGCCCCTCCGGCGCCCCCAGCGCCTTGGCCAGGGCCTCCTTGGCTGCAAACCGGGCCGCCTGCGACGCGATCGGCCGCTCACGCTCCCGGGCAGTGAACACCCGGTCGAGAAGGCGAGGCGTGCGCTCGATCGTCTCGGCGAACCGTCCGACGTCGACGACGTCGACTCCCACGCCCACGATCACAGGGTCAGCTTGGCATTCCACCCGGTGATCATGTCGACCTCGCCTCCGGGCCCGGCGGCAGCGTCGACATGATCACGGGCTCGACCGTCTCCTACTCGACGGTGACGCTCTTGGCCAGGTTGCGGGGCTGGTCGACGTCGAACCCGCGCATGTTCGCCATCTCGCAGGCGAACACCTGCAGCGGCACCACGGCGACCAACGGCTGGAGCAGCGTCGGACACGCCGGCACCCGGATCAGGTGGTCGGCATAGGGGACGACGGCCTCGTCGCCCTCCTCGGCGATGACGACGGTGCGCGCACCCCTGGCCCTGACCTCCTGGATGTTGGAGACGATCTTGTCATGCAGGACGGACCGGCCGCGCGGAGGGGGCACCACGACGAAGACGGGTACGCCTTCCTCGATCAGCGCGATCGGCCCGTGTTTGAGTTCGCCCGCGGCGAAGCCCTCGGCGTGCATGTAGGCGATCTCCTTCAGCTTGAGCGCACCCTCCAACGCCACCGGGTAGCCCACGTGCCGCCCCACGAACAGGACCGACGTCACCGCCGCCAGCTCGCGGGCCAGCGCCCGCACCGGCTCCATCGTCTCCAGCACCTGGTCGACCTTGCCGGGCATGTCGGAAAGCTCGCGAACGACGGCGCGGATCTCGTCGCCCCACTTCGTCCCTCGAAGCTGGCCGAGGTAGAGCGCGACCAGATAGCAGGCGACGAGCTGGGTGAGGTGTGCCTTCGTCGACGCGACCGCGACCTCCGGACCCGCATGGGTGTAGAGCACCGCATCGGACTCGCGCGGAATCGTCGAGCCGTTGGTGTTCGAGATCGCCAGGACCCGGGCACCCTGCTCGCGCGCGTACCGCAGCGCCATCAGGGTGTCCATGGTCTCGCCGGACTGACTGATCGCCACCACCAGCGTCTGTCGGTCGACGACGGGGTCGCGGTAGCGGAACTCGCTGGCCAGTTCCACCTCGCACGGAACCCGGGTCCAGTGCTCGATCGCGTACTTGGCGACCATGCCCGCGTGGTAGGCCGTGCCGCAGGCGATGACGATCACCTTGTCGACGTCGCGAAGTTCGTCATCAGACAGGCGCATCTCGTCCAACGAGAGCCGACCGTCCGAGCCGACCCGGCCGAGCAAGGTGTCGGCGACGGCTCTGGGCTGCTCGGCGATCTCCTTGAGCATGAAGTAGTCGTAGCCGCCCTTCTCGGCGGCCGAGGCGTCCCAGTTGACGTGGTAGCGCTTCTCCTCGACGGGTGCACCGTCGAAATCGGTCAGCGTCACGCTCTCCGGTGTGATCTCGACGACCTGCCCCTCCCCGATCTCCATGGCCTCCCGGGTGTGGGCGATGAACGCGGCCACGTCCGAGGCGAGGAAGTTCTCGCCCGCGCCGAGTCCGACGACCAGCGGCGAGTTGCGGCGTGCCGCCACGACGCGGTCGGGGGCGTCGGCGTGAACGGCGACCAGCGTGAACGCGCCCCGGAGGCGACGACAGACGGCGCGCATGGCGTCGGCGAGGTCGGATCCGGCGGCGACTTCGGCCGCGAGCAGGTGCGAGACGACCTCGGTGTCGGTCTCCGACTCGAACGCCACCCCGGACTCCTCGAGCCCGGACCGCAACCGGGCGAAGTTCTCGATGATCCCGTTGTGGATGACGGCGACCCGGCCGGACTCGTCGAGGTGGGGGTGGGCGTTGCGGTCGGTAGGGGCGCCGTGGGTGGCCCAGCGGGTATGACCCAGGCCGGTCGTCGAGGTCGGCAGCGGCCGGTCGCCGAGCGCCTTCTCGAGGTTCTCCAGCTTGCCGGCCCGTTTCGCGGAGGCCAGCGCACCGTCGGCCACGACGGCTACGCCGGCCGAGTCGTAACCGCGGTACTCCAACCTCCGCAAGCCCTCGATCACGACGTCGATCGCGGACTGGTCCCCGACGTATCCCACGATTCCGCACACGGCGGACAGGGTACGCCCAGTGCAGGATGGCCCCGTGACGCAGCCGATCGACGCCTCGCCGTTCGTCGACCTCGACCGGCCGGCGTGGTCGCGCCTCCGCGACCAGACGCCTCTGCCCCTCACGGCCACCGAGTTGGACGCGGTTCGTGGCATCGGCGACGAGGTCGACTTGGACGAGGTCCGCGACGTGTACCTGCCGCTCTCGCGGCTGCTGAACCTGCACACGCGCGCCATCGGTGCGCTGCACAAGGCCACCAAGTCGTTCCTCGGCGTCTTCCCCGAGCGCACGCCCTACGTGATCGGGATCGCGGGCTCGGTCGCCGTCGGCAAGTCGACAATTGCCCGGCTGCTGCGCCTGCTGCTCGCCCGCTGGCCGGACCATCCCGACGTCGCACTCGTCACGACCGACGGGTTCCTTCTGCCCAACGCCGAACTGGAGCGGCGCGGGCTGCTGGCCCGCAAAGGCTTCCCCGAGTCGTACGATCGGCGGGCCCTGTTGCGGTTCGTCGCCGCGGTCAAGTCCGGCGCCGCCGAGGTGACGGCGCCGGTCTACTCGCATCTGACCTACGACGTCGTTCCGGGCGAGCAGGTGGTGATCCGCCGGCCGGACATCGTGCTGCTCGAAGGGCTCAACGTGCTGCAGCCCGCCCGACCCCGGCAGAACGGGATCTCCGGTCTGGCGGTGAGCGACTTCTTCGACTTCTCGATCTACGTCGACGCGGAGCCGGACGACATTCGGCGCTGGTACGTCTCGCGCTTCTTGCGACTGCGCGACACGGCGTTCCGCGATCCCGCCTCGTACTTCCGCCGTTTCGCCGACCTCGACCACGACGCTGCGGTGTCCCGGGCGGAGCAGCTGTGGGACACCATCAACGGTCCCAACCTGGAGCAGAACATCATGCCCACGCGCGGCCGGGCCACCCTCGTGCTGCACAAGGACGGTGACCACTCCGTCCGGCGCATCCGCCTCCGCAAGATCTGACCCGCCTCCGCCGAGCCGCCCGTTGATCACGTTCACCACCTTGGTGGACGGTTCACCAGGCTCCGGACCCTGGTGAACGGTCCGCAAGCCTGGTGAAGTTCGGCCACGGACGTACCCGCCACGATGCAAATGGCAAGGGCTACTCCGGGTTCGGCTGACCGGGCTGCACCGGGCCGATCCGGTAGGGCCGCATCATCTCGTTGTCCTCGTGCTCGACGATGTGGCAGTGCCAGACGAACTGGCCGGGATTGGTGAAGTGCATGCGCACCCGCGTCACCTGGCCAGGCAGGGACGTGACCGTATCCTTGAATCCGGTCTCCCATGACTCGGGTGGAGTGATCACCCCGTCCAGCTGAACGGGCTGGACGACCTCGCCCTCCTCGTCGAGCACCAAGCCCTCGCGGTTCACCACCTCGAAGGCCACCTCGTGGATGTGCATCGGATGTGCATCTGCGGTGGTGTTGTAGAACTCCCAGACCTCCGTGTTGCCGACGACGGGGTTCTCGGCGACCGGATCCATCCAGAGCTTCTCCACCGCCACGCCGCCCGCAGAGAGCACGCCGAGGAGCGCCTCGACCGGCCCGTCGACGTCGTTGCCTTGGGCGTCGAATCCGATGGCACTCGCCTCGATGAGCGCCAGCGGCCTGGTCACCGTCTCGGCCGGGAGCGGAGTGATGGCCGGAAGCACCAGGAACTGCGGCGGTGTCGTCGGATCGGGCGCCACCGCCGGTACCACCCGGAACTGCATGATCTGTCCCGTCGAGTCCGGGTCGGCGGCGTCGAAGTCTCCGTCGGCGGGTTCCCCGGGTTCCCCGCCGCCGAACGGCTCGTCCGGACCGACGTTGCCGAGGACGTAGTTGCCCACCGGCACGTTGGTGAAGTCCACGATCAGGTCGGCACGCTCCGCCAGCGCCATCAGCAGCCGGTTGCCGTTCGTGGCAGTGAGGTTGACAGGTGCCGAGAGAAACCCGCCCTCGTTGCCGATGTCCCAGACCTCGACGCCGGGGATCTGGTTGAAGTCCAGGATCAGGAAGCGGGACTGGCAGCCGTTGAGGAACCTGATCCGGTAGCGACGCTGCTCGACGGTCTGGAACGGCCACGTGTTGCCGTTGACCATGATCATGTTGCCGAAGAACTCCGGGTTCCAGATCGGCGAGAACGGCCCATCGGGGATGTAGGGGCCGGCGAGTTCGTCGAAGAACTCGCGGGTGTCGGGGTAGAACAGCGACCCGTCGGCGTTGAACGACCGATCCTGGATCGCGATCGGAATCTCGAAGTAGGTCTTGTTGGGTGGAAACTTGTCACCCTCCCTGGGCGCCGGGCCGGGGAGCACCGCGACGGTGCCGAACCGGCTGTCCAGGACCGCCTTGTCGCCGGCTGGACCGCCGCGAATGATGTAGAAGCCAGCTGGCCCTGCGTACACGTTGAGCCGAGTCATGCCGAGTGTGTGGTCGTGATACCACTTGGTGGCCGCGCGGTCGGGGTTCGGGTACTGGAACGTGGCGAATCCGGGTCCCCAGGCCGCGCCGAAGCTGGCGGCCGCCTTGCCGGCGAAGAAGTTGTACCAGGTGCCTTCCGTGGCGAAGCCGTCCGGAACGTTGCCCGCCGCGGGCAGGTACCAGGCCTCGGCATAGCCGTCGCTCTCGTCGCCCACGTCGGTAGATCCGTGCAGGTGGGTGACGATCGGCACCGGGCCGTCGTACCGCCCCGGTGTCATCGTGAACTCGGGACGCATGTCGCGGCCAGACACACCGCCTGGTGGGTTGGCCCAATGCAGCGTCGGGTCGACCGGCAGCAGGTGCGGTAGGAAGCGACCGTTGGCGTCGACCAGATCATTGATCCACTTGACCCGGACCGGCCGGTTGTGCATGGCCTCGATCGTGAGCGACGGCGCATGGTGGACCAGCAGCCCTTTGCCGCCAGCCGACGTGACGGCGCCGTACCCCCATACCGTGGTCATAGGCAGACCCGCAGGCAGGATCTGCTGGTCGAACTGCCGCATCGAGATCTCGTAGTAGTCCGCAGGCTTGCCGCCCGGCATCATGATCGTGGCCGCCCGCGGCATGACTGGCGGGATGAGCAGCGGCGTCACAAACTTGGTCACGTCTGCGGGATGAAGCGTTCCGCCGG
>DATFBR010000244.1:0-2119 GCA_035253685.1 Jiangellaceae bacterium
CCGTCGAGGGCCGACTCGAGCAGATCGCACACCGACTCGTCGTCGAGAGGGGCCACGTCGACGCGATCGACCAGGCCGTCCTTCCACAGGGCGGTGACCGGTTCGGGCGCCGGCTCGTCCGTACGCGACGTCGCCAGCAACGTGAGGTCCCTCTGTGCGACGAGCTGATGGAGGACGACGGCCGATGCCTCGTCGAGCCATTGCGCGTCGTCGACAACCACCAGCGAAGGCCGGCCGGCCGCCAGGCTGGCGATCCCGGCCCGGGCCTGCACGAGCGCGGGAGTGCCGTCACCCAGCGCCGCGCCGGGCGTCAACAGCGGTGCCAGCGCGCCGAACGGGATGGTGGCGGCCGTCCGGCTGGCGACGACGCGCACGACCGTCCAGCCGGCGGATTCAAGATCGCCACCGACCAGCGAGGCGAGGCTGGTCTTGCCGACCCCGGACTGCCCTGCGAGGAGCACGCCTCGGCCGCGGCGCACCAGCGCGCCCACGTGGGCGACCTCCTCGTCCCGCCCGCCCAACGGCCAGGTCGTCCTCACCCTGGTGAGCATGGCAGGCGCCTGGCTCAGCCGCGCCCCAAAACCGTGTCGCGTAGACCGTCCACCGCGGACACGACCTCGTCGATCAGGGCCGGGAAGACGCCGAGCCCCGCGAGCACGGCCGCGAGGTGGCCGGCCACGAGGTCCACATGATGATCAGTGATCCCCAGGTGCGCGTGGGCCTCGGCGAGGCCGCGGCCCCGATACGCCCGCGGGCCGCCGAGAGCCATGGCGAGAAACGCCTTCTGGTGGGCGCGCTGGCGACGCAGGTCGACCTGGTCGAAGAAGCCAGCCAGGCCCGGATCGGCGAGGAGCCGATCGTAGAACTGGTCGACGGCGACATCGATGCTCACCATGCCGCCGAGCCGCTCGAACAGCGTAGGGACGTCTGGCTGGGTCAGGGTCATGACGAGGAGGTTGCATGCTCGGCGCAAGGTTGCCATGAGCAGTCACTGCTCAAATCCCATCGCGCCCGGTGGGCTCGCCGGACGCAATCCTTCGGAGTGGCGGAGTCGGCGGCCCGGGCGGCGGCAAGTGCCAAGACGGTGACGCCCAGGACGACAGAGAACGGCGTCCGCATGTAGGCGTTCCCGATGCCGGTATCGCTTGGGCGCCCGGATCGCCGGAGGTGACACGATCTGGCCTGTGGCCACGCCCGCGGACGCCTTCGATCGCCTGCCCAAGGTGGAACTGCATTGTCACGTCGAAGGCACAATGCGCCCGGCGACGGTAGTGGAGCTGGCGCGGCGCAACGGCGTCGCGCTCCCGACCGCGGACCCGACCCTTCTGTACCGGTACGACTCGCTGGACAGCTTTCTCGCCGTGTTCTGGCTGGTGCAGTCGACCCTCGCCACCCGCGACGACTGGGCCCGACTGGCCTATGAGAGCGTGGTGGATGGAGCCGCCCACGGCGTTGTCCACCGCGAGGCCTTCTTCACGCCCGCCCGTCATCTGGCCGGCGGCCAGGACCTGGCGGCCATTGTCGGCGGCCTGCACGACGGGATCGCTGCCGCCGAGGCCGAAACCGGCGTCACGTGTCTCCTGATCGCCGTCATCGATCGGGCCTTCGGGCCTTCCGCGGGGCTCGAGCTGGTCAAGCGGCTCGCCGAGCTGCGACGTTCGGGGGCCGCCGGCATGGATCGCGTCGTGGGCGTCGGCATGGACTCGACCGAGCGCGGGATCGATCCCGCGTCGTACCGCCCCGCCTATGCGGCGGCTCACGCCGACGGGTTCCGCCTCACCGCCCACCAGGGCGAGAACTCGCCGGCCG
Source organism: Jiangellaceae bacterium (assembly GCA_035253685.1). GTDB lineage: Bacteria > Actinomycetota > Actinomycetes > Jiangellales > Jiangellaceae > DASRTE01. The sequence continues at coordinate 1,810 of DATFBR010000244.1, forward strand.
CCGCCATCGTCGGCGCCATCGACGTGTTCGGCGTGGAACGCATCGACCACGGCCTGTCGATCCTCGAGGACCCTGAGCTCGTGAGTCGCGTGGCCGCGGCCCGGATACCGCTGACGGTGTGCCCGACCTCGAACGTCCGCATCGCGAACGCGTTCGAGCGGCTCGAGGACCACGTGTACCCGCAGATGCGAGCCTCCGGGCTTCTGGCCACGCTGAACACCGACGACCCCGCCCTCACCGACCTCGACCTCGCGATGGAGTACCGCTCGGTCGCCGCCGCGTTCGGGTGGGGCTGGCACGAGATGGTGGA
>DATFBR010000245.1:0-3873 GCA_035253685.1 Jiangellaceae bacterium
CGATGTCAGGCACCGTCTGTCAGCGGGCATCGACGCCTGGCTCGCTGCTCCTGTCGTCCCTGTAGTTGATCGCACTCGCCGGTCGTGAAGATCGTCGTGCAGCAACGCGCAGGCGGCCCAGCGGCCCCGGGTCTGCGACGATCTTCACGGCGCCGTGCACCGTCGCCCCTACAGGGAGCAGCCGACCAGGACCGGCTCGGGGACCAGTTCCACGTCGAAGGCGGTCCGTACGCCGTCCCGGACCTCCCGGGCGAGATCCAGCAGGTCCGAGGTGCTCGCGCCACCCCTGTTGGTCAGGGCCAGGGTGTGCTTGCCGGAGAGCGCGACGCGGCCACCGGGACCCTCGTAGCCGCGCGTGTACCCCGCCTTCTCGATCAGCCAGGCTGCACTGGTCTTGACCCCGCCATCTGTCGCGGGCCAGCGCGGCGCCTCTGCGGGCAGGGCCGCCGCCGCCGCAGCGTCGAGTACCGGATTGGTGAAGAACGACCCCGCGCTCCACGTGTCGTGGTCGGTCTCGTCGAGGACCATTCCCTTGCGACGCCGCAAGGCGATCACGGCCGGACGCACCTCGGCGGCCGGAGCCCGCTCCCCGATGCCGATGCCGAGCGTCCCAGCCAGTTCCGCGTACCGCACCGGAGCACCGAGGGCGCCCTGCGCGAACTGGTAGCTCACCTCGAGGACGACATAGCGGGCGTTGCCCCTGAACCGGCTGGTCCGGTAGCCGAAACCGCACTCCGCGTTGGCGAACGTGCGGACGGTCTTGTCGACCCGGTCGTAGGTCCGCACCGACCAGATGGTCTCGGCGACCTCCTGGCCATACGCACCCACGTTCTGCATCGGCGTCGCCCCGACGGCACCCGGGATCCCTGACAGCGCTTCGACACCGGACCAGCCCTCGTCGACCGCGCGCGCCACCAGGTCGTCCCACGTCTCGCCGGCAGCGGCCGTCACGACCACACCTCCGCAGGCAGCGAGGTCGTCGGGGCCGCATCCGGCGTTGTCGACCTCGACTCCGCGGGACGTGACCAGGACGACGGTCCCCTCGAACCCCTCGTCGGCGACGACGACGTTGGAGCCGCCGCACAGGACCAGCACCGCTTCCCCGCGCTCGTCGCACTCGCGAACCGACTCGACAAGTGCTGTCGACGTCGGCGCCTCGACCAGTCGGGCCGGCGCACCGCCGAGTCGCAGCGTCGTCAGATCAGCGAGACGGACGTTCAGCCGGAGGTCGGACACGACACCGAAGGCTAGTCGCGGGTCGGTGCGACGACGGGAAGCGGCCTCGCCGCGCCGGTGACGGCAAAGCTGAGCACCAATGCCACCAGGATCACGAGCAGAGCTCGCAGCACACCGACTCGGTCGCCGAGCAGCCCGATCAACGGCGGCCCGGCCAGGAAGGCCGTGTACCCGATCGATGCGACGACGCTGACCCGCGCGGCCGCGTGTCGCTGATCGTCGGAAGCAGCGCTCATGCCGACCGGGAAGCCCAGTGAAGAACCGAGTCCCCACAGCACGGCACCGACCAGCGCGAGTGGAAGCGAACCGCCCAGCACGAAGACCACCACTCCGGCGATCGCCATGCCAGTGCATGAGCGCAGCACCAGCACCCGGCTGTGTCGGTCGAGGAGCCAGGTGCCGGCGACCCGGCCGACGGTCATGGCCGCAACGAAAACGGCGAAGCCGACGGCACCGACGGCGTGGCTGGTGCCGTAGCCGTCGACGAGTGCCAGTGCGAGCCAGTCGTTGGCGGCGCCTTCGACCAGCGCGGCCGCCAGCACCATGAGGCCGATCAGCAGCGTGCGGGGTTCGCGCCAGGCCGCCAACGGGTGGCGACGGTCGGCCACGGCCGACCTCTCCGCAGGCGTGACCGGCGTGAAGAAGCGCACCGACGTGAGGACGCCGGCCAGGATGAGTGCTGCCGCCGCCGTCAGGTGGACGTGGAGCGGCAGGCCCGCGGCTGCCGCGAGCGCACCGGTGCCGGCGCCGGTAACGGTGCCGAGGCTGAATGCCGCGTGGAACCTCGGCATGATCGTCCGCTCCAGGCACCGCTCGACGTCGGCTCCTTCGACGTTCATGGCGACGTCCCACACGCCGGATCCTGAGCCGAATGCGAACAGTCCGACGGCGACCACGGCCGTGCTGCCGATGGCGCCACCGCCCACCCCGACGACGACGATGCCGGCGCAGGCGGCGATGCCACCGGCCGCCACGGCCCTGGCCGGACCGATCCGCAACACGATCGCGCCCGCCGACGGCAGCGCGATGACGGCGCCGATCGACATCGCCAACAGAAGCACGCCCACCTGCCCTGGAGTCAGGTCCAGCTCGTCGCGGATCGCCGGAACGCGGCTGATCCAGTTGGCGATGGCCAGCCCGTTGAGGGCGAAGACAGCGGCCACGGCATTGCGCGACCGAAGCAGCGGACGTGCCCCGACGTCGTCGCGCGAGCCCTGGGCCGGGCCCATCAGCCGTCGGACGGCGGGCGGACGACCGCGCGCGCCTGTGTCAGCACCTTCTCGTCGCCGACCCGGACGCTGACCTCGATCCCGACGAGCCCGTCGTCGCGGATCTCCTTCACCACACCACGGACGCCCACCGCGACGCCCCGGTCGTCGTCCGGTACGACCACGGGCCGCGCGAATCGGACCCCGTACTCGACCACCGCGGCCGGATCTCCGGCCCAGTCGGTCAGCAGCCGGGCGGCCAATGCCATGGTCAGCATCCCGTGGGCGATCACGCCGGGCAAGCCGACGGTCGCCGCCACGCGGTCGCTCCAGTGAATCGGGTTGAAGTCGCCGGCGACGCCCGCATAACGAACCAGATCCTGCCGCGTGACGCGGAACTCGCGCTCGGGCAGGATCGCGCCGATCTCAGTCACCGTCGCTTCCACCCTCGTGGACCAACAGCGACGCCGTCGCCGTGCAGACGCTCTCACCGGAGCCGGACTCCACCTCGCAGCGAATGCCGATCAGGTCGTTGCCGCCGACGGACCGGACCGAGTCCAGCGTCGTGGTCGTCCGCAGCCGGTCGCCGGCCCGGATCGGGCGGACGTGGAGAAAGCGCTGGCCGGCATGGATGACCCGGGCGTAGTCGATGCCGAGATCGTCAATGAGCATGTCGAAGCCGCGCAGCACCGGAATCATGGCGAAGGTCGGTGGAGCGATCACCTCGGCATGGCCGAGTGCCCTCGCCGCCTCGATGTCGCGGTAGACCGGGTTGGCGTCGCCGATCGCGTCGGCGAACTCGCGGATCTTCTCCCGGCTGACCTCGTACGCCTGCGTGGGGTAGGCCCGCCCGGCGACGGAGGGTTCGATCGGCATGCCGCGACGCTACCCGCACGCGACGACGCTCGCCGGGGTCAGCGGGTCTCGCGGTGGGTGGTGTGCCGACGGCAGCGCGGGCAGTACTTCTTCAGGTCGAGCCGGTCGGGGTCGTTCCGACGGTTCTTCTTGGTGATGTAGTTGCGCTCCTTGCACTCCGTGCAGGCCATGGTGATCTTGGGGCGGATGTCGGCGCTCTTGGCGGCCACGGGTGCCTCTCAACGGTCGGTCAGGGTACAAACCCGACAAGGGTAGTCGACCATGTCGGCGTCCTCCGAATCGGAGAACGTCGCGGCCGACGCCTCGGTCGCAGTCCGGCTCGGTACGTAGCGGGGGCGGGACTCGAACCCGCGACACAACGATTATGAGCCGTTTGCTCTAACCACCTGAGCTACCCCGCCTGTTCCCGGCGCCGCAGTGACGGTACCGGTCTGAGCCCCAATACGGAATCGAACCGTAGACCTTCTCCTTACCATGGAGACGCTCTGCCGACTGAGCTATTGGGGCGAGCCGCAGACGAGGGTACCAACCGCGCGGACCGGCGGGATAATCC
>DATFBR010000246.1:0-2351 GCA_035253685.1 Jiangellaceae bacterium
CGGCACGGAGGTCCGCTCAGGCAACGCTCGGGTCGGCTGGCTGGTAGGTGGCGATGATCACACCGGTGGTCGTGGTCACGGAGTCGACCAACCGCAGCCTGGCAAGCGATCCGTCGTCGGGGAAGAGGCGGCGGCCCGATCCGAGCACCAGCGGGTGGATGAGCAGCATGTAGACATCGACCAGACCGGGTCGGATCAGCGACTGGAGCAGGTCTCCGCTGCCCAGCACCACGATGTCCTTGCCCGGCCGCTTCCTGAGCTCGGCCACCGCGTCGGCCGCGTCGCCCTCGAGCAGGGTGGAGTTCTGCCACGCCAGCGGCTCTTCGAGCGTTCTCGACGCGACGTACTTCTGGGTGTTGTCGAGGACCTCGGTGAACGGGTTGTCCGTCTGGTGGGGCCAGTAGGAGAAGAAGTCCTCGTAGGTCCGCCGGCCGAGCAGGATCGAACCGCCCTGGGCCATCCCCTTTCCGGCAACCTCCCCCACGACCGCGTCCATGTACGGCTGGGCCCAGCCGCCGTGCTCGAAGCCGCCGCGGCGGTCCTCGTCGGGGCGTCCGGGGGCCTGCATCACTCCGTCGAGCGTCAGGCTGTTGAACACAACGATCTTGCTCATCAGGTGCTCCTCGCTGTCGCCGCCGGCCCGCTGCCGGCGTCTCACCTCTACACGACCGACACCTGGCCGGACGGACACCGCCTCGGCTGGATCTGCCGTCGTTGTTGACGGCCATACTCCTTGGTGTCGGAATTGGATTGCTCCTCCGCCGCTCGTGGACGATGGCGTCGCTGGTGAGGCGGTGGTCGTCCGCCGAGGGAAAGACTGCGACATCGACACGCGACGAGCTTGTACGAATCGCCTGCGACGAGTCCCTCTACGAGGGCGAGAAGCTCATCGGCGGAATGACCGATGTGTTCGCACATGCCAGCGTGCGCGTGGACGTCGAATCGGCAACCAGCTGCATGCAGGAGTTGCGGCGCCGGATTCGTTCTTCTCGTCGACCGACCTTTACGCGTCACGGACCGTATGGACGGGACGGCGACCGTCTCGCCCGGGTGCGACCGGAGGCGGTAGCTTACGGCCGGTCCGCCTGAAGCGACCGGGCACAGCGGGCGCGGCCCGGCACGTGACCCCACTCAGGAGGCATCGTGGCGTTTGCGACCGGCGATGCCGACGCGCGCTGGCCCGACGGCGTCATCCCGTACGTCATCAGCGACGAGTTCAGCGACGGTCAGCGTCGCGAGGTGCTGCGCGCCATCGACCACTGGAACGACCGGACCATCATCCGGCTGCGCCGCCGTTTCAACGAGACCGACTTCGTGCGTTTCGTGCTGGCCGACGACGTGTGCCAGGCGACCGTCGGCCGGGTCGGCGGCGAGCAGACCGTCGGCTGCGACGTGGGCGACGGGTTCGGGACCGGCAACGTCATCCACGAGATCGGTCATGCCGTCGGCTATTTCCACGAACACCAGCGACCGGACCGCGACCAGTTCGTCCGGATCAACACCGGCAACATCGAGGCCGGCCAGGAGCACAACTTCGACATGCGGCTGGGCGGCCTCGTCCCGGGGCTGTACGACTACGGCTCGATCATGCATTACCCCGAGGACGCGTTCTCCGACGGCGGCGACACCATCGACCCGCTGCAGGACGAGGACATCGGACAGCGTGACGGTCTCAGCGAGTACGACATCAACGGCCTCTGCGTCCTCTACGACGCTCCGCACTTCGTCGTGGCCTGGGAGGACGACCTCGACCGTCGCGACCGACGAGAAGTTCAGTGGACCGGGCTGGCCCGGTGGGGAAAGCACTGCTGGGGGCCGTCGCGGGTCGAGAGCGACGACGGTGATCGCTCCTACCCGAACGTGGCACTCGACGCCGAGCGGGCGGCGTTCGTCGTGTACGAGGAAGGCCCGAGGGCCAGCGACAACACCCGGGTGGAGCTCCGCTGCCGGACGATCAACGGCGCGCAGCGCTTCGAAGCGCTGACGGTCTCGTCCGGCCTCGGCCGGCACGGCGCACCGGATGTGGCCGTCGCCCCGGGTGGGGACCTTGTCGTCGCCTGGCAGGTCGGGCTGCCGGGCGGCGGCAGCGAGATCCGCACCCGGGGGCTCGACCGCGAGGGCCGCGACCGGTTCCCGGAGATCGTCGTCACCGCCGGAACGGACGGTGGGACACCCGCGGTCCCGGCCGTGGGCATGAATCCCGGCGGCGGCTTCGTGGTGGTGTGGGGAGAACTGCTCGACGAGAGCCTCTCGGTGCGTGGCCAGGTGTTCGGCGCGGACGGCCAGCGCCTGTTCGAACATTTCACCGTGGCCGACGGCCTGGGCGACCAGGACGTCTTCCCGCGGGTCGC
>DATFBR010000247.1:0-4970 GCA_035253685.1 Jiangellaceae bacterium
GGTCGCCTGCGCCTTCGGCGGCCCGATGAACACCCCGCCTTCGCCGTGCCGCTCCACCAGCCGCTCCAGGCCCTGCTCGATCCCGCGGTACAGGTGGCCGACGGTCTGGTAGTCCTCGGGGACGGCCATCAGCTCCTCGCCGTCGGTCAGCGGCTGGGCCTGGCCGACGGCCGCGAAGCCCTCGGCGTCGTCCAGGTCCATCCCCTCGGGGCGCTCCAGGTAGATAAAGTGACGCAGGGCCCGCTCGCCGAACCGGAGCAGCGCCACCTGGACGCCCGGTGGGTACCAGCGCGACAGGATCGGAAAGTTCGGCCGGTGCAGATGCGGCGCCGCCCCGATCGCGGTGAGCAGATTGGTGGCCAGGGCCAGATGCAGCATCTCCTGCTTGGCCACCTCGACGAGCACGGCCTCCCAGGCGGCCACCTTGGCCAGCTGCTCGACGCTGAGCCCTTCCCGCTGGTTCCGCTTGAGGGTGAACTGCGCGAACAGGTACTCACACATCAGCCCGTGCTCCAGCTCACAGGCCTGGGCGAGCAGCCAGACGAGCTCCTCACGGTGCTCGACTCGCAGCGGAGGCTCGACCGCCAATCACGACTCCTCGCGTCGGGGTGGCCTGACGCCGATGCTACCCCGTGGACTCACGGGCTCGAGCCGGCCGCTCCCATCGGCAGCCAAGCATGACCTGGCCTTCGCCGGCTGCGCCGGCTGGCGCACAATGCATCTGCGGCGACAGACACCTTAAGGGCCGGCAGCATGTGCAGCGCATGGATGTGCGTGATCCGGCGGGGCATCCTTCAGTGACCGATGTCGCGTCCGCCGGCCTCGACGAGCCCGCTCTCGTAGGCGAAGACCACCAGCTGGGCGCGGTCGCGCAGGCCGAGCTTGGTGAGAATGCTCGACACGTGCGACTTCACCGTGGCGGCTCCGATGAAGAGCTCGTCGGAGATCTCGGCGTTGCTGGACCCCCGGGCGACCGCGGCCAGGACCTCGCGCTCCCGGTCGGTGAGCCGTTCCAGGCGGCCCGACACCGCGGTGTCGACGGCGAGGCGTTGCGCGAACTGGCTAATGAGGCGCCTGGTGATGGACGGAGCAAGCAGTGCTCCTCCATTGGCCACCGTGCGGACGGCGGCGGGGAGTTCCTCGGGTGGGATGTCCTTGAGCACGAAGCCGCTGGCACCGGCGCGCAGTGCCCGGTAGACGTACGCGTCGGGTTCGAAGGTCGTCAGGATCAGCACCCGCACCGGCCAGTCGGCTTCCTCTAGGATCCTGGCGGTCGCCTCGAGGCCGTCCATCTCCGGCATCCGGATGTCCATGAGGATCACGTCCGGGTGGTGGGTGCGGGCCACCTCGATCGCTTCGAGTCCGGTCCCGGCCTCGGCGACGACCTTGATGTCGTCCTGGTGGCCGAGGACCATGGCGAACCCTCCCCGGACCAGTGCCTGGTCGTCGACCACGGCGACACGAATGCTCACGCCGGCTCCCGTCCGACGGGGAGATGGGCAACGACGTGAAAGCCCCCACCTGGGCGCGGGCTCGCGTCAAGGCGTCCGCCCAACAGCAGCGCCCGCTCGCGCATGCCGACGATCCCGTGGCCCGACCCGGTCAAGATGGTGACACCGCGCCCGTCGTCGAGCACCTCAATGTCGACCCCGCGACTGTCAGTGTGGAGCCGCACCTCGGTCCGGGCACCAGGTCCGGCGTGCTTGAGCGCGTTGGTCAGCGCCTCCTGGACGATGCGGTATGCGGACAGCTCGACGCGAGCCGGGAGATCGGTCTGCGCACCGTCCATCGTGAGCGAGACCTCCAGCCCCGCAGCCCGAAACTGGTCGACCAGCCGCGGAACCTCTGCAAGGCCAGGTTGGGGACCCAGCGCCTCGACATCGGCTTCCGGTCGGAGCACTCCAAGCAAGTGGCGCAGCTCGTCGAGCGCCTGGCGTCCGGCCTTCTCCACCGCGTGCATGGCCTGCGAGGCGGCCTCCGGGTCGTCGTCGGCGACGGTCTTGGCGGCGCCGGCCTGCACTGTCATCAGGCTCACTCGGTGGGCGACGACATCGTGCAGCTCGCGTGCTATGCGGGTTCGCTCCTCGGCAACCGCTCGGCGCGCTTCGGCCGCTTGTTCCCGTTCGAGCTGGGCGGCACGCTCGCTGCGGATCCGGAGCCGCCTGCCGGAGTACCACACGACGAACGTGAAGCAGAGGCCGAACCCGAGTGCCGCCGGCGTCTCCCCGTGGCTGAGGGAACTGATCGTCACGAACGCGAGCGCGCCACCCAGTGCGATGTAGCCCCACCGGTTGTTGCTGGCGTGGCGGCCGACGCTGTACAGCGCGAACATCATGGCGATCCCGACCGTTTCGGCGTCGCCGAGTCCCGCGGACGGCACCGTGGCGGCCAGGGCCAGGGTCACGATCACCCCGAACACCACCAGGGGCTGGGACCTCCGCCAGTAGAGGACGCCGCTGGCCACCGCGAGGACGATCAAGGCGGCGATCGACACCTCGTCGACGCCGCGAAAGGCGAGCTCGCCGTCGGGCCCCTCGGGTGACACCAACAGCATCACGAGGAACACGACAAGGGCGAGGACGGTGTCGGCGACGCGCGGCCAGCGGGTGAACGGGCCACCCACCGCCCGCGGGGTGCTGGTGACCGGCGTCTGCGCGTCCTGAGCCCTGCTGTTCATGATCGCTCGCTGGTGACTCACGCGGTGCCCGGTCGGCGTGTCGAGGGATACATCGACCTACGGTAGGCCACCGCCTCGCACGCCGTCACCCTCCCCGAGGCGGGTTGCGGTCTCCGCCTCATGGGGGAACGTTGCCGACTCCCCACGTTGCTGATCCAACCCTCTGGCGGAGCCGTCGATCGTTCCATGGGGTGGCGACGGCACCGGCGTCAGGCCGCACCTTCATCTCGGTACGTCGCGGCTGCGGACATGCCGCCGGGAGCCATCCAGGAGGAGCACCATGAACCGGTTCATCCGTCGGGTCGGCGCGGCAAGCGCCAGGAGACCATGGCCGACCGTCGTCGCCTGGGCTGTGGTCGCCGCAGCCGTGATGGCGCTCGCAGGCACGGTCGGTGGCACGCTCGTCGACGACCTCGTCGCACCCGGCAGCCAGAGCGAGCTCGCGATGGACCTGCTCGATGAGCGCTTCCCCGAGGCGGCGGGCGGCAGCGCCATGGCCGTGTTCGCCGTCGACGAGGGTAGGACCCTCGACAGCCGCCGGGAGGTCATCGACGCCGCGCTGGCACGCATCGCGGCCGTGGAGCATGTCGTGGCGGTGGCCGACCCCTTCGAGGCCGGCACCATCTCACCCGACGGCCGCGTCGGCTTCGCGGAGATGAGGTTGGACCTGCCGGCTGCCGACCTCGGGCCGGCACCATTCGAGGCGCTGGCCGACGCCATCGAGCCGGCGCGCGCAGCCGGCATCACCGCCGAGCTGGGCGGCGACGCGGTGCTCATCAACGCCCAGCAAGAGACGTCGGGTACCGAGGCGGTCGGCCTGCTGGCCGCGCTGGTCGTGCTGGTCGTCGCGTTCGGCACCGTCGTGGCCGCCCTGGTCCCGATCGGGCTCGCGCTGGTCGCCGTCGCCGCCGGCCTCGGCGGCATCACGCTGCTTGCCAGCGCGATGGAGGTGTCCACGGCCGCGCCGACGGTCGCGGCGATGATCGGGCTCGGCGTTGGCGTCGACTACGCCTTGTTCATCGTGGCCCGCTACCGCGAGAACCGATCCAGGGGCCAGGACAACGCGGCGGCCTTGTCGGCCGCCATGGGCTCGTCCGGAGCGGCCGTGGTGTTCGCCGGCGGCACCGTCGTCGTGGCGATGGCCGCGCTGGCGCTGACCGGACTGGGCCTGCTCACCTCCATCGGGCTGGCGACCTCGCTGGTCGTGCTCATCGCCGTCGCGGCCGCTACCACGCTGCTGCCGGCCCTGCTCTCCCTGCTGGGCGACCGCATCGACACGGCGCGGCTGCTACGCCGCCGCCGCCGCAGAACTGTGCAGCGTGCACAGCACAGTGTGTGGTGGCGCTTCGCCCACCGCGTCTCGGGGCGACCCTGGCCCTACCTGCTCGCCGCGACGGCGGTGCTGCTCGCACTGGCGGCTCCGGCGCTGCGCATGGAACTCGCCTTCCCGGACGCCGGCGACGAGCCGGCGACCACCGCCCACCGCAGGGCCTACGACCTGTTGGCCGAGGGATTCGGATCGGGCGTCAACGGCCCCCTGCTGATCGTCGCCGACCTGCGGACGCCGGGCGGCTTGGACGCCGAGGCCATACCCGCGCTGACCGAGCGGCTCGCCGCCGACCCGGGCATCGCCGTGGTCGGCGAGCCGCAGACCGCCCCCGCCGGCGACACCGTGGTGCTGCCGGCCATCCCGGCCACCGGGCCGGCGGAGCCGGCCACCTCCCAGACGATCGAGCGGGTCCGCGGGCTCGTGCCCGCCGGCGTCTACGTGTCGGGCCTCACGGCGATGACCGACGACCTCACGGGTCAGCTCGCCGACACCCTGCCCGTCTTCATCGCCGCGATCCTGGCCGCGTCGTTCCTGCTGCTGATGCTGGTGTTCCGCTCGGTCGTCGTGCCACTGAAGGCGGCCCTGGTGAACCTGCTGTCGATCGGCGGGGCCTACGGCGTGCTGGTCGCCGTCTTCCAGTGGGCGTGGCTGAAGGACCTGTTTGGCCTTGAGGGGCCGCTGCCGATCGCCTCGCCCATCCCGGTCATCATGTTCGCCATCCTGTTCGGCCTGTCGATGGACTACGAGGTGTTCCTGCTCTCGCGGATCCGCGAGGAGTACGCCCGGACCGGGGACAACGCCGAGTCCGTGGCGCGCGGCCTGGCCGCGACGGGACGCGTCATCACCTCCGCCGCGCTGATCATGGTCGCGGTGTTCCTCAGCTTCGTCGCCAACCCCTCACCGACGACGAAGATGTTCGGCCTCGGGCTCGCGACCGCCATCGCCCTCGACGCCACGATCGTG
>DATFBR010000248.1:0-3494 GCA_035253685.1 Jiangellaceae bacterium
GGTGCGCGGCTCCACGAGAGCGCACGGCCGATGCAGGCCAGGCGCAGGCGGCGTGGGCGACCGGGTGCAGTGCCCATGGATCGCCCCATTCGGCGAGGTAGGCGTCACGGATGGCGTCGAGCCGAACGTCGTCGGCCTCCCGGCTCAGTCCCATCCCCAGCCACTCAACGGCCTGCAGGCTCAGGAACGGCCAGCCGGCGGAGTCCCACGACCAGTGACTGCGAGGAGTGGTCTGGTGCTCCGGCGGGCAGCGCCACCCGGCGGAACCGGCGAACGACTGCTGCAGCCGCGCGTAGCGGGGCAACACGTCCCGCCACCGGTCGACGATCTCGTCGTCGCTGCCGCCGATCTCGGGGCAGACCGTACCGGGTCGCTAGCGGCTGTTCAGGGTGCGGCCGGGAACTGCAGGACCTCGGTGAACAGCCGCCGCGACTCCCAGTTCCATCCGGACAGGGTCACCTCCAAGGCGGCACCGTCGTCCCGAACTTCGACGGTCCCGAACTGCCCGCCGCCCGGAATCACCGGTCCGCTGTAGGGCCCGCCCTTGGTGCTGCCCGGGCGATCAACTGCGGCCGCGTGGAAGAGCGGGAAGCCGCCGCCCTGCGAGGTCGAGAAGTCGGTGTTCGTGCCGTCGTCGAACGCGAGCATATGTGCGTCGCCGCTGACCATCAGGAGGTTGTCCACGTCGTGGTCGGCGATCGCGTCGGCAACCAGCCGACGCTCGTCGGCGAACCCGGCCCACGTGTCGCTGCCTGGACTCGCGTCGGCCACCCAGGGATCGGGGTTGACCCACACGACGAGCCCATACTGATCGGCCCGGGCAAGTTCACCCAGCAGCCAGGCCCGCTGCTGCGCTCCCAGTGCAGAGCGGAACTCGCCGCTCGGATCGCCGGCGGGGTCGCGTGCGGCCCGACTGTCCGTGACGAGGAAGCGAACCCGCCCAACCGTGAACGCCTGATATATCGCCGCCTGTGGATCTCTGGCGAGGGGATAGTGCGGTGTCATCTGCCGGTACACCTGCATGGCCGCCGGTCGACTCTCGGCCGTCCGGTCGGAGTCGTTTCCGCCGAAGTCATGATCGCCCCACACGTAGGCGATCGGAGCCTGTGCGTACAGGGCGGCCTGTGCGGGCGCGGTGAGATTCAGGTCGTACTGCGCCCGGAACTGGGCAGGGTCGTTCTCGTCCACGTTGCCGTATGTCCAGTCACCCATGGCCAGCACGAACAGCGGATCCACGGCACGCATCGCGTCGAACACTCGGCCGTTGGACCCCCCGATCTGGTCGGAGCCGAGGACGAACGTGAAGGATGCCGGCCCGCGCGGGAACGTGCGGAAGGTCTGCACCCGATCGCGGTCGACCTCACCGTCGATTTCGGCTGCGTAGTAGTAGCGCGTGTCCGGCTGGAGACCCCCGACGTGCAGGTCGGTCACGCGATCCTCGTCGGGATGCGTCTCCGCAACGGCGGCGGGCGACGACAGGGTCTCGCTCTCGCTGACGAGCAGCCGGACCATGTCGGCGTCGGCGGCCGTTCGCAGCCGGACCGCCGCGCCGGTATGGGTCACCCCTCCGGACCACATCCACTCCACGAGGCCCATGTCGGCCGCCGCCGTGGCCGACGGCGGGTGGGTCGGCCCCCAATACGCCGCGTATGTCGTCGCCGCGGCGCTCACGACACCGCCCAGCACGGCCGAGGTCACCACCGCGGCGACGAGCGCCGCACGCAAGGTCGTGTACCGGTGCCATTCCAGCCACAGCAGCAGCGCCGGCACCCACGCCACGGCCGTGATCGCCAATGCGATCGCGGGTGAGTACTGCACGGAAGCGGCGTAGCCGAGCAGGCCGGCGCCGAAGGCGACGAGTAGCGTTCCGGCGAGGTGCCACCGGCGGGCCAGCAGGACGCCGCATACGATCACCGCCAGCAGACCCCACAGCAGTGGCACCTCGAGACCGCTGCCCATCACGCCGGACTCGGGGCTGCGCGGCACTCCGCGGGTCAATGCCAGGACCAGGAAGATGGCAACCAATCCGGCCGTCCACAGGAAGGTCACACGGTGCAGCACCCGCGCCCGGTGCGGGTCGACATCGAGGACGGTCGGCCCGACGGCATCGGTGCCGGCGCCGCGCTCCAGCCACAAGCATGTGTGACACCAGGGGTGCCGCGACGGTTCCTCTAGGACGACGCGGGCGCACACGACCACCCCGGCGCCGACGAGTGCGGCACCCACGACGTCCAGCGGCCAGTGCAAGCCGGCGTGGACCTGGGCCAACGCGGTGCCGACAGCGAGCAGTCCCAGGGCTGCCGTCACCACATGCCGCACGAAGACACTGCGGGTCAAGGACTCCAGTGCCATCGGCACCAGCCCCGCCAGCACCGTGAGCAGCAGGACCGACACGCTGGGATAGCTGTCCGACCCCGGCACCGGCGACTCGACCGGACGGTCTCTGCCGACGAGCAGCGTCAGAAGCCAGCCGCTCAGGACGCCGCCCGCCAGTGCGCCGGCAGCGACGACGAGGAACGTCCGGCAGCGCCAGCCGAGAAGGAGAAGTGCGGCCAGGCCGCCCAGGAACGGCGGCGTGCCGGTGACCTCGAGCCGCGCCAGCGCGTCGATCCACGCCCTGTCACGTATTACCCCGTACAGCCACTCGTCGGCTGGCGGGTTGGCGAAGGCCGCCAGGGTCGTCGTCACGGTCGTGACCAGGATCAGCCCGCCGATCAGCAGCACCTGGCGCCGCTGGGCCGGCGTCGGCTCGTCCAGCGACACGACGAGGAGCGCGCCGTGTCGGCTGACTCCGGCGGCCGCGTCACTCCTCGAGGTGGACCGGCCGATGAGTGATTCCTTCGATGTCCTCGGCTGCAGCATCGAGCAACCGGTGCGCGAGTTCGGACAGTGCACGCGACGCCGCGAGTTCGTCGCCGATCTCGGGCACCTCGACATCGCGCGGGTTGCGCCGAGCGGTGCCGGTGCCCACGAAATGTGTCGTGTCCGCCGTCTGAAGGCGTGCCTCGGCCCGCGTCGATCCGTCGTGCTCGTCGATGAGGATCTCGACGGTCCAGTGTTTGGTGGTGGCCATGGATTCGCCTCCTCGGCGGTCAGGATCTGCAGATCACGTCCGCGTAGCTCCAGTGCTTCGTGTAGGGCGCGAGTCCGTCTCGGACGGCGAGGCGCGTGGCCTCGTGGACGCTCGGTGGAAGCGCTCGGCCCGTCGTGATGAACGCGTCGACGACATTGTGCCGCTTGCGGAGAAGACCTTGGGCTGTTCGTCGATGCCGAATCCGTCCCACGATCTTCATCGCCATGTTTCGCGCCTCACCCTTTCGTGGGGCCCGTTGCTCCGCGGACGATCGCGACGGGAGCTGCTGCGTGATGGAGGGCCTGGCGGCTCACCGATCCGAGGAGCATGCCGCGGAAACCGCCGGTGCCGTGTGAGCCGACGACGAGCAACAGCGCACGCCGTGACATCTCGATGAGTACCCGCCCAGGAGAACCCTCCA
>DATFBR010000249.1:0-4635 GCA_035253685.1 Jiangellaceae bacterium
GTCCTCGACCTCCTCAGCGTCCAGGCCGGCCCGCGTACGGGCGGCATCCGGCAGTCGACCGGTCGTGCCCGGCGGGATACCGAGATCGTGGAAGAGGTGCTCGCTGGATGAGTAGGTCTCGGCCGGCTCGTCGTAGGGCAGGTCGAGCATGCGGTTGATCATCTTCCAGCGAGCCACGTCCTCCCAGTCGACCAGCGTGACGGCGACGCCGGATGCGCCGGCCCGGCCGGTCCGGCCGATCCGGTGGAGGTAGGTCTTCTCGTCCTCGGGGCAGGCCAGGTTGACGACGTGGGTGACGCCTTCGACGTCGATGCCGCGGGCAGCGACGTCGGTGGCCACGAGAACGTCGACCTTGCCTTTGCGGAAGGCCCGCAGCGCCTGCTCCCTGGCTCCCTGGCCGAGGTCGCCGTGGACGGCGGCCGCAGCGAATCCGCGGGACACGAGATCGTCGGCGAGCCGCTGGGCCTGGCGCCTGGTCTTGCAGAAGATCATCGTGAGACCCCGCCCCTCGGCCTGCAGAAGGCGGGCGATGATCTCCTCCTTGTCCAGCGCGTGTGCGCGGTAGACGAACTGGGCCGTCGTCGGCACGGTCTGGGTCTGATCCGGGGACTCGGCCCGGATGTTGAGCGGGTGCCGCATGTACCGCCGGGCCAGGCTCACCACGGCGGCGGGCATCGTCGCGGAGAACAGCATCGTCTGCCGCAACTCCGGGGTCAGTGCGACGATCTTCTCGACGTCCGGCAGAAAACCGAGATCGAGCATCTCGTCCGCTTCGTCGAGCACGAGGACCTTGACGTGCCCAAGGTCGAGATGACCCTGCCCGGCCAGGTCGAGCAGCCGCCCGGGTGTGCCGACGACGACATCGACCCCCGTGCGCAGGGTCTCCACCTGGGGTTCGTACGCGCGACCGCCGTAGACGGTGAGGATGCGGACGGCACGCACACGCGAGGCCGTCGCCAGGTCCGCCGTCACCTGGACGGCCAGCTCACGGGTCGGGACGACGACCAGCGCCTGTGGCTTGCCCGGGTCGGCCGCCAGGTCGTAGTCGCGGTCGCCGGGCGCGACGATGCGCTGCAACAGCGGCACGCCGAAGGCGAAGGTCTTGCCGGTGCCCGTCCGGGCCTGGCCGATCAGGTCGCTGCCCATGAGCGCGACGGGGAGGGCCATCTCCTGGATCGGGAAGGTATCGGTGATGCCGACGCGCTCGAGGGCGTCGGCGATGGGGGTCAGGACCCCGAGGTCGGTGAAGGTGGTCAGGGCGTCTCGCCTCTTCGGTCGTCGGGTCTCGAGGATGCGGACCACGTTCGTCGTCGCACTACGGGGCACGTCTCCAGGTCGACGGAGGGCCTCGCCGTACTGCTGCGCGGACGCCGGGGGCTGTCCTCGAGGGGCGCCCGTTTCGCCCGGACGCCGTGCATACCTGGTCAACAGTACAGGTCGTGCCGGGATTCCACCCGTTGATCATGCCGGTGCATGAGGAGGCGGTGCGGCGGCTCCATCCCTGCCGGTCTTCGGCAAAGGCCCGGACCCGATAACGGATATCGTGCGGCAATGACCACAGCGGCGCTGGACGATCCGGAGTACAAGGCGGCGGTGGTCGACCTGCTGGGTGTGCTCGGCCTCGGCGAGCTGACCGCCTTCCAGCGCCTGGCCGCCGACGCGGAGATGGCGCCGACGTTGGGTGACAAGGCGGCGCTCGCGGCGATGGCCGTCGCGGAGTTCCACCACTTCGAGCGGCTACGCGAGCGCCTGGCGGCACTCGGTGTCGACGCCGACTCGGCGATGGCGCCGTTCCGGGAGCCGCTGGAGGCCTTCCATGACCACACGACGCCGGCCGACTGGCTCGAAGGCCTGGTGAAGGCGTACGTCGGCGACGGGATCGCCGCGGACTTCTACCGTGAGGTGGCCGCCTATCTCGACGAGGAGACCCGATCGCTGGTGCTCGACGTGCTGGCCGACACCGGCCATGCCGACTTCGTCGTCGACCGCGTTCGTGCCGCCATCGACGCTGACCCGCGCGTCGGTGGGCGGCTGGCGCTGTGGGCGCGCCGGTTGGTCGGCGAGGCGTTGTCGCAGGCCCAACGGGTCGCGGCCGAGCGGGACTCGCTCTCGGCGCTGGCCGCAGGTGGGGTCGACCGGCCGGGCATGGACCTCGCCGCGATCGGACGCGTCTTCGCGCGGCTGACCGAGAACCACGCCCGGCGCATGGAGACGTTGGGGCTGACGGCGTAGGACGCACGACTCCCCGAGGGCACAGCCGGCGGGTCGTGCGGCCGTTTCAGGTGATGGTTCTCCGGGTGGTGAACCTGGCGACGAGGTACACGGCGACGGCAGCCACGACGATGCTGATGATCCAGCGGATCCAGTCGATGCCGTCGGTCTCCTCGACGCCGAGCAGTGCGGCAATCCAGTACCCGACCAGCACGGCTGCGACGCCGACGATCAGGTGTACCCAGATCGGCATACTCTGCTTGCCTGGAACGGCGAGGCGGCCCAGCGCTCCGATGACGAGACCGGCGATGATCAGACCGATGATGTCGACGATATCCACGGTTGCTCCTCTCCTACGCCGCGCCGTTGGGAACGGCAGCCGACGGAGCGATCATCGCGCGCCCACGACTGCACGGCAAGGACAGCGGGCGGCGCGCCGTCGAGTGTCGACTAGAGTGCGCCGAAGCCCACCCGGCGCTCGATCGGCTCGCCGATCTCGACGTAGGTCAGGTGGGCGGTGACGACGATGACACGTCGGCCGCGCTCGTCGGCCAGGTCGAGCACACCGCTCTTGCCGCCCAGTGCGTCGAAGACAGCCTTCTGTACCTCGTCCGGAGTCTGTGAACTCTCGAGCACGAGCTCGCGCGTGGCGTTGTGAACGCCGATCTTGACCTCCACGGTCACCCCTTCAGTGCTCGGTGGGCGCATCGGCGGCGCCCGGACTCCTCGTTCGTCAGGCTAGTCGAGGACCGCAGCAGGCTGCCGTGAACGGGTCTGTGCCCTCGGCGAACGATCAGCCACCCGCACGCTTGGGGAACCCGCGGATGCCCCGCCATCCCAGCGTGGCAACGAGATCGGCGGCGGCGTCCCGCGGGATCGAGCCATCGGCGTCGAGCCAGTACCGGGCCGTGACCTGGGCGATGCCGACGAGGCCGATCGCCAGCAGCGTTGACTCCTCGACCGGCAGGCCGGTGTCCTCCGCGATGATCTTGGCGATCTCGTCCGCGCAGGCCGTGTTGAGACGGTCGAGGCGCTCTCGGACGGCCCGCTCGTTGGTGAGATCGGACTCGAACAGCAGCCGATACGTGCCCGCAGGGTCGTCGACGAACGCGAAGTAGGCGGTGATCGTCGCCGTCACGCGCTCCTTGTTGTCCTCGGTGGATCGCAGCGCGTCGTGCAGGCGCCGGAGCAGCTCCTCGCCGCTGTCGTCGAGGAGAGCGAGGTAGAGGTCGAGCTTGCCCGGGAAGTGCTGGTAGAGCACGGGCTTGCTGACTCCTGCGCGCTCGGCGATCTCGTCCATGGCCGCGGCGTGGTAGCCATTGGCCACGAACACGTCGTGGGCGGCGCGCAGCAGCTGGGCGCGGCGTGCCGTCCGAGGCAGGCGGATTCCGCGCGCAGGCAGGTCGGGCAGGCTCGTCACGGTGCTCCTCGCGGCGTCGGCTGGCCGGATCGTACCTCCCGGGCGGGTCCGCGATCGGCCGGCCGCGATCAGCGGTAGTCGTCCTCGTCGAAGCCGACGGGGAGTCCCTGTTCGACCGCATCAGCCGGGTTGACGTCGTCCGGAACGCTCTGCGGCGGGTCGGGTTCGGGGTCGACGACGTCCTGTTGCTGCTCGACCGCGTCGGCCTCGGGCGCTTCGTCGGCGCCGGGATCGGTCGGGCCCTCCGGGGCCCAGACGTCCTGGCTGTCGTCGGCACGGATGTCGCTGTCGGACATGGCCAGCCTCCTGCGGTCGGCGAGTTCGTCAGACTACTGCGGACTCCCGGCTACGAGGATCTTCCCCTGTGGACTCCCACGTCTCACCGGCTGGTCGGGTCGACTGGAATGCCGAGTCGCATGACACCGTTGTCGGAGTCGAGACCGGAACCACGCTACGGAGACGACGTGTCGCTGCCACCCCTGGTCGAGCCTGCTGACGACCTGAGCGTCGACGAGGTTCGGCGTTACTCACGGCATCTGATCATTCCCGACGTCGGAATGGCGGGACAGAAGCGGCTGAAGAACGCCCGGGTGCTGGTCATCGGTGCCGGCGGGCTCGGGTCTCCCGCGCTGATGTACCTGGCCGCCGCCGGCGTGGGGACGCTGGGCGTCATCGACTTCGACGTGGTCGACGAGTCCAACCTGCAACGACAGGTGCTCCACGGTCAGTCCGACGTCGGCACTCCGAAGGCGTTGTCGGCGAAGGCCAGCGTCGCGGAGATCAACCCGTACGTCTCCGTCGTCGTGCACGAGGAGCGTCTCGACAACGACAACGTCATGCGCATCTTTGCCGACTACGACCTCATCATCGACGGCACCGACAACTTCGCCACCCGGTACCTGGTCAATGATGCCGCCGTGCTGCTCGGCAAGCCGTACGTCTGGGGTTCGATCTACCGCTTCGACGGACAGGCCAGTGTGTTCTGGGCAGCTGCGCCCGGAGGG
>DATFBR010000250.1:0-10713 GCA_035253685.1 Jiangellaceae bacterium
GCCACCCTCGACTCCGTAGCCGCCCCACGTCAGCGACGAGCTGAGCAAGGTCCCCCAGAGAATCCCGGGCAGGAAGCCGCCGTAGTAGCCGCCGGCCCAGCCGCCATACGCTGGACCCGCGTCCCAGTACGGTCGCCGCTCGCCGCCGCCGACGGGCACCAGCCGGACGTCGGGGTCGAGCCCGTCCTTGATCCTGGTGGCGTCCGCGGCGCACGCAGGTACATCGCGGGCGACGCCACCCGGCGGTGCCCACGAGACGTCCTCGACCGACGGGCCGTGTCGCGGGTCGAAGAAGCAGGGCAACCGCCGTTCCGGCGGCTCCTCGCCCGCCAGGCGGGCACGCACGCTGGCCAGCAGCCAACGGCCTTCGTCCAAGGCGGCGGTCACCGGCTGGAGCTGGCCCGGCCGTTCGACCCGGTCGGCCGCGGTCTTGGCGTTCTCGTACAGGTCGAGTGCGCGCGCGTACTCCTGCTTCGCCTCCTCCGGCACGGCATCGGGGCTGCGCAGGTCGAGATCGAGTTCGGCGAGCTCCTCGCCGTAGGCCGTGACGTCCTCGTCGAGAGCGGATCGTACGGGTTCGAGCTCGGCCCGCTCGCGGTTGCGCTTGCTCCGGCGATAGAGGAAGAACCCGCCGCCGGCAGCGGCCGCGATGATCCCCAACGGAATCCACGAGCCCTCGTCACCGTCGGAACTCGCGTCACCTCCGGCGTTCCCGGTACCACCGGTCTGCAGGTCCTCCAGCCCCTCGACCAGCTGGTCGGCGAAGTTCTCCATGTCGCCATTGCTGTCGTCAGCCGCCGCGTCGGCGACATCGTCGGCGGCAGCAGGCGGCAGCACGTCCGAGGCGGTCGAGGTTCTGCCGTCCGGCAGCAGGACGACGTAGGTCCCGGTGCCCTCAGTAGCACGGGCGAGGTCGTTCGCAGTGCCGGCGGACTCGGCCGACAGCGGCACCGCGGCCAGGAAGACCGGAGTCGACGAATCGTCGAGCCGGTCACGAACCGCGTCCTGCACGTCGCTGCCGAAGTCGACGCCTTCCTCGGCGAACTCGGCCTCGGCGGCGGGATCGACGTAGAGCCGCGAGTTCTGCAGCGCCTCCGCGGCTTCGTCGTACACGGTGGACATGACTCCATCATCCCCCCAGGCCTCCGAACCGGAACTGTCGGTGGTCGATGTTGTGATGAGCCAGACTCCGGCGCGGGCGATGGGTCGCCGGCTGACCCGTCGGCACCTGCTGGATCCGGCGTGCGATCCGGTGGCTTTGGCGTCCCGGCTCGGCGGCGCGCAGGTGGCGTCGGGTGCGAGGTTTGATCGCCGCCGCTGAACGCAGAGGTTGCCGTGCCGTGGACGTGACGACGCGAATTGCGAGCCGGATCACCGCTGCGCGTGACACCTCCGCGTCAAAGCGCCGGATTGCCCGTTGTGGCGCGGAGGACCGGTGCACAGCGCTCGATTCAGGCGACGACCTGACCGTCCTGCCCGATGAACGGGCTGTTGGTCGGCCACCACGGAATCGGGGTGGAGCGAACCGGGTTGTCGGCGAGCACTACGCGGAACCGCGCGGCGAGCTCCGCGCGTTGGTGGGCGGCAAGCGTCCAGCCGTAGCGGATGACCTCGAGTCCGAGCCGGCGAAGTTGCCATTGACGCTCCTTCTCGGCCGCGATGACCTGTGCCGGGTCGCGCCCGCGGTACTTCAGTGCACCATCGCCTTCGGCGACCACCCAATGCCACGGCCAGAGGTGGTCGACGCGGTACAGCGGGTAGCCCGGTCCGACCCACACATTCGACAGCGGTACCGGCAGTCGGCCCTCGATGCACGCAAGCCGTCCGAGGCTTTCCAGAGCCGACTCACTCCTGCCGTCGACATGTGCGACGACCCAGGTGGCGGCTCGCGCACCGGGCCAGCCAGAGAGCTGGGCCAGCACATGCCGAAGTCTCGGCATCGCTGTTCCGTGGTGCACCACAGCGTCGGCGACGACGAGTGCGGCGGCGCGGTCTGCCCGACGCGCCAGGTCGACGACCATCCATGCGGCCCCGACGACCGGGCCACCGGCGTGCGAGCCGTGGTGCTCAGGTGGAAGCTCGCGCGGGTAGACGATGCCGTACCTGGTTCGTTGCGCACCTGACCCGGTGCGGGACGGATGCACGGCCGTCGGCAACGCCGGCGGCGGTCCGATAGAGGGCAGCCCCCGCACGGCCACCGCCGACCAGCCTCCGGCGAGCGTGTGTGTCGTGCGTGACATGACGAAGCCCCTGGTCCGGATCGCATGAGCCACCCACGGGCTTGCTGACGCGAGCTTGTCTGTGGCTGCGTACGCTCCTTTGCCGACACGCTCGAGCAGACCGGCTCTGGCCCACCGCTGGACACGGTCGAGACTCACTTGCGCAAGTTCCGCGTCCTGAGCGGTGAAGACGCCCCGGCCGCCGGTCAACAGACCGAGGACCTCCGGGGGGATCCGAGTGCGCATGGCCCCACGCTGCCGGTAACGGGAGCATCGGAGACGTCGTACGCCGATCTTGTGGACATCTCCGGCCGCTGCGCGTGGCAACTCCGTGTCGATGCCGGCTCTGCGCCATGAGAACTCGGCCAAACCACGCGCAGCGGCCGCGCGGCCGTCAGTCCTTGATCTCGCAGAGCACCGCGCCGTTGGCCACTGTCGCGCCCACCTCCGCGGTCAGGCCCGTGACGATGCCGGCCTTGTGCGCGTTGATCGGCTGTTCCATCTTCATGGCCTCGAGGACCACGACCAGGTCGCCTTGGGCCACCTGCTGGCCTTCCTCGACGACGACCTTGACGATCGTCCCCTGCATGGGCGAGGCGAGCACGTCGCCACCGGCCACCGTGCCGGCCCGCCCACCTCCGGTGCGGCGGGGCGGTTTCGATGCACCGGGCCGGCGCCCCTGCGTACTGTCAGTGAATGTCATGAAGCCGCCCGGAACCGACACCTCGAAGCGCTTGCCGGCCACTTCGACGACGACGGTCTCGCGAGCCGCGACGTCCGGTGCCTGTGCTCCGCCCGCGTAAGGCTCGATCCGGTTGTCGAACTCGGTCTCTATCCAGCGAGTGTGGACGGAGAACGGCTGCGCGGGGTCGGGCGGAGCGAACGCGGCATCGTCGAGGACAGCCCGGTGGAACGGGATCGCGGTGGCCAGCCCCTCCACCTCGAACTCGGCGAGGGCGCGACGCGACCGTTCCAGGGCCTGGGCCCGGGTCGCGCCTTTCACGATCAGCTTCGCCAGCAGCGAGTCGAAGTTCTGGCCGATGACGCTGCCCTGCTCGACCCCGGCGTCCAGGCGGACCCCGGGGCCGCTCGGCGGCCGGAACACCGTGACCGGCCCCGGTGTCGGCAGGAAGTTGCGGCCGGGGTCCTCCCCGTTGATCCGGAATTCGATCGCGTGACCGCGCACGGGCGGGTCGTCGTAGCCGAGGGTCGCACCGTCGGCGATGCGGATCATCTCGCGGACCAGGTCGATGCCGGTGACCTCCTCGGTGACCGGATGCTCGACCTGCAGCCGGGTGTTCACCTCGAGGAAGGAGATCGTGCCGTCCTGGCCCACCAGGAATTCGCAGGTGCCGGCTCCGACATAGCCGGCCTCACTCAGGATCGCCTTCGACGACGCGTAGAGCAGGGCATTCTGCTCGTCGGACAGGAACGGGGCCGGTGCCTCCTCGACGAGCTTCTGATGTCGGCGCTGCAGCGAGCAGTCGCGGGTGGAGACGACAACAACGGCGCCGTGCCGGTCGGCCAGGCACTGCGTCTCGACGTGTCGGGGGCGGTCGAGATAACGCTCGACGAAGCATTCGCCCCGGCCGAAGGCCGCCACCGCCTCGCGTACCGCCGAGTCGAACAGCTCCGGAATCTCCTCCCGCGTCCGGGCCACCTTGAGGCCCCGGCCGCCGCCGCCGAACGCCGCCTTGATCGCGACCGGCAGGCCGTGCTCGTCGGCGAAGGCGACCACGGCATCGGCGTCGGCGACCGGATCGGCGGTGCCGGCGACCAGCGGCGCGCCGGCCCGCTGCGCGATGTGGCGGGCGCTGACCTTGTCGCCCAGCGCCTCGATGGCCGCCGGTGGCGGGCCGATCCATACCAGCCCGGCGTCGGTCACGGCCTGCGCGAATGATGCGTTCTCGGCCAGGAAGCCGTAGCCCGGGTGCACGGCGTCGGCCCCGGACCGCTGCGCGACCTCGAGCAGCTTGTCGATGACGAGGTAGGTCTCGGCGCTGGTCTCGCCGACCAGCGCGTAGGCCTCGTCGGCGGTGCGGGCGTGGAGCGCGTCCCGGTCGGAGTCGGCGTAGACCGCAACGCTGGTGATGCCGGCGTCGCGGCAGGCCCGTGCCACGCGTACCGCGATCTCGCCGCGATTGGCGATGAGGACCTTGGTGATCGTCACGCCCGCACTCCTCCATCGGCTGCCGGGGAGCCTAGCCGGGCCAGGTCGTCGCGACAGCGGCGCTCCAGCACGTCCAGCTCGGCCATCGTCTGCTCGATGTCGGAACGCCGCTGCTCGAGTTCGCCGCGGCGCACCGCGATCTGGTCGAGGAGGTAGGCAAGCTGCCCGGCTTCCCCGGGCTCGCTGTCGTACATGCCGACGATCTTCTTGATCTCGTCCAGCGGGAAGCCGAGCCGCTTGCCCCGCAGCACGAGCTCGAGTCGGACCCGGTCGCCGGCGCGGAACACCCGCTGGGTACCCCGCCGCTCGGGTGCCAGCAGGCCGTGTTCCTCGTAGAACCGCAGTGTGCGCAGCGTGATGCCGAACTCGTCCGCGAGCTCGGTGATCGTCCAGGTCCGTCCGTCGGTCGGCACCTTCGCAGCCCTTCGTTTTCGTCGTGGAGCACTTGCCTCGGTCGACATCGTGACTTACGTTTACGTTAACGTAAGCTGCTCCCTCAGGGAAGGCAACCGCCATGACCTTCGAGCTCAGTGCCGAGCACGAGACGTTCCGTAAGGTCGTCCGAGAGTTCGCCGAGGCCGAGATCGCGCCGCACGCCGCCCGCTGGGACCGCGACCACCACTTCCCGGTCGACGTCGTGCGCCAGCTGGGAGCACTCGGCGTGCTCGGGCTCACCACACCCGAGGAGTACGGCGGGGGCGGCGGCGACTTCACCAGCCTGTGCGTTGCGATCGAGGAGATCGGCCGTGTCGACCAGTCGCTGGGCATCACCGTGGAGGGGGCCGTGGGCCTCGGGATCAACCCGATCCTGACCTACGGAACCGAAGACCAGAAGCGGCGCTGGCTGCCCGATTTGGCCGCCGGCCGCGCCCTGGCCGGTTTCGGGCTCACCGAGCCGGCGTCGGGCTCGGACGCGGGCGCCACGGCCACCAGAGCCGTGCTCGACGGGGGGGATTGGGTGATCGACGGGACCAAACAGTTCATCACCAACTCGGGCACCGAGATCACGTCGTGCGTCACGGTGACGGCCCGGACCGGTACCGGTGGGGACGGGCTTGCCGAGGTCTCGACGATCATCGTGCCGTCGGGAACCCCGGGATTCACCGTCGAGCCGGCCTACGACAAGCTCGGCTGGCACGCGTCGGACACCCACCCGCTGACGTTCAGCGGCTGCCGCGTCCCCGCGGACCACCTGCTCGGCGAGCGGGGCAAGGGATTCCACCAGTTCCTCGCGACCCTCGACGACGGGCGGATCGCCATCGCCGCTCTCGCACTCGGCTGCGTGCGAGCCATGCTCGAGCAGTCCGTCGCGTACGCCGGCGATCGGACCGCCTTCGGCGTACCGATCGGCAGCAAGCAGGGCGTCGCGTTCCAGATCGCGGACCTCAAGGTCATGGCCGAGGCCGCGCGGCTGCTGGTTTACCAAGCGGCAGCCCTGCGCGATGCCGGCCGCTCGCGCACTGAGGTCAAGCAGGCGGCGTCGGTCGCGAAGCTCTATGCCACGGAGGCCGCCGTGACGGCCACCCGGGTCGCCACCCAGGTACACGGCGGCTACGGCTTCATGGAGGAGTACCCGGTCGCGCGGTTCTACCGCGACGCGAAGATCCTCGAGATCGGCGAGGGAACGAGCGAAGTCCAGCGCCTGCTCATCGCCCGCAGCCTCGGCCTCCCGGTCGAATGACGTCGCCCGAGTTGTCATGATCGTCTGCGCCTTCGCCTCGGTTGATGCAGCCCGCCGGCCCGACAGGTTCGGTGCTCGCCGAGTTGTCAGGACGAGCGAGCACTCGATCCGCGGCGGAGCCACCGGCGGCCTTGACAGGTTCGAGGGCTGTCAAGCTGTCAGGGTGAGCCGGACCCTGGCCTCGCCCGACGGTGGATGCCACCCTGACAGCTCGGATCGCGGGGAGGTGGCAGTGCGTGGGGCATGATCACTTCAAGGACGTGGCCGCGGCCCGTGAGGCGACGCTGGGTCCGACCGAGTCGGCCGCGGCCAAGCTGGCGTCGCAGCACAAGCTCTACGTCCGCGACCGGCTGGCGCTGCTGTTCGACGATGGCACCTTCGTCGAGGACGGCCAGCTGGCGAACGCCCGTGCGGCGGGCCTTCCTGCCGACGGCGTCGTCACCGGGCGCGGGCTCGTTGACGGCCGCCCGGCATTGGTCGTCGCCAACGACCCGACCGTCAAGGCCGGCTCGTGGGGCGCTCGGACCGTCGAGAAGATCGTGCGGACCACCGAGGTCGCCCTGCGCGACGAGTTGCCGGTGTTCTGGTTCATCGACAGCGCGGGTGCTCGTATCACCGACCAGGTCGAGCTGTTCCCGGGCCGGCGGGGCGCGGGGCGGATCTTCCACAATCAGGTCGCGCTGTCGGGCAAGGTGCCGCAGATCTGCTGCCTGTTCGGGCCCAGCGCCGCGGGCGGCGCCTACATCCCGTCCTTCTGCGACGTCGTGATCATGGTCGAGGGGAACGCGTCGATGTATCTCGGCTCCCCGCGAATGGCCGAGATGGTCGTCGGCGAGAAGGTCACGCTGGAGGAGATGGGCGGGGCGCGCATGCACGTCAGCGTGTCGGGCTGCGGGGACAACCTCGCCGCGGACGACACCGAGGCGATCGAGTTGGCCAGGGCCTACTTCTCCTACGTCCCCGGGTCGTGGCGGGCGCGGCCGCCCTCGTACCCGGCCGCAGCACCGAGCCGCCCGTTCTCGCGGGATCTCGTACCCGCGGACGAGTCGGCGGGCTACGACATCCGCGCCGTGGTCGAGTCACTGGTCGACGACGGATCCTTCTTCGAGCTCAAGCCCCTGTTCGCACCCGAACTGGTCACCGGCTTCGCGCTGCTTGCGGGGCAGGTCGTCGGCATCGTGGCCAACCAGCCCGCCGTCAAGGGCGGAGTCCTGTTCGTCGACTCGGCGGACAAGGCGGCGCGTTTCATCTGGCTCTGCGACGCGTTCAACATTCCGTTGGTGTACCTCGCCGACGTGCCCGGCTTCATGATCGGTTCTGCGGTCGAACGGCAGGGCATCATCAGGCACGGCGCAAAGATGATCACTGCCGTGGCCGAGGCCACCGTCCCCACCGTGTCGGTCATCGTGCGCAAGGCCTACGGGGCCGGGCTCTACGCCATGTGCGGCCCGGGGTTCGGACCGGACGCGTGCCTGGCCCTGCCGACGGCGAAGATCGCGGTCATGGGTCCGGAGGCGGCTGTCAACGCGGTCTACTTCAACAAGATCGCCGCCATCGACGACGAAGCCGAGCGGGCCGCGTACGTGGACACGTTGCGGGAGGAGTACGAGGCCGACATCGACATTTTGCGGCTGGCCTCGGACCTGGTCGTCGACGCCGTCGTCGAGCCCGAGCACCTGCGCGACGAGCTAATCGCCCGGCTGGCCGCGGCGGCGACGAAGGACCGCGGCTTCTCCGAGCGACGTCACGGCGTGCCGCCGGTCTGACCCAGACCCGTACGTCTCCGCCAACCTGTGCGTCCCGGTGGTCTCGCGGCAGCCGTCGCACACGTCGACGACTTCCCGAAACCCCGGGCGACCCGGCGAGGTTCGCCAGCTGCCGCGGGGGCCGTCGTGGTCGGCCGAGATGCGACCTGCGGGCGAGGGCGGGACGCGTGGAGGTGTCACGACCAGAGGTCGGTCCAGCGGACGCCGAGGTCGCCCAGCAGTCGCCGCAGCAGCGGCAGTGACAGCCCGACGACGTTGTGGTGGTCTCCCTCGACTCCCTCGACGAAGGCTCCACCGAGCCCGTCGATGGTGAAGCCACCGGCCACATGCAGCGGCTCCCCGGTGGCCACATAGGCGTCGATCTCGTCGTCGGTGACCTCGGCGAAGTGGACCGTCGTCGAGGCAACGGCGCCGGTCGCGCCGCCACGGCCGACCGCCCGGAGGTCGATGACCCAGTGGCCGGAATGCAGAACCCCGCTGCGCCCGCGCATCGCTTGCCACCGGGCCGTCGCCTGCGCGGCATCGCGCGGCTTGCCGTGGGCAGCCCCGTCCAGTTCCAGCACGGAGTCGCAGCCGACCACGACGGCGTCGTCCGCCGTCGCAGCCACCGCCTCGGCCTTGGCCCGGGCCAGCAGCAGCGCGGCCTCGGCGGGCCCAACGGTGTCCGTCACGGTGGTGAGGACGAGGTCCTCGTCGACGCCGGAGGCCTGCACCAACGGCTCCACACCGGCCCGCCGAAGCGTGGCCAGCCGACCCTGCGACGCGGACGCGAGGAGCAGCCGGATCACGGTCGGCGACCCTGGACTCCGACGGTCATGGCATGTCCGTGCCCACGGTCAGAGGCGGGCGAGGGCGTCGCGCAGCGGATCGAGGCCGAGGGCGCCGAGGTCGAGAGCGGCCCGGTGGAACTCCTTGAGATCGAAGGTGTCGCCCTTCCGCGCGCGTGCATCCGCGCGGGCGGCCAGCCAGATCCGCTCACCGATCTTGTAGGACGGCGCCTGCCCCGGCCAGCCGAGGTAACGGTCGACCTCGAAGCGCAGGGTCTCGTCCGGCATCCTGGTGTGCTTGCGCATGAAGGCGTGGACGGAGTCGTAGTGCCACGGGCCGGGCGCGAGGCCGTCCTGGCGCACCAGGTCGTCCGGTACGTCCATGGCCAGGTGCGCGCCGATGTCCACGACGACGCGGGCGGCCCGGGTGGCCTGGCCGTCGAGCATGCCGAGCCGGTCGCCCGGGTCGTCGAAGAAGCCGAGGTCGGCCATCAACCGCTCCGCGTAAAGCGCCCAGCCCTCACCGTGGCCGGAGACCCAGCACAGCAGACGCTGCCACCGGTTCAGCACGTCCTGGCGGTAGACCGCCTGGGCGATCTGGAGGTGGTGCCCGGGCACGCCCTCGTGGAAGACGGTGGTGGTCTCCTGCCAGGTCGAGAAGTCCTCGACTCCTTCCGGCACGGACCACCACATCCGGCCGGGTCGGGAGAAGTCCTCACTCGGACCGGTGTAGTACATGCCACCGTCCTTGGTCGGCGCGATCCGGCACTCCAGGCGCAGGATCGGCTCGGCGATGTCGAAGTGGACACCGTTCAGCGACTCCACAGTGCGGTCGGACAGCTCCTGCATCCATGCCTGCAGCGCGACGGTGCCGTGGATGCGGCGGTCCGGATCGGCCTCGAGTGCCGCCACGGCTTCGTCTACCGAGCCGCCGGGAACGATCCGCTCGGCGACCCGGCGCTGCTCCTCCTCGATCCGGGCCAGCTCCGCCAGGCCCCAGGCGTACGTCTCCTCGAGGTCTATCCGGGCACCGAGGAAGTAGCGGCTCGCGATCGCGTAGGCGTCACGGCCCACCGCGTCGTGCGGGCGCGCACGGGGCAGCACGTCGTCGGACAGGTAGCGGGCGAACTCCTCGTACGAAGCGATCGCCGCTGTCACGCCGGCGTCGAGATCGGCTCGGAGGGTGTCCGGTGCCGGTGCCACCAGGTCGGTGAAGAAGCCGCCGGCCGCACGACGGATCTGCGGGATGACGGCGAGGACCTGGCGGCGTGCCGGTGGACGGCCGAGCGCGATCTCGGCCTCGAGGGTTCGGCGGTACCCGTCGACGGCCTTCGGCAGATCGTGTAGCCGGCTCGCGACGTTCGACCAGTGCTCCTCGGTGTCGGTGGGCATGAGGTCGAAGATCTCGCGAGTCGAGTGCCACGGGCTGGCCAGGACGTTGAGTCCGACGTCGAGGCCGGCCTCGTTCATCTCCACCTCGAGCCCGAGCCGCTCCTTCATCGCCTCGCCCGCGACGCGTTCCCGCTCGTCGCGCGCAGTCGCGGTCTCCAGGTTCCGGAGCGTCCGCTTGGCCAGCTCGATTCGCTGCGCATATCCCTCGGGGGACAGGTCCGTGGTCTCGCCGTCGTGGCCGGGGATGCCGACGTAGGTGGCCTCGAACGGGTCCAGCGCGGCGAAGTCGTCGACGTAGGTCTCGGCGATCTCGTCCACGGTCCGTGGCGGGTCATGGGTCACGATCCACGACCCTAGACCTGCGGGCGGGGCGGCCCAACAGGACGCCGGCGAGCCGCCGCACGGACGACATGCCCGGCGCCAGCGCATTGCTGTCCGCCGAACCTCCGTACGTGGCACATCAAGAAATGGTGCATGGCACAGCGAGCGGTTGTCGGTGTGGGCTATTTGCCCGGTTGGAGGAGTCGTTCAGCGTGCCATGTCGGTCCGGTGACCATGGAGCAAGGACCGACCGCGAGACGATTCACCGAGGGCGGGCGCTGTCGCGCCATTCGGTCGGGCCATGCCGTAGTGGCGCCCGGACGGACCGCCAGTACGCCGCCCAAGTCGATGGGCGCTCGGACTGCGCCGACTCGTCGGCGCGCCGCGCGGCCACGGC
>DATFBR010000251.1:0-3643 GCA_035253685.1 Jiangellaceae bacterium
ACGACCCGCAACGGCAGCGCGAACGGCAGCACGTACCCGTCGTTGTAGTCGGTGTGCTCACCGATCAGGTTGACCCGGCCCGGCGCGGTCCACAGGCCTGCCGGTGCCCGGCCGTACGCGTCTCGGAACGCCGCCGCGACCGTCCGTGCACTCATCGGCGCACGAAGGCCCAGGCGTCCGCGACGATGCGCTCGAGATCGTGGCGCGGCGTCCAGCCCAGCCGAGCCTTGGCGCGCTCACCGGACGCGACCAGGATCGGCGGGTCGCCCGCACGCCGGTCGCGGTCGACATGCGGAATCGGATGACCGGTGACCCGGCGGCAGGCGTCGATGACCTTGCGGACGGAGTAACCGGTACCGGTGCCGAGATTGACGACGGCGTGCTCGCCGGGCACGGCGGCGTCCAGCGCCAGCAGGTGGGCATCGGCGAGATCCTGGACGTGGAGGTAGTCGCGGATCGCGGTGCCGTCGGGCGTGTCGTAGTCGGTGCCATAGACGTTCACCGACTCACGCAGGCCGTGTGCGACCTCGAGCACGTTGGGGATCAGGTGCGTCTCGGGGTCGTGGCGTTCGCCGAGGCCGCCGGACGAGCCGCCGACGTTGAAGTAGCGCAGGCTGACGGCCCCGAGGCCGTGTGCCCGGGCCTCCCCGGCGAGCATGTGGTCCACCGCGAGCTTCGACTGGCCGTACGGGTTCTCCGGCACCGCCGGTGTGTCCTCGATGATCGGCGAGACACTCGGCGTGCCGTACGTCGCCGCCGTCGAGGAGAAGACCAGTCGCCGTACGCCGGCAACGTGCATTGCACGGAGCAAGCTCAACGACCCGACGACGTTGGTCGACCAGTACACCTCGGGGTGGGCGACCGATTCGGCGACCAGTGCCTTGGCCGCGAGGTGCAGTACCGCGTCGAAGCCGCCGCCGTCGAGAACATCAGCGGCTGCGGAGACACCCGCTTGGACGAAGGTCGCACCAGCCGGAACGGCGTCGCGGTGACCGGTGGACAGGTCGTCGAGCACGACGACGTCGTGATCGGATGCCAGAAGCGTCGCCGCGACGATCGACCCGATGTAGCCGGCGCCGCCGGTGACGAGCAGTTTCACGGCCTGACCTCTCGTAGACGATGGGCGACGTCCTCGGGCAGGACGTCGGTGACGAAGGCACCCATGCCGGCCTCCGACCCGGCAAGGTACTTCACTTTGTCCCTCGTCCGCCGGATCGAGATGACCTGCAGGTGCAGGTATGCCAGGTCTCGGTCGGCGCGGACCGGGGCCTGGTGCCAGGCGGCCACGTAGGGGAGCGGAGCATCGTAGAGCGCGTCCAGGCGACGCAAGAGGTCGAGATAGACACGCACGAAGTCGTCACGCTCCGCACCGGACAGCGAGGCGATGTCGGGAACCTGGCGAGCCGGATAGAGGTGGACCTCGACCGGCCATCGGGCCGCCGAAGGCACCATCGCCGTCCAGTGCGTGGAGGCGGACACGATGCGGACTCCAGCCGCACGCTCGGCTGCGAGCAGGCCGGCGAACAGGTTGTGACCCGTCGCCTCCGCGTGCCGGCGGGCAGATCGCAGCATCTGTGCGGTGCGGGGCGTCACGAACGGATAGGCGTAGATCTGGCCGTGTGGGTGGGTGAGCGTGACGCCGATCTCCTCACCCCGGTTCTCGAAGCAGAAGACCTGCTCCACCCCGGGTAGTGCTCCGAGTGCGGTCGTGCGATCGGCCCAGGCGTCGAGGACGAGCCGTGCCTTTTCCGGCTGGAGAGCCGCGAACGACGACGTGTGATCGCTGGTGAAGCAGACGACCTCGCAGCGGCCGATGCCGGCCCGGTGCGGCACGCCCTCGACCGGACCGGCATGGCCGGGGTCGGCGGCGTCGGTCGACAGGCTGGGAAAGCGGTTCTCGAACACCACGACGTCGTAGTCCGCAGCCGGGATCTCGGTCTGGCGGCTGCCGGTGGACGGGCAGAGTGGGCAGGCCTCGACCGGCGGCAGAAAGGTCCGGTCCTGGCGATGCGAGGCCATGACGACCCACTCGTCGAGGACCGGGTCGTGCCGCAGCTGCGACGAGGTTCCGACAGGTGGCAGGTCGCGCGTGTCGGCAACGAGCCTCGACGGTCGCACGGGGTCGTCGAAATCGAAGTAGACGATCTCCCTGCCGTCGGCCAGCAGGGTCGGGGTTCGCCTCACCGGGCCGCTGTTGTTCCGGTTGTGGTCACGAGTGCAGCCAATCACCGATGCATGGGAATTCCTTGAACCAGTGTGCGCGGCACGCCTTCACAACCCGGTGACGCCTCCGGACGCCGCATGCCGCGAGCCCTACGATGGCGGCGTGGACGGTTGCCATACCTGCCCGACGGCGGAGTCGCGACCGTGACCGCCGAAGTCCTGGCCAACATCGGGCTGGTCCTGCTGTTCGTGCTGATCGGGGGAGTCTTCGCGGCCACCGAGATAGCCCTGGTGTCGCTGCGCGACAGTCAGCTCACCCAGCTCGCTCAGCGCGGCCGCCGCGGGGCCCGGGTGGCTGCGCTGGCCCGCAATCCGAACCGGTTCCTCTCTGCGGTGCAGATCGGGGTCACCGCGGCCGGGTTCTTCTCGGCGGCGTTCGGGGCGACGACGCTGGCCGACGACCTTGCCCCTGTCCTGATCCGGTGGGGGCTCGGCCAGACCGCAGCCGAGTTGATCGCGTTGATCGGCATCACGCTGGCGATCGTGTACGTCTCGCTGGTCCTCGGCGAGCTCGCCCCGAAGCGGGTCGCGCTCCAGCGCGCCGTGAGCGTTTCGATGGTCGTCGCGCCGCCGCTCGACCGCTTCGCCACCCTGATGCGACCGGTGATCTGGCTGCTGTCGAAGTCGACCGATGTCGTCGTCCGGCTGCTCGGCGGTGATCCGACGGCCAGTCGCGAGGAGATCAGCGAGGAAGAGTTGCGCGAGATGCTCACCGCTCACCAGAGCCTCGGTGAGGAGGAACGCAAGATCGTCGAGGACGTCTTCGCGACCGGCGACCGGCAGGTCCGCGAGGTGATGCGCCCGCGGACCGAGGTCGACTTCCTCGACGCCGCGATGCCGGTCTACCAGGCGGTGAAGACCGCGACCACCATGCCGCACTCGCGGTATCCGGTCGTGCGGGGCTCGGCCGACGACGTCGTCGGATTCGTCCACGTCCGCGACCTGTTCTCGCCCGAGATCGCCAACACCAGCGTCCGCGTCGGTGAGATCGCCCGTAACATCCTCCTGCTGCCCGACACCAAGCGGGTGCTGCCGGCGATGACCGAGATGCGCCGTGTCGGCGGTCACATCGCCGTCGTGGTCGACGAGTACGGTGGCACGGCGGGCATCGTCACACTCGAGGACCTGGTCGAAGAGTTGGTCGGCGAGATCCGCGACGAGTACGACACCGACGAATCGCCGGCCGGGTCGACCGAGGGCGAGGTGGAGGTCGACGGCCTGCTCAACATCGAGGACTTCGCCGAGCAGACCGGCGTCGAGCTGCCGGACGGGCCGTACGAGACGGTAGCCGGTTATGTCACCGCAGTGCTGGGCCGGTTGCCCGACCGTGGCGACACCATCGAAATCGACGGGCACAGTCTCGAGGTATTGGCGCTCGACGGCCGTCGTGTGGCCCGGTTGCGCCTCACCGCGGCGCCCA
>DATFBR010000252.1:0-5294 GCA_035253685.1 Jiangellaceae bacterium
CTACGGCCGGTGCGGCCGGTCTCGTAGCCGGCTGGGACGGCCGGCCGCGTGAGGAGCGCATCCCGATCCGCTCGGTGCGCAAGGCGACCGCCGCAGCCGTGGTGCAGTCGGCGTTCACGGCACCGCACGTCACCGAGTTCGTCACCGTCGACGTCACCCGCACCATGAGACTGATCGAGCGCCTGCGCGGGTCCCGAGAGTTCCGCGACGTTCGCCTGTCGCCGCTGGCGCTGCTGGCCAGGGCCATGTGCATCGCCGTACACCGGACCCCCGACGTCAATGCCCATTGGGACGGCGACGCCGGCGAGATCGTCGTGCAGCGTTATGTCAACCTCGGCATCGCTGCGGCCACACCACGCGGGCTTGTCGTGCCCAACATCAAGGACGCCGACCGCCTCCCGTTGCGTGACCTCGCCGTCGCCATCAACGAGTTGGCCGCCACGGCGCGCGAGGGCAAGACACCGCCGTCGGACATGACCGGAGGAACGATCTCGATCACCAACGTCGGCGTCTTCGGCGTCGACACCGGCACGCCGATCCTTCCGCCCGGAGAGGCGGCGATCATGGCGTTCGGCGCCGTCCGCAAGCAGCCGTGGGTGCACAGGGGCAAAGTCAGGCCGCGGTGGGTCACGACCCTCGGACTCTCCTTCGACCACCGTCTGGTCGACGGCGAGCCGGGTTCGCGGTTCCTGGCCGACGTCGCCGCCATCCTGGAGGACCCGGCGCAGGCGCTCGTCTGGGCATGACGAGCGGCCGCGGCGTCTCGACGTGATCAGCGGCGGATCGAGGCAGAGGTCCGCTACGGCGCCGGGCAGGTCTCGCGGTAAGGGCGGTCGCCGAACGCGTCGGTCCATTCGTCGGTGGTGAGGTTCCGGCCGGCCAACGTGCAGGCGAAGTCCATCCACGCGCCGGGACGGGTGTCCCAGGTGTGGATGCCGCCGTCGGGCGTCGCGATGACCACGGTGTGCCCGTCGGGGAGGAACTCCACCGCTGCCCAGGTCGTCTGGCTGCGCCGTGCGGTCCCGAGCCGCGCATTGGTTCGGCCATCCCAGACGAGGACCGTTCCGCCGAGGCCCGTGCCGACGAAGGTGGCGCCGTCAGGCGCATACGCCACCTCCACGACGTTGTCGCCACTGAGCGCCGGCGGCCTCAGCCAGTTCCCGGACTCGATGTCGAGCAGTCCCACCTCACCGCTCTCGCAGACGACCGCGACCAACCGGCCGTCGGGCGAGAAGTCGGCCTGCTTGGCGCCGAATCCCAAGTCCCGGGTATAGAGGACACTGCCACCCGCCACGTCGGCGGCCGCGATCCACTGGCCCTCGTGCAGTACCAGTGCGGTGCGACCGTCGGGACTGGCGACGACCGCGCCGATCGGATGGTGGAGCTGCACCGGGGGACCTGACGGTTCGAGCGTGTCGGCGTCGATCTGGAACAGTGTGCCGGACCGTTCGCCGACCAGGATGTTCTCGCCATCGGCGGTGTAGGCGATGTCCGCAACGTCCGCCGCCACGGACAGCTCGGCGAGCACTTCGCCGTCCTGCCGATCCCGCACGCGCACCCAGCCGTCCTGGCCCGCCGTCGCGAGCTGCTCGAAGTCCGGCGCTCGCCACGTCGCACCCGAGCTCTCGCCGGAGGTTTTGATGGCAGCGCCGAGCCGGCCCGCGGCGACGTCGAGGAACTGGATGGTGCCTCCCGGCGCGGTCGCGGGCTCGGCGGGGCCGATGTACGCCACGGCCTCGCCGTCCGGCGCCGGTACGGCGGTCAGCCCGTCCCGCAGGCCTTCGTCGATCAGACCGGCGCGGCGAATGAGCCGGCCGTCGCCGCCGACGTCCCAGGCCAGCAGCAACCGATCCGTTGATGCCGAGTAGAGCGTGGCGTCGTCCGGGCTGAACGCGAGACCCCATACGGGTCCAGAATGCCCCCGTAGCTGGTCCTGTTGGGAACCTGTGGCGACGTCCCACACGAGGACCCGTCGGTCGTCGGACCCTGAGGCGATCACCGTGCCGCCGCGGGAGAACTGGACAGTCGTCACCGGGCCCGTATGGCCGCGGAGCAGTTCCCGCGTGGTGAACGTCGCTGCATCGAGCAGGACGATGGTGTCGTCGTAGGGCGCCCGCACCGCAAGCGTGGCGCCGTCAGGGCTGACCTCGAGCCCGTCGTGGAGACCAGCCACACTGGTCGAATCGAGCGCACCATCGGGCGAGAGCCCTACGGTGCGCACGATGCGGCCGGTGGCCACGTCGTAGGCGGTGAGCCCGATCGGATCGAGCGTGCCTACGTACAGCAGACCTCCGTCCGGGCTCAGCGCGACGGCCCAGGCATGGGCGGTTCGGACGTGCTGGACGGGCCGATTCGGCACGTCGACGTCCCACACCAGCACCGAGCTCGCGTCCTGCTCGGCCCCGCCGTCGTCGACCGATACCGCCAGCCTGTCTCCGTCGGCGCTGTAGTGCAGGTCGGACACTTCCACCTGCCTGCCGGGGAAACCGCCGAGCTGGACGGGCTGCTCCTCGCGCGTCGCGGCATCGACGAGCCGGACCGGGGCGGCATCCAGCTCCGACGACGACCCGGCCGGTGTGATGGTGGTCGCTACGGCGATCTGTCGACCATCGGCTCGATACTCGAGCTGCTGTGGCGGATCCTCGTAGGTATCCGCGGGGTCGAGGGTGTCGGCGGCAAGGAACGACACGCCGGCCACGGCGCCACCGATGGCCACGGTGCCATCGACCGGGTTCACGTCGATGGTCTCGATCGGCTCGTCATGACGGACAGCGCCGAGCAGTCCCGGGCTACGGGAGAGCACGTCGAGCAGGTTGGCCCGCGTGAAGGGCGAGTCGTAGAGGTTTATGGCTTCGACAGCCAACAGCAGGGAAAGGTCGAAGTCGTCCGCAGCGAGGGAAAGGCCGGCCGCGCGTCTGGCGTCGGCTGCGGTAGTCGCAATGTCGGCGCGCTCAGCTTGGCGCATAGCGATCAGCCCGGCGGCGACGACGGCGACGATGAGCACGACGACACCGGCGAGCATGATGCGCGTTCGTCGCTTGAGGCGGGCCCTGTGCCGCGCACGGTCCTCGGCGCTGCGTCGCTCGGCCTCGGCCAGCCGTTGGGCGGCGTCCAGGAACTCCACCTCGTTCGGCGTGAGGTCGGCGTGGGTTCGGTTTCTCCACTCGATTGCCTGTGTCAAGCGGACGCCGCGGTATAGCTCACTGTCCGGGCGCCCGAGGCCCTCCCAGGCATCGGCCGCACCGGCGAGGTGACGGAAGATGCGCTGGCCCTCCACGTCGTCGTCGAGCCACCCACGTAAGCGCGGCCAGGCCCTGGCCAGGGCCTCGTGTGCCAGTTCGACGACGCCGTCGTCGCTGGTCACGAGCCGGGCCGTGACCAGCAGTTCGATCAGGCGCTCGTGCTCGGCATCGGTCGCAACCGCTCTACGCGCGACCCGGCTCCGCACCGGTTCGCCCTCCGGTGTGGGTATGACCAGGCGTAAGAGGAGGTCGCGGAGCAGTGGACGTTGATCGGAGGACACCCTCTCGTAGACGTCCTCCGCCGACTGTGCGACCGCGCCGCGGATGCCACCGGTCTGGCGGTATCCGTCAACGGTGAGGGTCCGTCCGTCTCGCCGCGTCCAGGTCTCGCGCAACGCGTGCGAGAGCAGGGGGAGTGCGCCAGGTTCTCCCTGAACCTCGCGCACGAGGAGATCGACCAGGCCGGGTTCGAGCAACAACCCGGCCTGTCGCGCAGGCCCTTCCACGGCGGCCCGCAGGTCGTCCTCGTCCATGGCGCCCAGCAGGTACAGGCTCTGTTCGACGAGGCGCGCAAACCCTGGATACGCCGACACGTCGCCGAGCCGGTCAGCTCGCAGTGCGACCACGAGAGGTGCCCGCGTTGCGTGGTCGACGATGGCGGCGAAGAAGTCGGCCCGTTCCTGCGCGTTCTCACACAGTGAGATGACCTCCTCGCACTGGTCCACCACGAGCACAGGTGCGGGCCCGGAGGCGGGAAGGATGGTCAGCGCTTCCATCGGGTGCGCCCCCGGCGTGACGACGACGACCTGACGGTCTTCCCTGCGCAGGGCGGCAACCACCCCGGCTCGCACGAGTGACGACTTGCCACAGCCGGACGGCCCCACCAGAGCCAGGGTGGTGATGGTCGCCAGCCGATGCAGGCACGCCGCCAAGGCCACGTCGCGGCCGAAGTAGAGGTCCGCATCGTCGACGTCGTACGGCACCAGGCCCAGGTAGGGGCAGGTCGCGCTCGGCTCGGGCAGCACCGAACCCGCGACCAGCGACGGCTCCTGGCGCAGGATCGCCTGCTCGAGCGCAGCCAGATCTGGGCCGGGGTCCACACCCAGCTCCGTGACGAGCATCGTGCGCGCCTCGTGAAGAGTGCGCAGGGCGTCGCCCTGGCGGCCGGCCTGGTACTGCGCCAGTGCCAGCAACGCCCAGCGCCGTTCGCGGAGTGGCTCCTGGGCGACCCATGCCTGGGCCTCCGCCAGCACCTCCCGGTATCTCCCGGCGCGCAGGGCGGTGTCGAGCCGGAGTTCTTGGGCGTCGAGGCGCAACTCCTCGAGACGGCGTGCCTCGACCTGGCCGACGTGCCATCCTTCGAGGTCGACCAGCGCGCGGCCACGCCACAGTGTCAGCGCCTGACCGATCACGTGGAAGGCTCGATCCGCCTCACCCAGCGTGAGCAGCTCCCTGCCCCTCTCGACCAGCCGCTCGAAGCGGTGGGCGTCGATCTCGTCAGCAGGAATCGTCAGGCGGTACCCGGATGGCAGCGTCTGGATGGACTGCGGTCCCAGCCTCTTTCGCAACCGCACGACGCAGCCCTGAACCACCTTGCTCCACGAGGGCGGCGGACGCTCCCCCCACAGCGCATCGGCGAGCAGCTCGGCGCTGACCACATCGCCGCGCCGCAGCGCCAACGACGCAAGTACGACGCGGTCCCGCGGCCCGAGTCCGGCCACGTCGTCGTCGACAGCCAGCGGCCCCAGGACCGCGATCCCCCCCACACCGGGAATGTTCCGCCCGGTGCTGCCGCGCGTCAACGGTACTGATACCCGGCTGATACCGGCACAGAACCGCTGCGGTACCGCACCGCGCGACAACGGGATCAGCAGCACGACGTGCTGAACGTTCCGGATGGAGGGTCTGATGAGACGAACACCACGCGCCGCGCTGACGATCGCTGTTGTCACCGCGGTTGCCTCACTCGCCGGTACCGCCGTCGCGGGTCCGCATTTCTCGGAGTGGAGCACGGCACAGAAGGTGGACGAGATCGACGGCAACAGCTCCGAG
>DATFBR010000253.1:0-2006 GCA_035253685.1 Jiangellaceae bacterium
CAGTCGAGCGCTCGGACCGGATCACGAGCTCGACGATTACCAAGCACTACGCCGACGGGTCGAAACTCGTCACGCACATTCTTTGGGCACTCGACGGTCCCGAGCGTCCGTAGGTAGTACACGTGTACGCGTGGGGGAACCGCATGGTTCCCCCACGCTTGAAGCTGCGGCTGACCACCGAGGGCCTTACCCCACGCGATCTCTAGGGTGAGAGGCGGCGCCGATTTTGGCGCTGCCTCCCGATCGTGCTAGCTGTCGGTGCGCCGCAGGATCCAGAGACCGGTGTTCATGTCGCTGGCGTAGACGAGCCCGGTCGCCTCGTCGACGACGACTCCCCACACCTGCGGCATCTGCGAGAGGACACCCCGCTGCGGCGGCGTCACCGGGTTCTGCCCCGCGGGCGGGACGAAGTAGGCAACCTCCTCGAGGTTAGTTGGGTCGCTCGCGTCGACGACCCGAACGCCGTCCGAGTACCACGAGATGTAAACGTCCGTTCCGACCAGGAACGGATTGTGGATCGTGTAGTCGCCGGAGCCCTGCCCGCCCAGACCGGCCGAGTTCGGCGTCCTGTATTCGCCGATCTGCACCGGGCGCCCGGATTTCGAGAGGTCGTAGTCGTAGACGCGGAGATAGCCGTAGCCGGTCTCGATCCCGGGCCCCGAGGTTTTGCAGAAGTCCTCGTCTGCCGTGAAGAGCAGCTTGCGAGCGTCGTCGTAATTGGACGAGTGCGCGTCGCCGTCCTCGTCCGGGGCGTACACCGTCCGGGCGGTGTAGACGGGATGCGCCGGGTCGCTCACGTCGAGGCGGATGAAGCCGCTGTCCCAGTAGGAGAGGAACACGAGTTTGCCGTCCTCCGACGGCTCGGCGCCGTGGCCGTAGTTCGGATCCGGGTCGCAGCCTTGTCCGCTTGAGAACGGGCCGCCCACGTCCTGAATCCCCCAGTCGGAAACCTGCGTCGGCGCCGCCGGGTTCGTGATGTCGATCAGCCGGAAGTCGCCGTCACCATTGACGTCCCGGTAGCCGCTCGGCGAGTTCGCCTCCGGGTACCGGCTCGTCGGCACGGTCGCGTAGGCGAAGGTGCGGCCGAGGTCGGCGCGATACTCGACCTCGAACTCGTGCACTCCCCGTGTGCAGCAGGCGGTCTTCAGATAGCCGATCTGCTCCGGCTCAGCCGGATTGGTGACGTCCCAAAGCATCAGCCCACGGTCGGCGTCCGCGTCGGCGCGGGAGCCGCCGCACCACTGGATCCCAGCAACCGCGATGTCGCGGCCGACGCGCGGGCCGGACTGCGCCGTATAGACGACGACGTCTTCCGCCGACGTCCCGGCCGGGTTCTGGAGAACCGAGACGACCTCGGCATCCGCCGGATCGCTGGCGTCGACGACGGCGACGCCACTGTTTGGCGCCTCGGGGCAGAAGCGGTTCTTGCTCCCGGACGCCCAGTCCTGGAAGCCCCAGTGGCCGACGTAGGCATGGTCCTCGTGGAACCACACGTCCGCGTTGAACCCACGGCCACCGAGATCCGTGTGGCCGACGACGGCCATGTTGCTCGCTTCCGCGGCCTTCTGGCCTCCGCTGTAGACCTTCCCCGACTGTGCGAGAAAGTGCCGCTCGTCCTTCAGCAGCTCGTCGTCGCCGGCGACCGCTGCCGCGGCGATGCCGAGGGCACCCACCACGAGCGCGAGCGCAATCACTGCTCTCCTCATCTCTCCCCCTCTCGGTCGAATGCGGGAAGCTAACCAGGAGTCGCCAGGTTCGTCCTTCGGTCTTTGCGCCTTCCCCTTGAGGCGACCTCGAAGAGGAGCCAACCGGGGGGTGTCTTCCTCGAGATTGGCGGCGGCGGTGCGCGGGGACGGCTACGGGCTGACAGACCTGTTCGCGGCCTGCGGCGGAATGACGCAGGTTCTGGGACCGGGACGAGCGCGCGTGCTGCGCCAGAAGCCGTAGACGCCGACCACGCGGGCACGGTCGCGCGGCTGGCTGACGTCGGAGACGGCGGCGATCAG
>DATFBR010000254.1:0-9927 GCA_035253685.1 Jiangellaceae bacterium
GACCGCGCTGGTGCCACGTGGACTGGAGCTCGCCGCGAAGAAGCTGGCGCTGTTCATGTCCTGTGTGACGGCCGTCCTGGGTGCCATCGCCGCGGTCGCCTTCGTCGCCGACGGCG
The DNA here is from genome assembly GCA_035253685.1 of Jiangellaceae bacterium. Classification (GTDB taxonomy): domain Bacteria; phylum Actinomycetota; class Actinomycetes; order Jiangellales; family Jiangellaceae; genus DASRTE01. Next base: position 117 of record DATFBR010000254.1, read on the forward strand.
CCCCGGTGCAGTTCGTCGAGCAGTACGGCTGGGTCGAATCGTTCGGCGTCTACTGGTCGCTCGGTGCCGACGGCATCTCGCTCGTGCTCATCCTGCTCACTGTCGTCGTCACACCCATCGTGGTGATGGCGATGTGGCGCGAAGCGGAGGCGGAACGGCGTAACCCCAAGCCCTTCTTCGCTCTGCTGCTCCTGCTCGAGGCGATGATGATCGGCGCCTTCGCGGCGCGGGACCTCCTGCTGTTCTACGTGCTGTTCGAGGCCATGCTCGTCCCGATGTACTTCCTGATCGGGCTCTACGGCGGGCCACAGCGCCGCTATGCAGCCGTCAAGTTCCTGCTCTACAACCTCGCCGGCGGGCTGCTCATGCTCGCCGCGGTGATCGGGCTGTACGTCCACTCCCGTGACGCCGGGACCGGCACGTTCTTGTTCACCGACCTGATCGCCCTCGACATCCCGGTCGACCTGCAACGGTGGCTGTTCCTGGGATTCATGATCGCTTTTGCGATCAAGGCACCGTTGTGGCCGTTCCACACCTGGCTACCCGACGCCGCGGCCGAGGCCACGCCGGCCAACGCCGCGTACCTGTCCGGCGTCATGGACAAGGTCGGCACCTACGGAATGATCGCGTTGGTGCTGCCGATGTTTCCCGACGCCGCCAGCGAGTTCGCCCCCGCGATGGTCGTGCTGGCCGTGGTCAGCGTCGTCTACGGTGCCCTGCTGGCCATCGGCCAGACGGACATGAAGCGCCTGATCGCCTACACGTCGATATCGCACTTCGGATTCATCGTGCTCGGCATCTTCGCCCTGACCAGCCAGGGCGCGAGTGGGGCCACCTTCTACATGGTCGCCCACGGCTTCTCGACAGTGGCGCTGTTCGTCATCGTCGGCTTCTTGATCACGCGGGGCCGGTCGCGAATGGTGGCCGACTACGGTGGCGTGTCCACGCCTGCTCCGCTGCTCGCCGGGTCGTTCCTGTTCGCCGGCCTCGCCGGGCTGGCATTGCCCGGGCTTGCGACCTTCACCGGAGAGTTCCTCGTGCTGGTCGGGACGTTCGGCCGATATCGCGCGGCGGCCGTCGTCGCGACGATCGCGACCATCCTCGCAGCGGTGTACATCCTCTGGCTCTACCAGCGGACCATGACCGGACCGGTCCGTGATCACACTGCGGGCTTCGTCGACCTGCATCGCCGTGAGCTCGTGATCGTCGCCCCGCTGGTCGCGCTGCTGCTCGGGCTCGGGTTCTTTCCCAAGCCGGTCCTGGACGTGATCGACGAGGGCGTCGGTGCGAACCTCGCCGAGGTCGGCGTGAGCGATCCACCTCCCGAGGTCGATGCGACCACCACCGCCGAAGGGACCGCCCAGTGAGCGCCCCCTCCCTGGAGTACTCCGCGCTGCTGCCGATGCTCATCGTCTTCGGCGCGGCGGTGCTCGGTGTTCTGATCGAGGCGTTCGCGCCCAGGCAACCACGACACGCGCTGCAGGTCGCCCTCGCCCTGCTGGCCATCGGCGCTGCATTCGTCCAGGTCGTCCGGCTTGCAGGTACGTCCCTGGTCGACGCCGAGGGTTCGGTGGCCATCGACGGCCCGGCACTGTTCCTGCAGGGCGCGATCCTCGTGTTCGCCGCGATCAGCGTGCTGTTCTTCGCCGAGCGCCGGATCGAGGGAGGTGGCGATGCGTTCGCGCCGGCGGCATCGTCGCTGGCCGGCGGTGAGGACGAGCGCACACTCGTCCAGCAACGCGTCCTGCAGACCGAGGTCTACCCGCTGATGATGTTCGCCGTCAGCGGCATGCTGCTCTTCCCCGCAGCCAACGACCTGCTGACCATGTTCGTCGCGCTCGAAGTGCTCTCGCTTCCGCTGTACCTGCTGTGCGGCATGGCGCGCCGGCGTCGCCTGCTCTCACAGGAGGCGGCGCTGAAGTACTTTCTGCTCGGCGCGTTCTCGTCCGCGTTCTTCCTCTTCGGTACGGCACTGGTCTACGGTTTCGCCGGTTCGCTGCTGCTCTCCGACATCGACGCCGCACTGGGCGCCCGGGTCGGCCAGGAGGGACTGCTGCTGGCCGGCGTCGGGCTGATCGCCGTGGGATTGATGTTCAAGGTGGGCGCGGCACCGTTCCACGCCTGGACACCGGACGTCTACCAGGGGGCGCCAACGCCGGTCACGGGCTTCATGGCGGCCTGTACGAAGGTGGCGGCCTTCGGTGCGATGGCGCGGATCTTCTACGTCGCCTTCGGCGGTATGCGGACGGACTGGCAGCCGCTGTTCTGGGCGGTCGCCATCCTCACGATGGTGGTCGGTGTGGTCGTCGCGCTGACGCAGACCGACGTCAAGCGGATGCTGGCCTACTCCTCGATCGCGCACGCCGGCTTCATCCTCACCGGGCTCGTCGCCGCGGACTCGGTCGGCACGGCGGCCGTGTTGTTCTACCTTGCTGTGTACGGCTTCGCGACGGTCGGCGCGTTCGCGGTCGTGACGCTCGTGCGCGACGCCGGGGGAGAAGCGACCCACCTGGCCAAGTGGGCGGGGTTGGGGAAGCGCGCCCCGGTGCTCGCGGCCACCTTCGCGCTGTTCCTTCTTGCCTTTGCCGGGATTCCGCTGACCAGCGGGTTCGTCGGCAAGCTCGTCGTGTTCTCCGCGGCGATCGAGGGCGGCGCACTGCCTCTGGTGATCGTCGGCGTCGTCGCCAGCGCGATCGCGGCGTTCTTCTACGTGCGCGTCATCGTGCTGATGTTCTTCTCCGAACCGACCTCCGACGGTCCGACGGTCGTCGTGCCCAGCGCGTGGACTACGGTCGGTATCGCCCTCGGCGTCGTGGCCACCGTCGCCCTGGGCATCCTGCCTGGTCCATTGCTGGAGCTGGCCCAGCAGGCATCCGTCTTCGTCCGCTGACCGTCGTGAGGAGGGCCGTGTCCTCGCCCGTCCTCGGCATCCCCGCCGTCGACCCGAACCTCGAAGCGTCGGTCGCGGCCGGTCTGGAGGAGGTCGAGGAGCGGCTTGCCGAGGCGGTCAAGTCCGACCACGCGCTGCTGGCATCGGCATCGCGACACCTCGTGGCGGCAGGGGGCAAGCGGTTCCGGCCGTTACTCGCACTGGTGGCGGGTCAGTTCGGCGACGCCGACGCTCCGGGAGTGGTTCGGTCGGCGGTCGTGGTGGAGCTCACCCACGTCGCGACGCTCTACCACGACGACGTCATGGACGACGCAGCACTGCGCCGAGGTGAGCCGAGCGCGAACGCCCGATGGGGGAACACCGTCGCCATCCTGGCCGGCGATTTTCTCTTCGCCCGGGCCTCCGACATCGCCGCCGACCTGGGTACCGAGTCGGTGCGTATCCAGGCCCGGACCTTCGAGCGACTGGTGCACGGACAGCTTCGCGAGACGCTCGGACCTCGCGACGGCGAGGACCCGGTGGCCCACTACCTGGGCGTCCTCTCCGACAAGACGGCGTCGCTGATCGCGACCTCGGCCCGGCTGGGAGCCCTGCACGCCGGCGCACCTGACGACGTCGTCGACGTACTGGCCCGCTACGGCGAGCGCATCGGCATGGCCTTCCAGCTCGCCGACGACCTGCTCGACATCGCCAGCGACTCCGCCGAATGGGGCAAGATGCCCGGCACCGACCTGCGCGAAGGCGTGTCGACTCTTCCGGTGCTCTATGCCAGGCGTTCGCTCGACGCGTCCGGCGAGCGCCTGCGGATGCTGCTCGACGGCCCCCTCACCGACGACGCAGCACACGCCGAAGCCCTCGCCCTGCTACGTCGACACCCGGCGATGGCGGAGGCGAGCGCCGAGGTCCGACGGTGGGCCGCCGAGGCACGTGCGGTTCTCGCCTCGTTGCCCGACGTGCCCGCCCGGCGCGCGCTCGAGGCGCTCTGCGACTCGGTCGTCGACCGAACAGCCTGAACGGCCACGACCGCCGCCCGTTTCTGACCTGTCAGGGCGAGCGGGCCGCGCACCAGCAACGATGCGGCGACCGAGCCTGACGACGTGGCACAGGGCCGACGAGGCTCAACCGCCGGAGTTGCCGTAGACGGTGACGTGGACGTGGTCGTAGTGGTTGGCGGTGTCCGATCCGCGGTCCTCCATCCACCGCCAGCCGTCGGCGCTGCGTTCCACGGTCCAGATCCGCTGCGACCAGATCACCTCGCTGACGCCCAGCTCGCCGTGGTGGTCTCGGACCCACGCCGCGATGGCGTCGCCGAGCGAACTGCTGGACACCATGATGTCCAGGGCGCGGCCGTCGCCGTGCTCGCCGCCGTCACCGGCGCGCAGCCCACCGTAGGAACTGACGTCGGGGAACTCGGCGCAGACGGCCCGGTGTACCCGGATGGCGTCCGGCGTCAGCCCGGACTCGACCGCGGAACCCGACTCGCATTCCGCGTACGAGATGGTGCTGGCCGTCTCGGCCGGCGGTTCCGTCTCCGACAGGTAGTCGCCGCTGACCCACGCAGGCACATCGTCGTAGATGATCTGCACCCACGAGCCGTCCGTCGTGCCGGTCACGCCCACGTTGGTCCCTCGCCCGAGCACGGCCAGCACTTCGGCGTCCTCGGCCGGAGCGGTGCGTACGTTCAGTCCGGTCGTGACGTACATGTGACCCACGACGGTCGGCACCGGCGTGGGGGTCTGCGTGGGAGCTGCCAGCGGTGTCGTGGGCGTCGGCGTCGGCGTCGCCGAAGGAGACAGCGGCGGCCGGTCGCTCAGACCACGGCTGAGAGGCTCGGGTCGTTGGATCTCGCCCAGGGCCGCGATCGGGTCCTGGGCGGAAGCGTCGTCGGTGGTATGGGGCCAGGCGGCGACACCGACCGGTGCGATCGCCACGACGGCCGCAGGGAAAGCGAACGTGACGATTCGGCGCTTACGGGGAAGGGTCCTGCCGCGCCTGTGACGGCCTCTCGGCACTTGCGCATCACCCTTGTCGTCGCGACGGACCCCCGTACACCGGGGAACAGGCAATCACACCTGTGCCGCGTTGTCACACCCGGCCCGCGCCGACGGGCCGGCTTCTGACACAGCGCCGCTGGCGCCGGCTTGCTACCAACCCGAGTCCTTCGTGCCGGCGTACGGTCGCCTGACCCGGCACGTTTGCGCTGACGAGACCGCCGAATGGCCGCCGTTCGGCGCCGGAATAGGTCGGAGTCCGTCTGGCAGCCGGAGCGACGGTCAGCTGACCGTCCAGGGGTCGGCGCCGGCGAGCAGGCCGGCCAGGTCGCCGCGGCCACGCTTCTCGACGTCCTGGTCGAGCTGCGTGTTCATGAGATCGCCGTAGGTGGCCCGCTCGACCTGGCGGAAGATGCCGATGGGCGAGTGTGCCAGCGTGCCCGGATCGGCGAGCCGGGACAGGGCGAACGCCTGCGATGGGTCGGCGGCATGGGCGTCGTGCACGATCACCTCAGGGTCGTCACCGGCACAGACCTCGAACGCCCCCGTCGCGCGGTCGCGACGCACCCCGTGGTCGAGGTCCGCGCCGAAGCGCACCGGCCGGCCGTGCTCGAGCCGGATCAATGTGTCGTCGCGCGTCTCCGGGCTCGTCAGCAGGTCGAAGGCGCCATCGTTGAAGATGTTGCAGTTCTGGTAGATCTCGACCAGCGAGGTACCGCGGTGGGCCGCCGCCGCATGCAGGACCGATGTCAGGTGCCTACGGTCGGTGTCGATGGTCCGGGCGACGAAGGTCGCCTCCGCGCCCAGTGCCAACGACACGGGGTTGAACGGCGCGTCCAGCGACCCCATCGGTGTCGACTTGGTGATCTTGCCCAGCTCGGAGGTGGGGGAGTACTGCCCCTTGGTCAACCCGTAGATCCGGTTGTTGAACAGCATGATCGTCATGTTGACGTTGCGCCGCAGCGCATGGATGAGGTGGTTACCGCCGATCGACAGAGCGTCGCCGTCGCCGGTGACCACCCAGACCGACAGATCCGGACGCGACACCGCGAGGCCGGTGGCGATGGCCGGCGCCCTGCCGTGGATCGAGTGCATGCCGTACGTGTCGAGGTAGTACGGGAAGCGCGACGAACACCCGATTCCCGAGACGAACACAATGTTCTCGCGCCGCAGTCCCAGCTCCGGGAGGAAGCCCTGCACGGCGGCGAGGATGGCGTAGTCGCCACAGCCGGGACACCAGCGCACCTCCTGGTCGCTGGTGAAGGTCTTCTTAGTCTCGGGAACGTCGGTGGTGGGGACGCCCCGCAAGCCAGCCAGGCCGGGTGCGACCGTGGTCTCAGACATCGGATATCGCCTTCTCGATGACGTCGGCGAGCTCTTCGGCCTTGAACGGCAGCCCGCGCACGCGGTTGTAGCCCCGGACGTCGACCAGGTAGCGGCCGCGGAGGAGCAGGCGGAGCTGGCCCAGGTTCATCTCCGGAACGAGGACCCGATCGTAGGCGCGCAGGACCTCGCCGGTGTTCGCGGGGAACGGGTTCAGGTGCCGCAGATGTGCTTGGGCCACCGGCGTACCAGCGGCACGCACGCGGCGCACCGCGGCACCGATCGGACCGTAGGTCGATCCCCAGCCGAGGACGAGCAGCCGGGCCTCGCCGGAGGGATCCTCCACGGCCAACGGCGGGATGCCGGCGATCCTGTCCACCTTGGCCTGGCGTATGCGCACCATGTGGTCGTGGTTGTCGGGGGCGTAGGAGATGTTGCCCGAGCCTTCGGCCTTCTCGATGCCGCCGATCCGATGTTCTAGACCCGCGGTGCCGGGGACGGCCCAGGGCCGGGCGAGGGTGGCCGGGTCACGCAGGTAGGGCCAGAACGTGTCGGCACCGTTGCCGTTTCCGTGGTTGGGCGCCGTCGCGAACTCGACGTCGAGGGCGGGCAGGTCGTCCACGCCGGGGATCCGCCACGGCTCGGCGCCGTTGGCCAGGTAGCCGTCCGAGAGCAGCAGCACGGGAGTCCGGTACGTCAGCGCGATCCGCGCTGCCTCCAGCGCGGCGTAGAAGCAGTCGCCCGGCGAGGACGGGGCAATGATCGGCACCGGCGCCTCGCCGTTGCGCCCGAACATCGCCTGGAGAAGATCGGCCTGCTCGGTCTTGGTGGGCAGCCCGGTGGACGGGCCACCACGCTGGATGTCGCAGACGATCAGGGGAAGCTCGAGCGAAACGGCCAGGCCGATCGTCTCGGACTTCAGCGCCACACCCGGCCCCGACGTCGTGGTGACACCGAGGGCACCACCGAAGGCGGCACCGAGGGCGGCTCCGATTCCGGCGATCTCGTCCTCGGCCTGGAACGTCCGCACGCCGAAACGCTTGTGCTTGGAGAGCTCGTGCAGGATGTCCGATGCCGGCGTGATCGGGTACGAGCCCAGGAACAGCGGCAGCCCGCTGCGTTGCGACGCCGCTATGAGGCCGTAGGCGAGCGCGAGGTTGCCGGTGATGTTGCGGTACCGGCCGGGCGGCAGTGGTGCGGGTTTGACCTCGTAGGAGACCGCGAAGTCCTCGGTGGTCTCGCCATAGTTCCAACCGGCCTTCACCGCGGTGATGTTCGCGTCCCGGATCGCCGCGTGTTTGGCGAACTTCCGCTCCAGGAAGGCCAGCGTGCCCTCGATCGGACGTCCGTACATCCAGGACAGCAGGCCGAGGGCGAACATGTTCTTCGAGCGGCCGGCCTCCTTCCGGGTGAGGCCGTAGTCCTTGAGCGCCTCCATGGTCATACCGGTGAGGTCGAGAGCGTGGACCTTGAACGACTCCAGGCTGCCGTCGTCGAGCGGGTTCGTCTCGTAGCCGACCTTCTTCAGTGCGCGGGGGGTGAAGTCGGACGTGTCGACGACGATCGTCGCTCCGTCGGGCAGGTCGGCCAGATTGGCCTTCAGCGCCGCCGGGTTCATCGCGACGAGGACATCCGGAGCGTCGCCCGGTGTGAGGATGTCGTGGTCGGCGAAATGGAGCTGAAAGCTCGACACGCCGGGTAGCGTGCCTGCAGGCGCACGGATCTCAGCCGGGAAGTTCGGCAGCGTGGACAGGTCGTTGCCGAACGACGCGGTCTCTGCGGTGAACCTGTCTCCGGTGAGCTGCATCCCGTCGCCGGAATCGCCGGCGAACCGGATGATCACACGGTCGATCACCCGGACCTGCTTGTCGGTCACCGTGTGTTGACGCCTCCCCTGTGGTGGCTCCTCCGGTCGCCACAGCCGTCGTGGGCCGCTGCGCCCGCGAGAACGCTCCGTCACCATCGTACGACCGTATGGTCGCCTTCTGTCGCGCCGGCAGCGGTATGTCACCACCTGCGTGCAGCCCGCCACGCCCGAGCAGGCACCGTGCGTCCGCGTGGTGGGCCGGACGGTGCGGTGCGGCGCGGGAGCTGGCGGTACGTTGGAGGCAGCTCGTCGACGATGCCGCGAAGCTCCGGGGAGGTGGCGGCCATGGAGGCCTACCTGTCCCCGTACGTCGTCGTCGCAGTGGTCGCCCTCGCCGGCGTGGGATTCGTCACCGTTGCCTACGGGGCCAATCGCCTGCTCGCCCCCAACCGGCCCACCGGGGAGAAGCTGCTGACCTACGAGTCCGGCGTCGACCCGGTCGGCGAGGGATGGGCCCATACCCACATCCGTTACTACGTCTACGCGTTCCTCTACGTCGTGTTCGCCGTCGACGCGGTCTACCTGTTCCCCTGGGCAACGGTCTTCGCGGCGCCCGGCTTCGGCGTCACGACGCTGGTCGAGATGTTCGTGTTCCTCGGACTGCTGGCCACCGGGATCCTCTACGCGGTGCGACGAGGTGTGCTGACGTGGCAGTGACCGACCTGGGCATGCCCGGCGCCGGACCGCCGCAGGATGGCCCGCTCTCCCGCGACCTGGCCGACGGTGACGGTCCAGGACGGGTCGGAGCGGCTCAGCGGCTCGTGCCCGACCCGGTTCGGGTCGTGCTCAACTGGGGACGCCGGTACTCGCTGTGGGTCTTCAACTTCGGGCTTGCCTGCTGTGCGATCGAGTTCATCGCCGCGTCCATGGCCCGCCACGACTTCATCCGGCTCGGTGTCATCCCGTTCGCGCCCGGGCCGCGGCAGGCGGATCTCATGGTCGTGTCGGGGACGGTCACCGACAAGATGGCCCCGGCCGTCCGGCGACTCTACGAGCAGATGCCCGAGCCCAAGTACGTCATCTCCTTCGGCGCCTGCTCCAACTCGGGGGGACCGTACTGGGACTCGTACTCGGTGACCAAGGGTGTCGACCAGGTCGTGCCGGTCGACGTCTACGTTCCCGGTTGCCCACCCCGCCCCGAGGCGCTGCTGCAGGGAATACTCAAGCTGCAGGAGAAGATCGCCGGCGAGAGCCTCGCCGACCGCTATCCGGGGCCGGCGGCAGCACGCCGTTCCGCGAGCGCGACAGAACTGAACCGTCCACTCGTGTCTCCCGCGGCGGCAGACCGCGATCGGTCGTGAACCCAGCCGACGTCTCCGCGTCCGCAGCCCGGAGGTTCCTGGCGTCTCTCGACGACGCACAGCGGGCGGCTGCGTCTGCGCCGTTCGACGTCGCCGACCACCGCCGGTGGACTTACTTGCCCGGCGTGCGTCCCGGCCTCGCCCTCGCCGAGATGAACGCCGAGCAGCAGGCGCTGGCGCTCCGCCTTCTCGACGCAGGGGGCAGCGAGGGAGGCGCACGCACCGCGCGTGCTGTCGTTGAACTGGACATGATCCGGCGTCAGCTCGCCGCCGAGCCGGGACACGAACCCGATCCGGCGGACCACCGATTCTGGGTACGGATCCTGGGCGATCCGGGTGGCGACGCACCGTGGGCGTGGCGGATGAACGGACATCATCTGGCTGTGCACGTCACTGTGGTCGACGGTTCGATCGCCGTCACGCCGCACTTCTTCGGCGC
>DATFBR010000255.1:0-11202 GCA_035253685.1 Jiangellaceae bacterium
CATGACCTCGCCGGTCTCGACGATCTCGCTCGTCTCGGTCACCGCCGCGTGCGGAATGTAGCGGACTGTCTTGAAGACGGCGAACAGGCTCTCACCGTAGCGCTCGAGCTTCGGCCGTTGATGGGCGTGGATCGCGTCTTCGACAGCGAGCGCGTGTAGCGCGAACTCGTCGGCGATGTGGGCGAGTTCGCTCTCGTCCGGCTCGTGGAGCCCGATCCACACGAAGCCGCCTTCGGCCCGAGCGAGCTGGACGGCCTCGTGATGGCTCGCCACGCTTTCGCGGATCCCGTCCCGATACAGCGCCCAGTCGACGACCCCCATGGCACACACCCCTCACACCGGAACCCCAGGCTCCGCGCCGGTCGATGCTATCTCCGCTGCTCGCGAACGGCGGCCGCCCGCACGGCGACGATGACGTACCTTGCCGCCCGTGGTCCGGTTCCGGTGGCGCGACACCGATGCTCCGCCCGTGTCGCGGGTGACGACTCTCGAGCTGTTCTTCGATCTCGTGTTCGTCTTCACCATCACGCAGCTCACCGGGCTACTCGAAGACGACCTGACCACCGCCGGTGCGGCCCGGGTGTTTCTCGTCTTCGGAGTGCTCTGGTACATGTACGGCGGCTACGCGTGGCTGACGAACCAGGTGCCGCCGCGGCGGCCGCTGCAGCAAGTGCTGCTCCTCCTGGGCATGGCCGGCTTCCTGGTGACGGCCGTCGGCGTGTCCCAGGCCTTCGGCGACGGCGGTGTCGTGGTCGGCTTCGGCTATCTCGTCGTGGTCTGCGTGCACCTCGTGCTGCTGTCGCAGTCCAGCGCCAGGGTGGGCGTCAGGCGGCTCGCGCCCTTCAACCTGGTCTCGGCGGCGCTCATCCTCACCGCGGGATTCGTCGACGGGCCACTGATGTACGCGCTGTGGGTGGCGGCGTTCGTCCTGCAGGCAGCGACGCCCTACCTGGGCGTCGCGCCCCACTTCGAGCTCGATTCCGGTCATTTCGTCGAACGGCACGGGCTGCTGATGATCGTGGCACTGGGCGAGACCGTCATCGCGATCGGCCTGAGCGTGGACACCGACCACCTGACCGCAGGCGTCCTGGGTGCGGTGGTACTCGCCCTCGCGTTGCCGGCCGCGCTGTGGTGGGCCTACTTCTCCGGCGATGACGAGGCGGCCGAGCGCGTCCTGGCCGGTGCCGAACCCGGCCCGCGTGCGCTGCTGGCCATCCGGGCCTACTTCTACGCCCACATCCCCATGCTGCTGGGACTCGTCGTCGCCGCGGCCGGCCTGCACGAGGCCGTCGCACACCCGGGCACGCCGATGAGCCTGGGCGGAGCGGTCGCCCTCGGCGGGGGGGTCGCAATGTTCCTCATCGGCGACGCCGAGTTCCGCCGCGTGCTGCACGTCGGGCCGGCTCGGTCGCGGCTGGCGGCGTCCACGGCGGCGCTGGCGACGGTACCGCTCGGGTTGGTCGCCGCGGCCGTGGTCCAGCTCGGCGTCCTCGTGGTCGTGATCGCCATCATGCTCGTCGTCGAGAACCTGGTGCTGTCACCGGTCACGACGGAGGACTGATACGCCGCCGCGACGCGAACCGTCACGCCTCGACGTCGCGAGCCAACAGGTCCTGCCAGCTCTCGCGGCGGACCACGAGGCGGGACTGTCCGTCGGCGGTGAAGACCACCGGTATGCGCCGTGCGCCGTTGTAGTTGTTGGCCATCGTGTAGCAATACGCGCCGGTGGCCGGCACGGCCAGCAGGTCACCCACCCGAGGATCACGCAGCGGGACGTCCTCGCTGAGGACGTCTCCGGATTCGCAGTGCCGACCGACCACAGTGACCGGCTCGCCGCCGCCGACTCGGTCGGCGATCGTGGCCTCGAACCGCTGGCCGACGAGGGCGACCTCGAGGTTGTCCGCCATGCCGCCGTCGACGGCGACGAAGGTCGTCTCGCCGGGCTTGACCGTGGTGACCGTGTACACCGTGACGGCGTTGACGGCCACCATGCTGCGCCCCGGCTCGATCAGGATGCGGGCCTGCGCCGGCAGATGTTCGCGCGCCGCGCCGACGAGGGCGTCGAGGTAGCCGTCGAGGTTCGGCGGGCGGTCGGAGTAGGTGTACCGGGCGCCGAGACCTCCACCGAGGTCGTAGACGGGATACTGCCCGAGGGCCGCCAGCGGCGCCACGGCCGCGGCCAACTCCTCGGCGACCATGATCTGCGAGCCCACATGGGTGTGCAGCCCGTCCATGCGCAGGCGGTCGCTCGCCTCGATCCGCGCGATCGCTTCGCGGGCAGCGGACGGGGACAGGCCGAACTTCGAGCGCTCGTGCCCGGTGACGTGGGCGGCGTGGGTCGAGGCCTGCACGCCCGGGATCACCCGCACCAGGCATGCCTGTACCCGTCCTGCCGGGACCAGCGCATCGAGCCGGTCCACGTCGTCGAGGTTGTCGACCACCACCATGCCGACGCCGGAGTCGATGGCGAGCCTGATCTCCTCGGTCGACTTCGCGTTGCCGTGTAGGACCAGGGTGGCCGGGTCGGCACCGGCCGCCAGCGCCGTGACGATCTCCCCGCCGCCGGCTACGTCGATCCACATACCCTCGGACACCATCACCCGCTGGACCGCGGTCGATGGGAACGCCTTGGACGCGAAGACCACCTGCGAGTCCGGCCACCGCGCCGCCAAAGCGCGCCGGTAGGCGCGAGCACGTTCGCGCAGGGCACTCTCGACCATGACCAGCACCGGGGTTCCGTGCTCCTGCGCGATCGCGTCGAGGCGGCAGCCGCCGACGACGAGCATGCCGTCGGCATCGAGCGACGTGCCGGGCGGGAAGAGGCCGACGAGCTCGTCGACGTCGGTCACTGTCCGGCCAGCTCCTGCGCCGCAGCCCTCGGTACGACCACGACGGGCACAGGAGAGTGCCGGACGATCTTGCCGGCACGGGATCCCAGGAACACCTGAGCGGCGGGTCCGACTGCGCTCGAGCCGACCGTGAGGACGTCGCCGTCGCGCCACTCGATGTCGTCGAGCGCTTCGTCCCAGTCCTCGCCGTACCCGATCACCACCTCCAGCGGCTCGGGTACGGGCTGCAGATCCTTCGCCAGCTGCAGAGCCTTCTGTGCGGCCGCCTCCATGCTCGCCGCCCACTGACCGACGCGAGCGTCGTCGGCGAGCCGGCCGACGCCGGAGGTGTAGGGGGGTCGTGGGCTGACCGCGAAGGAGGCCAGGCGCACGGACGCGGACATCCGCGAAGCGACCGCCGCTGTCGCTACGACCAGGTCGTTCGCCTGCTCGGACCCGCCGTACGCGACGGTGAACCGGGTCACACTGCCCTCCGGCCCGGCCCGAAACCCGCGCGTCGCCAGCGCGACCGGATAGGGAGAGCTGTGCAGGAGCCGGCCCGTGACGCTGCCGAGCGCGACATGACCGAAGGCCCCGGCAGTGGACGATCCCAGCACGATCACCGAAGCGTCGTGCTGCGCGGCGACCTCGAGTAGGCCGCTGGGCGCAGATCGCGCGCTGTGCGCGGAGAAATCCGCCGTGATGTCCGTCGGCAGGTCGACGCGGGCGTGGTCGAGTGCGCGGTGCGCGCGATCGTCGAGGTAGGCCTGGTACTCCGTGTCGATCCGGGCCACGCCCGGAATCCAGGGCGCCGGGACCACGGTGCACACGACCAGGTTCTCGCCCGCGGAGCGGGCCAGCATGGCGGCCAGTTCGAGCCCCGCCCGACCGCGTTCGTCGGGCGCGTACCCGGCCACGATGGTCATGGCTCGATGTCCTCGGCCAGGCCGACGTGCTCGTGCCGACCCAGGTGCGAATGCGACCTGCCGTACAGGAAGTACCAGACCATCGCGACGGCGACCCAGATGAGGAACACGTAGATGGTCACCGGCCGCAGGTCCTGGATGATCCACAGGGCGCCGACCACCGACAGGATCGGCGTCAGCGGATACAGGGGGACCTTGAAGCCGCGCGGCAGGTCGGGCTGCGTCTGGCGTAGGACGATCACGCCGATCGACACGACGATGAATGCGACCAGGGTGCCGATGCTGGTCATCTCGGCCAGGAAGTTGATCGGGATCAGCCCGGCGAGCAGGCTGATGACGACCGCGACGATGATCGTGTTGGGCACGGGCGTGAGCGTGCGCGGATTCACCTTGTGGAACAGCTCGGGGATCATGCCGTCGCGGGACATGGCGAACAGGATGCGGGTCTGGCCGTAGAGCACCACCAGGGTCACGCTGAAGATCGAGATCACCGCACCGGCCGCGATCAGGGTGCCGGGCCAGGTCGAGCCGGTGATGTTCTCGAGGATCTGGGCGAGGCCCGCCTCCTGGCCCTCGAACTCGCCGAAGGGCTGGGCGGCCACCGCGATCAGCGATGTCAAGACGTAGAGCGTGGTCACGGTCAGCAGTGCGATCAGGATCGCCAGGGGCAGGTTTCGCCGCGGGTTCTTCGCCTCCTCACCGGCCGTGGAGACCGCATCCAAGCCGATGTAGGAGAAGAAGATGATGCCTGCCGCGGCGGTGACCCCGCTGAACCCGAACGGGGCGAAGTCGCTGAGATTGTCGGAGTTCCAGCCGGTCACACCGATGACGATGAACAGGACCAGGACACCGATCTTGATCATCACCATGATCGCGTTGACCGTGGTGGACTCGCTCGCCCCGCGGATGAGCAGAAGTGCACACAGGGCTATCAGGATGACCGCGGGCAGGTTGAAGATGCCGCCCTGCTCCGGGGCCATCGACAGGGCCTCCGGGATCTCGAAGCCGAACAGGTTGTCCAGCAGCTGGTTGAGGTACTGCGACCAGCCGACGGCGACGGCCGCGCCGGACACGCCGTACTCCAGCAGCAGGCAGGCGGCGACGCCCATGGCGACCAACTCGCCGAGAGTTGCGTATGCGTAGGAGTACGACGACCCGGAGACGGGGACGGCGCCGGCGAGCTCGGCGTAACAGATCGCCGTCAGACCCGCCACCACACCGGCGAAGACGAACGACCAGACGACTGCCGGGCCCGCGATCGGAACGGCCTCGGACAGCACGAAGAAGATACCGGTGCCGATCGTGCCGCCGATGCCGATGGCCGAGAGCGGTAACAGCCCGATGGTGCGCTGGAGCTCACTGCGCTCGGTGTCCGCTCCGGTCTCCGCCGCCATCTCGGTGACGGGCTTGCGTCGAAGGATCTGCTGTCGTAGCGATGCCATGGCTCCTCCAGACCGGTGCGGGTCGCCTCACCGTCCGAGATCACGGTCGCGGATGGCCCGACAGTAGGGCGGGGCGAGCTCGGTCGGAAGTCGACGTGATGTCGACCCGGCGATCGTCATGAGGACACCTTGGCCTACGCGAGCCACGTGTCGGCGGTCGACGCCATCGCCGGTGAACATCACGTGGGCTCAGCGGAGAAGGCGCCGCTCATGTCCCGATGTAGCTCATCACGTGCTTGATGCGCGTGTAGTCCTCCAACCCGTACATCGACAGGTCCTTGCCGTAACCGGAGTGCTTGAAGCCGCCGTGTGGCATCTCCGCGACCAGCGGGATGTGGGTGTTGATCCACACGCAGCCGAAGTCGAGCCGCCGTGCCATCCGCATGGCGCGACCGTGGTCGCGGGTCCACACCGACGAGGCGAGGCCGAACTCCACGCCGTTGGCCCACCGCAGCGCCTCCTCCTCGTCGGAGAACTGCTGCACGGTGATGACGGGTCCGAAGATCTCCGACTGGATCATCTCGTCGTCCTGGCGCAGGCCGGAGATGACCGTCGGCTCGAAGAAGTACCCACGGTCACCCACTTGGTGTCCGCCGGCGGCGACCTTGGCGTGCCCGGGAGAGCGCTCGACCATGCCGCTGACCCGCTTGAGCTGGTTGACGTTGTTCAGCGGCCCGTATGCGGCGTCGGAGTTGTCCGGCGGGCCGACGACCGTTCCCCGTGCCTGCTCGGTGAGTGCCTCCACGAAGTCGCCGTGGATTCGCGGCCCGGCGAGAACTCGCGTGGCGGACGTGCAGTCCTGGCCGGCGTTGAAGTACGCCGCGCCGGCGATGCCCTCGGCCGCCTTCTCCAGCTCGGCGTCGTCGAACACGATCACCGGTGCCTTGCCCCCCAGCTCGAGATGCACGCGCTTGACGTCCTCCGCTGCGGTGCGAGCCACCTCGACGCCGGCCCGGGTGGAGCCGGTGATCGACACCATTTGAGGGATCGGGTGTCGGATCAGCTCCCTGCCGGTGTCCCGGTCGCCGGTGACCACGTTGAACACTCCGGGCGGGAGGAACTCTGCTGCCATCTCGGCGAGCATCAGGGTGGTGACGGGCGTGGTGTCCGACGGCTTGAGAACCACGCTGTTGCCGGCGGCAATCGCGGGCGCGACCTTCCACACCGCCATCATCATCGGGTAGTTCCACGGCGTGACCTGCGCGACGACGCCGACCGGCTCACGCCGGATCATCGACGTGTGGTCGGTCATGTACTCGCCCGCCGACTTGCCCTCCAGCAGGCGGGCGGCGCCGGCGAAGAAGCGGATCTGGTCGACCATCGGCCCGATCTCTTCGGATCGGGTGAGCCCGATCGGCTTGCCGGTGTTCTGGGCCTCGGCCCTGACCAGGTCGTCGGCCCGCTCCTCCACGGCATCGGCGATGCGCAGCAGCGCCCGGCTCCGCTCGCTCGGCGTCGTGTCGCGCCAGGACTCGAACGCGCGCGCCGCTGCCTGCATGGCGGCATCGACGTCCGCCTCGCCGGACAATGGCGCCTCCGCGAACACCTCTCCGGTGCTGGGGTCGATCAACGGTGCCGTCCGGCCTGCGTCGGCCTCGACGGCCCTGCCGTCGACGAAGTTCTGCAAGATCCGATCTGCCATCCTGAGCCTCCTGGTCAGCGATTCGGCGGTGTAGCGACACTCATTCGGAGCTGCCGGTGGGGGTCGCGGCAAGTGTCCGGATTTCGACGGCCCACATCTTGTAGACGTCCATGCGCGAACCTCAGGCCGTCGTGCCGACCGGTCCGCGATCGGACACCGCGGCGAACGCCTCGTCGACGAGGTCCAGGCCTTCGGCGAGCAGGTGGTCCGGTATCACCAGCGGGGGAAGGAAGCGCAGCACGTTGCCGAAGGTGCCGCACGTCAGTACCACCAGCCCGGCCTCGTGACAGGTGCGGGCTACCGTCCGCGTCAGCATGGGGTCGGGCGTCTTGGTGCCCGGTCGGACCAGTTCGACCGCCATCATCGCGCCGCGCCCACGGACGTCGCCGATCACCGGGTTGCGCCGCTGGATCTCGCGCAGTCTCGCCAGCATGACCTCGCCGATCCGGCCGGCGGCCGCGATCAGGTCCAACTCCTCGATGGTGCGAATTGCGGCGAGGGCCGCTGCGCACGCCACCGGATTGCCGCCGAAGGTGCCACCGAGGCCGCCGACGTGGACGGCATCCATGATCTCGGCCCGTCCGGTGACAGCCGCCAGCGGGAGCCCACCCGCGATGCCCTTCGCGGTCGCGATCAGGTCGGGGACCACGCCCTCGTGCTCTATGGCGAACCAGGCACCGGTGCGGCCGAAGCCGGTTTGCACCTCGTCGGCGGCGAAGACGATGCCGTTCGCCCGGCAGAACTCGGCCAGTGCCGGCAGGAAGCCGGCACCGGGCACCACGAACCCACCCTCACCCTGGATCGGCTCGATCAGCACACAGGCGACGTTGTCGGCCCCGATCTGGCGGTCGATCGCGGTGATGACCTGTTCCGCTGCCTCGGGTCCGCAGTCGTCCGGCCCGCTCGGCCAGCGGAACGGGTACGCCATCGGCATCCGGTAGACCTCCGGCGCGAAGGGTCCGAAGGTGTGCTTGTACGGCATGTTCTTCGCCGTCATGGCCAGGGTGAGGTTGGTCCGACCGTGGTAGGCGTGGTCGAACACGACCACCGCCTGTCGTCCGGTGTAGGACCGGGCGACCTTCACGGTGTTCTCGACCGCTTCCGCGCCCGAGTTGAACAGGGCCGAGCGCTTCTCGTGATTTCCCGGGGTGAGCCGTGCGAGCTCCTCGCAGACCGCCACGTACCCCTCGTACGGGGTGATCATGAAGCAGGTGTGGGTGAAGCGCGCCACCTGGTCGCGGACGGCCGCCACGACCTGCTCGGCGGCATTACCGACGTTGACCACGGCGATGCCCGAGCCGAAGTCGATCAGGGCGTTGTCGTCCGCGTCGACGAGGATGCCACCGCCAGCAGCGGTGACGTAGACCGGGAGCATGGAGGACACCCCGCGGGCGACGGTCGCCTCGCGGCGGGCGAGCAGTGCGGCCGACCTCGGTCCGGGAACCTCGGTCATCAGCCGCCGCTGCTGAGGCAGTTTCGGTCCGCCCACGTGCTTCGGGATCACCAGTGGTCCTCCTCGGCGCCGGACGGCCATCGGGCGCACGCTGGCCGTGGGGGGCGGCGCTCCTCCTGGACTCTAAGTCTGTGCAGGGCCGCCGGCTCATGGCACCGTAGGACAATTCGAGTAGCCGACTTCGACACCGTGTCGAGGACCCTCAATGCCTGTCAGCCTCGCCGCTCTGCTCCGGCAGCCTTCCCTCGGACTCGACGTGTTGGCCGCGCCGGAGGCGCTCGACCGCGAGGTCTCGTGGGTGCACACCAGCGAGCTGGTGGATCCGACGCCGTACCTCGAGGGCGGCGAGCTCCTGCTCACGCTCGGAATGTGGTTGGGATCGGCCCCGGCCGCGGGCCGTGCAGGAAGTGAGCAGATCGATTCCTACGTCGACCGATTGGTCCGGGCCGGCGTCGCGGGCCTGGGGTTCGGTGCCGGTGTCACGCACGCGGACGTGCCTGTGCGACTGCTGGACGCCGCCTCCGCCCGGAACCTACCGGTCGTACGGGTGCCCGAGCGGACGCCGTTCATTGCGGTGAGCCGGTTCGTCTGGGAGGCGCTGGCCGCCGACCACTACGCGGAGATCACCCACACCTACCAGGCGCAGCAGGAACTCACCCGCGCTGCGGTGGCGTCGGGTGCCGCCGGCCTGGTGCGCCGGCTCGCCGCCCGCCTCGATGGTTGGGTCGTCCTTCTCGACGCCGCAGGGACGGTGGAGCAAGCCGCTCCGGCCGGTGCCGGCGGGCAGGGGCCCTGGCTGGCCCAGGAGCTGGAACGTCTGCGCGATGTCAGTACTCCGGTCAGCACGACGTTGTCCGTCGACGGCGACCAGATCATCGTGCAGTCACTGCGCCCGGCTCGGCGCACGCGAGGCTTTCTCGCCGTCGGCACCGCACATCGACCGACGGCCGAGCAGCGGAGCGTACTCAACACGGCGGTTTCCCTGCTGACCCTCATGCGTGCCCAGGCGACGGCCGTGCACTCCACCGAGGCACACCTGCGAACGACGATCTTCGACATGCTCACCAACGGGGAGCTCGACCGTGCGGGTCGACTCGCGACGGACATGTGGGGCGGCCTTCCGGCCGAACCCGTCCGGCTGTTGCTGGTCGCGGGGACACCAGGATCGATGGACGAGCTAGTGGAGGTGGTCGACGCCGCCGCGGCCACGTCGACCGAGCCGGTCTTCTTCGCCCATCTGACCGATCGGGTGGCGATCGTGTGCACGGCGGGCGGTCGGATGCGTGGTCGCATCCTGGCGCGCGTCGAGGGTTCGGAGTCGGTGACGGCCGGGGAGTCGGGCGACTCCCTGCTGTCCGGCCTTGGTCGCGCATATCGTGAGGCGGAGCAGGCCCTGGTCGTCGGCCAGCGCGCGGACCGTCGGCACACCACCTTCGCGGAGGTCGGCGCAAGCGGAGTGCTGGATCTGCTCGCCGGCCCGCAGGCGACGGCATTCGCGGAGTCGCTGCTGCGTCCGTTGGTCGAGCACGATGCGGCCGGCAGGGGCGATCTGGTCCGGTCGTTGGGCACGTGGCTCGAGCACAACGGGCAGTGGGACACTGCCGCGGCCGCGCTCGGGGTTCACCGGCATACGCTCCGAAATCGAATGCGCCGCGTCTCCGAGCTGCTCGGCCGTGACCTCGACGTCGCGGCCGTGCGGGTGGAACTGTGGACCGGCGTGCAACTCCTCGACGGCCAGCGTGGCCGATGACACGGCAACGTCGGCGCTCCGCGTGGCTTCTTCGCCGTGGCCGGCGAGACACCAGACGGCCATAGCCCAGGTGAGCGTCAGGCTCGGAAGCTGCCCGGTCTGAGCTGCGTTTCTGGTTCGGCGTAGCCAGGTTCCCAGGGAAATCGGCCGGTCTCGTCGTCGTAGCTGAGCTGGAGCAACGGCACGGAGAACTCCGGTGGCCGCCAGTAGTGCCGGTTGGCGGCAAACGCGATGTCGCCAGGGTTTGGCACCTGCTCGGCGATGATCCGGCGCTGCCAGTCGTCGGACGTCATCAACTCACCGGGCACGATGTCGGCGCCGGCCCGTACGCGGTCACCGATGGTGTTGAGGACGCTGGCAGCAGTAACAGGTGGGACGCCGACGATGAGGAGTTCGGGGTGTCCCATGCCGAATAGGCCGACGGTATATGCGAAGGGTGGTCCCTCATGGTCGCCGCCGCCGTCACCCGGCGTCGTGCGGCGGCAGCTGAGGACGTACTGGATGAACCATCCCTGCCGGCGGATGGTCTGCGCGACTCGGGTGTCTTCCTGGTCGAGCCAGGCCTGTGTTCGGACATCAATCATGAGAACCTCCGGCGTTCGTCGCGCGGACATGCATGGCCGAGGCGGCCGGATCGGCCAGGTGGATATGGCCCGCGTGTTGGTCGGCGCAGCACGCGCACGTGACCACGCCGGCCAGTGGCGGTATCCCGTCGGGTGCCGGTGTGGGCCTCATGGTGGCTGCGGGTACGTTGACGGGTCCGACGGCGGTACCGGCAGTGCACGCCGTGCGGGCGCCGCCGGTCGTCGGCTATCGCGGTAGGGGTCAGGTGCGATGGTCGCGCCCGGGCGGCGTAGCTGGTTGTGGCTGGTCGCCCGGTCTTCTTGCCGTTGGTGTCGGGGGTGTCTGGGGTCGTCGGGCGGCACCATGGCGCGTTTGCCGTGGCCGGGGACGAGGGCCCAGCCGTGGCGGGTTTTGAGGTCGTGGTGGTGGTCGCAGAGTGGGTCGAGTTCGCCCAGGCGGGTGTGCCGGGTGTGTTTCCACGGCTGCCGGTGGTCGTATTCGATCCGGGTCCGCCAGCAACCGGTGACGGTGCAGCCGGGGCTGGTCCAGGCCAGCGCGAGGCGTTGGGCGGCGGTGGGTCCGCGGCCGAGGTGGGTC
>DATFBR010000256.1:0-6092 GCA_035253685.1 Jiangellaceae bacterium
GACGGCGGTACCGGTCTCACCGACGGGGCGCGGCCCGAACGGCGCGGGATCGTCGTCGACGTCAAGCGCATGAACCAGATCGAGGAGATCGACCTCGACAACCGCACCTGCACGGTCGGCGTCGGCATCAACATGCTCAAGCTCAACGAGGTACTCGGCGTGCACGGCCTGATCTACCCGGACAACCCCGCGTCGTACCCGTGCTCGCTCGTGGGAGGTCGGATCGGCACCAGCGGCTGGTCGCTGGTCGGCGCACGGTTCGGGCACTCGCGCGACCTCGTGCTGAGCTTCGACATGGTGCTGCCGACCGGCGATGTCATCACCGTGGGCGACGGCGGCGGGCGCAAGGTGACCAAGAGCTCCACCGGCTACCAGCTCAAGCACCTGTTCATGGGCCACCAGGGCACGCTGGGCATCGCCACCCGGGCCACGCTCAAGCTTTATCCCAAGCCCGAGGCGGAGTTCTCACCGTTCTGGGCGTTCGGCGACTTCGACGACGCCTACCGCACACTCAAGCACCTGAGCCAGGCCGGCGTCGCGACCTTCGCCGGCGCGGTGCTCTTCGACGAGTGGAAGGTCGCCTACCTCCGCCGCGACGACGAGGCGTACATTCCCCAGCCCGGTGACGTCCGCTCCCTGGTCTGCGCGGTCGCCTACGGCAACGAGGACGAGGTGCGGGCGGGCGGCAAGCGGCTGATGCGCATCGCCCGCGACAATGGCGCCCGCTACCTCGGCGACGAGATCTCGGAAGGCGACTGGGCGGCCCGCCACGACCGCTATGCCACGCCGCTGCACGGCCGCACGCGGGACGGCCAGGTGGTGCCGATGAGCTGGCACTGCGAGGACTCGGCCATCAGCTACACGCAGCTGCCGGCGGTCAAGGAGAAATGGCACGCGATCGCGGCCCGCCTGCGCGAGCGCTTCGATGCCTTCGACGACTGGGGCATGTTCTTCTACACCAGCGGCGATACCGGCACAGACTTCCTCACCGAGATCGACATCGGGATTTGGGAGCAGCGCCTCGACGACGAGACGTGGTCGGCCTGGGTGGAGGCCAAGCGCGACATCGCCGCCGTCGCGATCGAGCACGGCGGGTCCATCTCGGCATGCCACGGCGCCTGCCGGGAGGGGGAGGTCGACCTCGTCCCGCTGGAGCTGGGCGGCGGGTACGACGTGATGCTGAAGGTCAAGCGCGTACTCGACCCGAACAACATCATGAACCCGGGCAAGTACGGCCTCGACCGCGCCTACGAAGGCGAGGTGGGCTCCGGATGAGGGGCTACCGGTACGCGGACGAGCACGAGCCACCGCAGGCGACCCAGGTCACCGATACGACCATCACCCGTTTCGAGCACGTCTACGAGGTCGACCCCGACCTGATGACCGAGCACGTCACCCAGCAGACGTTCCCCAACTGGGACACCCTGCGGATCGTCCGCAGCCGCCACGACCACCTCGACTGGATGCACCGGCACTGGGCCGGAACGGTCATCTCCGGCGAGGAGGTCCTCCGCGAGCTGGACGACTCGTAGGACCGAGAGGAGCCCGCGATGAGGTTCAGCTACTGCATGCTTCCCGACTACCCGCTCGACGAGTCCCTGGCCTCGATCCGGCTCGCAGACGAACTGGGGTACTACGCCTGCTACGCGGCCGACGAGACCTGGCACAAGGACCTCTGGCTGCTGTTCGCCGCCGCCGCGGGGCAGACCGAGCAGATCCGGTTCGGTCCCAGCGTCTCCACCGTCGTGCTGCGTGAACCGACGCTGATCGCGCAGGCTGCCGCGACGCTGGACGAGCTGAGCTCGGGCCGCGCCGAGGTCGCCCTGTCCTCCGGCAACTTCGGTCTGCTCGCGCAGTACGGCATCGACTGGTCGACGACCAAGCCGCTGTCCCGGGTCAAGGAGGGCCTGCATGTGGTGCGCACCCTGCTCGACGACGGTGCCATCACCTTCGACGGAGAGTTCTTCACCTACAGCGGACTGTTCACCTTCGCGCGCCCGGTGCAGGAGCACGTTCCGATCAAGATCGGTGCCATGCGAGGACCGAAGTCCTTCGAGGTTGCCGGCGAGTTGTCCGACGGCTGCCACCACGCGTTGAGCTACACCCGCGAGGCCTATGACTACGCCGTCGAGCACTTCCGGATCGGCGCGGAGCGGGCCGGAAAGGACTGGACCACCCTCGACATGGCCGCCTGGGTCGTCGTCGCCGTCGGCAATGACTCCGCCGCGGCCAAGCAGGCGGCCCGCAGCATGGTCGGCATCTATGCGTCGTCCATGCCGACGGAGCAGCTTCAGCGCAACGGCGTCGACCCGGAGGAGCTCAAGCCGATCATCGACGCGATCGGCGGGGGCGACCTGGCCAGGGGGATCGAGCTGACCTCGGCCGAGCTGGCCGACCGGCTGTCGGTCTCCGGCACGCCGGACGAGGTGACCGAGAAGATCAAGACCGAGATCGAGCCGAGCGGCGTCAACCACATCGTGGCCGCCATCACCGACGCCTCGCTGGTCAAGGCTTTCACCGGGATGTCGTTGGACGGCGTCGCCACCGTCGACGAGCAGCTGCGGCTCTTGCACGACGAGGTGATGCCCGCATTCAGGTGATGCCGATCGGGCCGTGAGACGGCGCCAGGTCAGTCGACGCCGAGGCGCTCGAGGATGAGTTGGCGAACCCGGGCGGCGTCGGCCTGACCCCGCGTGGCCTTCATCACGGCGCCGATCAGCGGACCGACTGCGCCGAGGTTGCCTGCACGCACCTTTGCCGCGACGTCGGGCAGCGCCGCGATCGCCTCGTCGACGGCCGCACCGAGCGCCGCATCGTCGGAAACGACGGCGAGACCACGGGCCGCGACGACCTCGTCCGGCGAGCCCTCCCCGATCAGCACGCCTTCCAGCACCTGCCTGGCCAGCTTGTCGTTCAACGCGCCGGCGGCGATCAGTTGCTCGACGCGGGCGACGTCCGCGGGCGAGACACCGACCGCATCGAGGCCGACGCCCCGCTCGTTGGCGACCCGTGCGATCTCACCCAGCCACCACTTCTTCGCGCCCCCGGCGTCCGCGCCGGCGGCGACCGTCGCCGCCACGAGTTCGAGTGCACCGCTGTTGACGACGTCGCGCATCTCCAGGTCGGTGAACCCCCATTCCGCCTGCAGCCGCTTCCGCCGCACCGACGGCTGCTCGGGCAGGGTCGAGCGCAGCGCTTCAACCCAGTCCGGCGACGGCGCCACCGGCACCAGGTCGGGCTCGGGGAAGTAGCGGTAATCCTCGGACTCTTCCTTCCACCGTCCCGAGGTGGTGACGCCGGTGTCCTCGTGCCAGTGCCGGGTCTCCTGCACTATTTTGCCGCCCTCGGACAGCACCGCCGCCTGCCTACGGATCTCGTAGGTGATCGCCCGCTCGACCGACCGCAACGAGTTGACGTTCTTGGTCTCGGTCCGGGTGCCGAGGACGGCGGCACCTGACGGCTTGAGCGAGACGTTGGCGTCGCAGCGCATCTGCCCGAGCTCCATCCGCGCCTCGGACACGCCGAGGGCCAGGATGAGATCGCGAAGCTGGGCGACGTATGCCCGCGCCACCGCCGGTGACAGTGCCGGCGGCACCTCGATCGGCTTGGTGACGATCTCGATCAGCGGGATGCCGGACCGGTTGTAGTCGAGCAACGAGTGGCTGGCGCCATGGATCCGGCCGGTGGTACCGCCCACGTGGAGCGACTTGCCGGTGTCCTCCTCCATGTGCGCCCGTTCGATGCCGACCCGGAAGATCTCGCCGTCGTACGCGACCTCCATCCAGCCGTCATGCGCGATCGGCTCGTCGTACTGGGAGATCTGGTAGTTCTTCGGCATGTCCGGATAGAAGTAGTTCTTGCGCGCGAAGCGGCACCACGGGGCGATCGAGCAGTTGAGGGCGAGCCCGATCCGGATCGCCGACTCGACCGCCACCCGGTTCATGACCGGCAGCGCACCGGGCAGGCCCAGGCACACCGGGCACACCTGCGAGTTGGGTTCCGCACCGAACTGCGTCGAGCAGCCGCAGAACATCTTCGTCGCGGTACCGAGCTCGACATGGACCTCGAGCCCCATGACCGGGTCGAAGCGCGTGATCGCCTCGTCGAACGTCGGGAGATCCAGCGCAGTGGTCACTTGAGATCCTCGTCGAGCAGACCCTCCCTGCCCCGCCGTTGGCGGATCTCGCGCACGATGATGGCGATCGTGGTCGCAACGGCCAATGCGTTGACGATCGCGTCGAGCATCCGCAGATTGTCGCCTTCCGCGCGGGCCCGGCGGAGGGACCGGACCGTGGCGCCGATGGCCGCGACCTGGCCGCCGAGTAGGGCGATGTTCCTGATGTTCATCGGACGACCTCCAGTTCAGGGGCACGGGACAGCAACGGACCGCCCCAACGGGCTGCATAGGCTTGCTCGACCGCCGCGCCGACACGGTACAGCCGGTCGTCGGCCAGCACCGGCGCCATGACGTGCAGGCCGACCGGCAGGCCGTCCTCGTCGGCCAGACCGCAGGGGAACGACGCCGCGGCGTTGCCGGCCAGGTTCGACGGGATCGTGCACAGGTCGGCCATGTACATCGCAAGCGGGTCGTCGACCCGCTCACCGATCGGAAAGGCCGTGGTCGGCGTCGTCGGCGAGACCAGCACATCGACGGCACCGAACGCCCGATCGAAGTCCCGCGCGATCAGGGTGCGGACCTTCTGGGCCTGCCCGTAGTAGGCGTCGTAGTACCCGCTGGACAGCGCGTAGGTGCCGAGCATGATCCGTCGCTTCGCCTCGTCGCCGAACCCCACGCCCCGGGTGATCGACATGACGTCCTCGGCGCTGCGGGTGCCGTCGTCACCGGCGCGCAGCCCGTAGCGCATCGCGTCGAAGCGGGCCAGGTTGGACGAGACCTCGCTCGGCAGGATCAGGTAGTACGCCGCCAGCCCATAGGTGAAATGCGGACACGAGACCTCGACGACCTCGGCGCCCAGATCCGCCAACAACTCGACCGCCTCGCGGAACCGTGCCTCGACGCCGGCCTGGTAGCCCTCGCCGCCGAGTTCCTTGACCACCCCGACCCGCAACCCGGACAGGTTGCCGTCGGCGCCGCGACGCGCGGCGGCCACGACGTCGGGAACCGGCGCGTCGATGCTGGTGGAGTCCATCGGATCGTGCCCCGCTATCACCTCGTGCAGCAGGGCCGCGTCGAGCACGGTGCGCGCGCACGGCCCGGCCTGGTCGAGACTAGACGCACAGGCGACCAAGCCGTAACGGCTGGTCCCGCCGTAAGTGGGCTTGACCCCGACCGTTCCGGTGACCGCCGCGGGCTGGCGGATGGAGCCACCGGTGTCGGTGCCGATCGCCAGTGCCGCCTGGTACGACGCCAGCGCCGCCGACGATCCCCCTCCCGATCCCCCGGGGATCCGATCGAGGTCCCAGGGGTTGTGCGTAGGCCCGAACGCCGAGTTCTCGGTCGACGAACCCATGGCGAACTCGTCGAGGTTGGTCTTGCCGAGGATCACGATCCCCGCCTCGCGCAGGCGTCGGGTCACGGTCGCGTCGTACGGCGGCCGCCAGCCATCGAGGATCTTCGACCCGCAGGTCGTCGGCATGTCCACGGTCGTGAAGACGTCCTTGAGTGCGAGCGGCACCCCTGCCAGCGGGCCGAGGTCGTCGCCGCGGGACCGGGCTGCGTCGACGGCCTCCGCCGCGGCGACCGCGCCGTCGGCGTCGACGTGCAGAAAGGCATGGACGGCCGTGTCGACCGCGCCGATCCGGTCGATGTGTGCCCGCGTGACCTCGACCGCGCTCGTCTCGCCGGATGCGACGGCCTCGGCGAGGGCGGTGGCGTCCATCCGGGTGAGGTGGGTCATCAGACCTCCTCGTCCAGGATGCGCGGCACGCGGAAACGCCCGTTCTCGGCGTCCGGTGCGGCGGCCAGCGCCGCCTCGGCGGTCAGGCCGGGGCGTCGTTCGTCGGCACGGAAGACGTTGGTCACCGGTAGTGAGTGCGACGTCGGCGGGATGTCGTCGGCGGCAACCTCGGAGACCCGGGCTACGTATCCGGCGATGGCGTCGAGCTGGCCCGCGAGGTGGTCGAGCTCGTCG
>DATFBR010000257.1:0-3313 GCA_035253685.1 Jiangellaceae bacterium
CGGATGGGGATGACGTCGGAGGACGCCGGGCTGCTCGGCCTGCTCGTGCGCCATCACCTGCTGCTACCCGAGATGGCCACCCGACGCGACCTGGACGATCCCTCGACCGTCGCGACGGTGGTGGCGAGTGTCGGTTCCACCGACGTACTCGACCTGTTGGCCGCACTGACCGAGGCCGATGCGACGGCGGCCGGTGCCCTCGCCTGGTCACCGTTCCGGGCCCGCCTGGTGACCGAACTGGTTGTGCGCGCCCGGTCGGCGCTGGGCGGTGCTCCGTCGCCGCGGCCGGCGACGTTGGAGCCGTGGCAGGAGCAGCTCGCCGCGGCGAACTCACTCGCCGTCCGAATCGAGCCGTGCGGCGCGGACGGATCGTGCCGGGTGACAGTCGTGCTTCCCGCGCGCCCCGACGCGCTGGGAATGACCTCCGGGGTGCTCGCCCTGCACCGCCTGGACGTGCGGGCAGCGACGATGCAGTCGACCGGCGGAAGCATCGTCCAGGTCTGGCGAGCCATCACCGGCTTCCGTGACCTGCCGACCGAGGCGTCACTGGCTGCGGACCTCGCCCGGGCGCTGGAGGGCCGGCTCGATCTGGCCGGCACACTGACCCGCAGGTCGTCCGACCGCAGCCAGCGGGTCACGGGGCGCTCCGAGCCGCTGGTCAGGCTGCTGCCGGGAGCGTCGTCGGAGGCGTCGGTGCTGGAGGTCAGGGCCCACGACGAGCCCGGCCTGTTGTTCGGAGTGGCCACGGCCATCGGCGGTTGCGGTGCCGTGGTTCGCTCCGCTGTGGTGGGAACCCTGGGCGCCGAGGCGGTCGACGTCTTCTACCTCGTCGACACCGGGGGCAACGCCCTGACCGGCCGGGCCGTCGACGACGTCGTCCGGGCGGTCGCCGCCGTGCTCAGCTAGGTGCCAGCACCGCGGTCAACCGCTCGACGAAGTTCCGCAGCACAGCGGCATCGGGCACGTGATCGGGGTTGACCTCGGTGAGTACGAGCGCGCCAAGGCGTGGACTCGCGACGAACGTGGCCAGGCTCGTGACGAGCTCGTCGAGGGTCAGGCCGATGGGTTCGCCGCCGGAGTCGGGAACGTCGGCCAATGGAGCGTCGATGAACGCCAGGACGTCCACGTCGACATGGAGGACGAAGGCCGGCGCGACCGCCTCGATCCGAGCCCGCGCGCGGTCGGCCGAGCCGCGCGTGTTCCCGTGCACGTCGACGGCGGGGATGCGCGCGATGTGGAGGTCGGCGAGCATGCGGCGTTCGTGGTCGTCGTCGGGGAGGGCATCGCCGAAGGTGACCACCTGCTCGGGCCTGAGCAGAGGCACGGCCGGGCCGATGGTCGACAGTTCGGGAACGCTGCCGGGAACGGCAAGCATGTGGGCAAGCCCCATGGCGTCGAGGTTTCCGACCGCCCTGGTCTCGGGTGTGTAGAGGTCGGGCCCACCGTCGACGTAGAGCAAGCCAGGGCGCATGCCGGCGCGTGCCAAGCCGGCCACGACTCCGACCGTCGCAGTGCAGTCTCCTCCGACGACGAGCGGAGTCCGCGACTGCGTCGTGATCTCGGAAACCGCTGCCGCGACGTCGCTCGCGACGCGTGCCACCACCGGGGCGTTCTGTGCATGAGGACGACCAGGATCGGGCTGCCACCGAAAACCTTCGACGTCACCGTCATCACGGACATCGCACCCGGCCCGCCGGAGCAGATCGACCAGGCCGACCTCACGAACCGCCGCCGGCCCCTTCTCCAGCCCCGGTGTGTGGGCACCCGCGCTGGACGGCACGCCGAGAACGCACCACGTTCGGCCCATGGGATCCAGTCTCGCCAGGGGCACCGACAACCATCGGCGGTCACGAGTTTCACCCGCAGGACGCGACAACCTTCGGCGTCCGCCTGGCGTCAATGTGGCAGACGCCGAAGAAGGGGGAACGACATGAGGCTTCGACTCACGGTGTCGGCGGCGGTGCTGGCCGTCGTCGGCACGATCGCGCTCATCGCGCCACCGGCGCACGCACAGACGCCGTACTGCGGCATCAGGTGGGGGTCGCTGGCGAAGGTCGCCGACTCGACCGAGGTGGCCGCGCTGACGAACGTCCGAGCCGGCCGGCACGCCTGTTTCGACCGGTTGGTGCTCGACTTCGCCGGTGACTCCGACGGCTACGACGTCCGCTACGTCGGCGAGATTCGCGGCGTGGCGCTGGAGCAACCGGTCACGCTTCGCGGAGGCGCCCGGTTGGCGATCGTCTTCCAGACGCCCTACGGTCCGGACGAGCCCGCCTTCTGGGACAGCTACGATCCACGGAACCCCCGCGAGCTCGTCGACGTGACCGGTTGGCAGACGTTCCGCCAGGTGAGCCTGGCGGAGGTCTACGAGAGCCAGGTCACGATCGGGTTGGGCGTCCGGGCGCGGCTGCCGTTCCGGGTCTTCGTCCTGGACGGCCCCGGCGCGGGCTCACGCCTGGTCATCGACGTGGCCCACCGCTGGTGACACTCGGGTGCCAGGGTCTGCGCCGGCCGCCCGTGCAGACCCTGGCTACCCGGCGAAGATGTCCTCCGGCAGGAACGCCGACACCAGCATGTTCGGCACGTCGACCAGCTGGCTGATCTTGAGGTCGACGGCGACACTGCAGATCGCGTAGCTCTGCTGTCGGGTCCATCCGCGCTCGACGAGATGGTCGATCATGTTGAGCAATGCGTTGCGCGCGGCGAGCGTCGCATCCTCGGCGCGATTCTCGCCGTCCGCGGTCACCGAGATGCCGGTGGTGGCGAAGAAGCGTCGCGGCGCGGCGTACTCGGCCGGCAGGTAGTAGTCCTGCCGGGTGAACCGCAGGTCGCGGATGCCTTTGTCGGCGGCCTCGCCCTTGTGCAGCGTGAAGCGCACCCGCAGCGTCGCCCGCATCTCGATGGCCGTGCCGCAGGTCTCGCTGTCGCCCTGGGCGAAGTGAGCGTCGCCCGCCGAGAACAACCCGCCGGGGGTGTCCACCGCGATGAACAACCGGGCACCCTTGCCGAGCTGCTTGATGTCGACGTTGCCGGCCTGTTCGCGGGGCGGGATCGTCCGCAGCGCCTCCGCCGCGATGCGCGGGTCGTCGGGAACCGCCGAGGCGGTCGATGGCGGAAGCACGAAACCGCCCCGGTCGAGCAGCGCCTGTTCCCGCCGTGCGGTCGCAGCGAGCAGATCGTGCCCGGGGGTGAGACCGATGGTGCCCATGAACGGCGAGCCGGGGATGCGGACGCCGGGCAGGTCGGCCGAGGTCGCCCAGCCGTCGGCAAGATCCCAGTTGACCTTGAACGGCTCGGGGAACGCGTCGCGGAG
>DATFBR010000258.1:0-5837 GCA_035253685.1 Jiangellaceae bacterium
CCCGCGCTGAAGTCCCTGGTACCCAGCCGTAGGGTCACGCGTGCCTCCGGATACGCCGGTGGAGCCACAGCGTGACACGATCGGAGAACCGACACCGACGGGAGGGTCGCCGTGCTGGTGGTGTTCGTGGTGGTCATCGTCGTCGTCGTCTTCGCCGTGGCCGCCGTCGCCTCCGGCCGCGGGGACGCCCTCGACGCAGCCGAACGCGACATCGTAGTGCCTTGGCTGCCCGACGGGCCGGTCTCACCCGCTGATGTCGAGGCCGTGCGGTTCGCGGTCGGGCTGCGCGGATACCGGATGGACCAGGTCGACGACGTTCTCGACCGGCTCGGGCGGGAGATCGCTTCCCGCGACGACCGCATCGCCGCACTCCAGGAGCGCGATCGGACCGGTCGACCACCGCCGCTCGGTGGTGCCGTCGAGTGAGCGCCGATCTGCGCGTCGAACGCGTCGTGGCGGCCGACGCCGACAACGTCTGGTCACGTCTGACCGACTGGGAGGGCCAGGGCCGCTGGATGCCGGCCACCCGGGTCAGCTCGGCGAACGGCCACCGGGTCGGCGGCGTGATCACGGCCCGCACCAAACTCGGCCCCGTCGGCTTCGTCGACACGATGACCGTGACGCGGTGGGACCCGCCGCGGCGGTGCGAGGTGGTGCACACCGGGCGAATCGTGCACGGACCCGGGTCGTTCGTGGTGGAGCCGATGGGTGCGCACCGGTGCCGGGTGGTCTGGGAGGAGCGCCTCGACCTCCCGTTCGGGGTGGTGGGCCGGGCTGCCTGGCCGCTGGTTCGACCGCTTGCCCGGGCCGGACTGGCGGCGGCCCTGCGCCGGTTCGCGGCCGGCCTCAGCTGATCCGAAGCGTGCTGGCGTCGCGCCGGGCGATGCATCCGGCGAGGTGGTCGTCGACGAGGCCGGCGGCCTGCATGGTGGCGTACGCGGTGGTGGGACCGACGAAGACGAACCCGTGGGCCTTCAACGTCCCGGCCAGCGCGACGGACTCAGGCGTGGACGACGGCACATCCCTGACCGTGACCGGTGCCTGGCGGGGACCGGGGGCATGCGACCAGACCAGCCGATCCAGCGCCCCGTCACCGTCCGCAATCCGTAGGGCGACCAGGGCCCGCGCGTTGGTGACGGCGGCTGCGATCTTGACCCGGTTGCGGACGATGCCCGGGTCGGCCATCAGCCGTGCGGTGTCCGCGTCGTCGTAGCCGGCCACGACGTCGGGGTCGAAGCCCGCGAAGGCCCGCCGGAACCCGTCGCGCTTGCGGAGGATGGTCAGCCAGGACAGGCCGGACTGGAAGGCCTCGAGCGTCAGCCGCTCGTACAACGCGCCGTCCCCGTGGACCGGCTGCCCCCACTCGTCGTCGTGGTAGGCGAGGTAGTCGGGTGTGCCGAGTGCCCAGGAGCACCGGGAGCGCCCGTCCGGACCCGGTAGCAGGCCGCTCATCGGCCGTCGAAGATCGGGCGTTCCTTGGCGAGGAACGCCGTCACGGCGCCGCGGTGGTCGTCGGTCGCGCCCGTGAGCCGCATGAGTTCGGCCTCGAAGGACAGGGCATCGTCGAGCTCGCGCGTCGCCGAGTACGCCAGCGCCCGACGGATGGCACCGTAGGCCACGGTCGGTCCCGCGGCGAGCTGCCGTGCCAGCACGGTCGCGCGGTCGAGGACGTCGCCGTCCGGCACGACCTCGGTGGCCAGCCCCATCTCGAGCGCCTCGTCCGCGGTCACCGTACGAGGCAGCAGCAGGAGCTCCCGTGCTCGTGCCCAGCCCACCAGGCGGGGGAGTGTCCACGACGATCCGGAGTCGCAGGACAGCCCGATGCCGGCGAAGGCGAGGGTGAACTTGGCGCCGGAGGCCACGATCCGCAGGTCGCAGGCGAAGGTGAAGGCTGCTCCCGCGCCGGCAGCGATGCCGTTGACTGCCGCGACCACAGGCTTGTCCATGGTCGCCAGCGCGGACGCGATCGGGATGTAGTGCTCGTGGACGGTCGCACCCAGGTCGGCGTCGTCGCGCGCGAGAGCCTCGGCGTGCTCCCTGAGGTCCTGCCCGACGCAGAATGCCCGGCCCGAGCCGGTGAGCAGAACGGCTCGGACCGCCCGGTCGGCGGCGGCGTCGAGCACCCGATCACGCAGAGCGAGCTTGGTGGGCAGGTCGAGGCTGTTCATCTGATCGGGACGGTTGAGCGTGATCGTGGCAAGCCCGTCGTCGACGGCATAGAGAACCGGAGGGGTCACCGGGCGACTCCGTTCTGGCGGGACTGGACGGACAGGCAGTGGTCGACGAACCGAGCGGCGGCAGGAAGGAGACGGGCCGTGTGTCGGTCGAAGAATTCGGCGGCCGCGTCGCCGGGCCAGTGGTCCGGGAGGAGCGTGCGCGGCAGGCCGGGATCGGTGAACAGGAACTTGCGCCACTCGTGCACCAGCTGGCTGCGCACGGCGAAGGCATCCTCGTCCGAGGGCCGGGCCGGCAGCGTGTCGACCAGCGACCGGGCGTCGGTCAGCCAGCGCTCGTACGAGCGCCCGACGGCCTCGAGGTCCCACGCACGGCGGACGAGCTCGGCTTCATCGGACTGGTGGGTGGCGGCGAAGCGCTCGGCATGGACCCCTTCGGCGTCGAGGAGTGCATCCAACTCGGGCGACGGCCGGGCCGCGACCCACGCACCGTCGCCCAGTGGCGCATAGCCGAGGAAGGCCAGTCCACTGCGCAACCGCTCCCGGGTCGTCCGGTCGGGGGGGCGGTCGGGCACGAGCAGGTGCCACCGGCCGTCCCATCCCCCATCGGGACCGGTGCGGTAGATGCGTGCGGCGGCATCCTCGAGCCGGCGCTCGGCCCGCGCGGTGAGCGCGTAGCCCGGACCTCCGTCCACCGTGGCCGGCGTGAGCCATCCCTGCTTGACCATGCGGGACACGGCGGTACGCACGGCCGGCGCCGCGATGCCCAGCGGCGCGAGGAGAACGACCAGGGAGGCGACCCGGGCGCGCCCACCACGCGACCGGAGGTGGTCGCCGTAGAGGTCGAACAGCGCGGAGCGGGCGTTCATAGACCTTCATCCTGCCCGGTGCGGCGGACAGCGCCCCGACGGGGCGCCGGAGCGCCTTCGCGCGATCACCGCCGATGCGGGATAATGGCCGCCATCGTGTCGCACGCGGGATCGTCTGCCGGCGATCCAGGGCACGCGTGTGCACCTGAATGGGAAGGGGTGCGCGGATGGCGGCGATGAAGCCGCGGACTGGCGACGGGCCGCTCGAGGTCACCAAGGAAGGACGCGGCATCGTGATGCGCGTCCCGCTCGAGGGTGGGGGACGCCTGGTCGTCGAGCTCTCGGCCGACGAGGCCAACGCGCTCGGAGATGCACTGAAGGGTGCCGCCGGCTGACGACGTCGGCGGCCTGACCTTGGTCCGGCCCCGTTCGGTGCCCATCGCGCCGTCCGGGGCCGGACCGCTGTCCCGTTCCACCGGAAGTCGGAGGTGAACCGGTGACCGGATCCGACGTCCCCACGGCGGTCGTGGCCGACGACCGCCGGGCCGTCGACGTCGGCGCGGCAGTCGTCGCCGTGCCGATGTGGCCCGGCGACGGTGGGTCCGGCCCGTGGCTCGGCGAGGGTGCGGCTGAGCTGGACGTGCTCGGAGTGGATCTGTTCGGAGCGCTGGAGCGCGACGCGGCGTCGGGCCGGGCGGGTCAGGTCGTGTCGGTGCCGGCGCCGGGGGAGCACGGGATCGAGCGTGTCCTGCTCGTGGGGGTCGGCGACGGCTCGGCCCGGATGTACCGCCGTGCCGGTGCCGCCGTCGCGCGCGCGGCGCGGGGCGTGGACAGGCTCGCGAGCACCGTATCGGCCACCGCCTCCGACGCCGAGCTCCGCGCGTTCGTCGAAGGCGCGCTGCTGGCGCCGTATGCGCTGCGCCCTCCGGACGGTGCGAAGGCTCCGCTGCGCGAGCTCGTGCTCGCCGCGACCGGATCCGGACGCTCGCAGGCAGTCGACCGCGGCCGCGCCGTCGCCGGCGCCGGCTGGCTGGCGCGCGACCTCGTCCACACACCGGCCAACGTCAAGGACCCCGAGTGGCTCGCTGTCCGGGCCCGGCAGGTTGCCGACGGTCAGCGCCTGGGAGTGTCCGTCCGCGACGAAGATGCGTTGGCGGCGGAGGGGTTCGGCGGGATCGTCGCGGTCGGTATGGGCTCGATTCGGCCGCCGCGGCTGATCGAGCTGACGTACACCCCTGCCGACATCGACGCCGAGACGCCGCGCGTCGTGCTGGTCGGCAAGGGGATCACCTTCGACTCCGGCGGCCTGTCGCTCAAGCCGCGCGAGGCGATGGTGCCGATGAAAACCGACATGTCCGGCGGCGCGGTCGTCGTCGGCGTCCTGTCGGCGTTGCGTGAGCTCGGCTGCAGGGTGGCCGTGACCGGACTGGTCGCGGCGGCCGAGAACATGCCCAGCGGAAGCGCCCAGCGGCCCGGTGACGTCGTCCGGCAGTACGACGGCACGACGGTGGAAGTGCTCAACACCGACGCGGAAGGCCGGCTCGTGCTGGCCGACGCGATCGGCTACGCCGCAGCAACGCTGGACCCTGCGGTCATCGTCGACGTCGCGACGCTCACCGGCGCGGCGACACTTGGACTCGGGCGCCGACACGCGGCGCTGTACACAGCGTCGGACCCGCTGGCGGCCGCGCTGACCGCAGCCGGCGAAGCAGCCGGTGAGCGGTTGTGGCGGATGCCGCTCGTCGACGACTACCGCGAGTCACTCGAGTCCGCCGTCGCCGACGTCGCGCACGTCGAGACGCGCAAGCTGGGCGGCGGCTCCATCACGGCCGCCCTCTTCCTCCAACGTTTCGCCGGCGACGTGCCCTGGGCTCATCTCGACATCGCCGGTCCCGGGCGGGCGGACGCCGACGAGCACGAGGTCGTCAAGGGCGGCACGGCGTTCGGAACCCGGGCGCTGCTCTACTGGCTCGAGACCGTCCAGCCGGCCGATCCGGGAATCCGCGGGCTCAGTCCGGAAGCCGCCGCATCTCGACGACGGTGATCCCGAGGTCGTCGAAACGGGCGAGCAGTCCGCGCAGGTGCGCGAAGTCGCGGACCGGGCCGTACATCGCGGTGCCCCCGGCGGGTGCGGGTGTGAACGTCAACTCGGGGAAGGCGGCCCGCACGGTCTCGGACGGTTCGCCGGCGATGAGGAACTCGTAGCGCACGGGGGCAGCACCTCCTCCACCCGTTGGCGATTCGTCACCAGGGTCGGCGGTCTGGCCCGTCGACGCATCACCCCGGACGGGTGAAGTTGCCGATCTCCCGCACCGAGCCTCAAGATCGGCTACGGTACGCGTACCACTACGCGACATGGGGGCCATCGTGAGCAAGGAGAGCGATGGTCACTGACCCGGCATTCGCCATACCACGGGTGACGGCGTCGATAGTCCGGCGCCGTCTGCTCCGCTCCATCGCGGCCGCCGAGTCTCGGGGCAGCAGAGTCTTCCTCGCCTCCGCAATGGCGGGTGCCGGCAAGACCACGCTGTTCGCGCAGTATGCCGCCTCGGCTGCCAGGACGGCGCGACCGCTGGCGTGGGTGTCGATCGCCGACGAGCACGACGACCGCAGGGTCCTGTGGCGTGCCGTGATGCAGAGCCTGGCGGTTGCGACTACCCGGGTCGACCCGCGGAAGGCGGCTGGGCTGGTTCGGCTTGCGGCGGCTCGGCCGCCGCGACGGCTGTCCGGCGAGCTCGGTGAAGCACTCGGTGCGTTCGGACCGCTGTGCCTGGTCCTCGACGACGTCCATCGGTTGAGCTCGCGACCGGCACTGGAACTGCTGGAAGGACTACTGCACGAGCGGCCCGAGCAG
>DATFBR010000259.1:0-6023 GCA_035253685.1 Jiangellaceae bacterium
ATGAGCACGCACGCTCACAGCCAGTCGACGGGCGCGGCCGTCGCCCCGCCGGACAGCCGCGCGTAGCCGGGTCCGCGGTCGAAGAACGGCTCGTCCCCCGACCGGGCCGCGCGGCGCTCCGCCCGGAGCGCATCGCTGCCCGCGACGTCGACCATGGGTTCGTCGGCGCCGCCGGTCACGACGACCCCGTAGTCCGCGGCGGCACCCGCCACGGACACCTTGCCCCAACGGACGTCGCGGAGGATCTCCTCGTAGGGCCGGTCCAGCGGGTCGCCCCAGCCGCCGCCGCCGGTCGTCCGGATCCGGATGACCTCACCGGCCCGAACCGGCTCGGCGTCGGCCAGCGCGTCCACCTCGCGCTCGTCCGGCCCGCCCGGGTCGATGGTGACGGAGAACGGCCGGCCGGCCCGGCCGCCGCGCAGACCCCAACAGGACAGGATGGAGCGGTCCGCGATCGACATGAAGTGCGCGTCGCGGAGCATCCGGATGTGCTTCTCGTAGCCGAGGCCGCCGCGGTGCCGGCCCGGACCCCCGGAGTCCACCGCGAGCCCGAGCCGCTCCACCACGAACGGGAACCGGGACTCGCTGAACTCAGTCGGCAGGTTTCGCGAGTCCGGCACGACGTGGATGGTGTCCTCGCCGTCGGAGTAGTACCGTCCGCCGGATCCCCCGCCCAGCACCTCACGCATCAGATACGGCCGGTCGTCGTCGTCGGTCCCGTACACGCCGGTGTACCGGATCGTCTCCTGGTCGGCCGGCATCCGGCCGTCGACGGCCTTCGCGATCGCACCGGCGAGAACGCCCAGCATCCGCAGGATGACGAACGTGCGCGCGTTGGTCGGGGCCGGGAAGACCGGTGTGAGCAGCGTCCCAGGAGGTGGGAACCGCATCTCTATGAGCGGGACGACGCCTTCGTTGACGTCGAGCTGTGCCATCCGCTCCGGCGACGCCGCGAGGTTGCGCAGGATCGGCGCCAGCCACTTCTTCAGGAACGCACCGTCGGCGTAGTCGCCGCAGTGGTTGATCGGCCCCTTGGCCTGCGGACCGGTCCCGGTGAAGTCGATCACCAGTCTCGCGTCGGCACCGGCTCCGTCGGCGCTGGTCTTGGTCAGCGTGATCCGCTGGGTGTGCAGCCTCGGCGGGTCGACCCCGTCGTGCTCGGCGTAATCCTCCCACACGTACTCACCGTCCGGGATCTCGGCGAGGACCTCCCGCCGGAAGGTCTCGGTGGTGTTGTCCAGGATGGCGTCGAAACAGCTCTCGACCGCGAACCTGCCGTACCGGGAGAACAGCTCGGCCAGCCGGCGGGCACCCATCAGGCAGGCGGAGCACTCCGCGTCGAGATCGGCCGCCAGCGACTCCGGCATCCGCGAGTTGCGCGTCATGATCTTCAGTGCCGCCTCGTTGGGCTGGCCCGCGTGCCACAGCCGGATCGGCGGAACCATCAGGCCCTCTTCGAACACGCTCGTCGCGTGCGACGGCATCGAGCCGGGCACGGTGCCACCGATGTCGTCGTGGTGGCCGAACGCCTGGACGAATGCCACGACCTCGCCCTCGTCGAACACCGGCGCCGTCACGCAGAGGTCCGGAAGGTGCCCGATGCCGCCCTCGGACAGATAGACGTCGTTGTGGAAGTACACGTCGCCCGGCCGCATCGTCGCGATCGGGTGGTCGCGGACCACCGGGTGGACCAGCGCCGAGTACGACCGGCCGGTCAGCTTCCGCAGGTGCCGGTCGTGGATGCCGGCTCGGTAGTCGTGCGCATCGCGGATCATGGGTGAGCGACTGGTCCGCCCGATCGCGGTCTCGACCTCCGTCTCGACCGACGCGAGATAACCCTCGACGATCTCGACCAGCACGAGGTCCGGCGCCGGTCCGCCGGCCGGCGTCAGGCGGTACGCGGCCACGACGCCTCCTGGTCCGACGCCGAGTCGCGGGAGATGAGGACGTTGCCGTACCCGTCGACGGCGGCCGAGAAGCCGGGGTGCACCGGGATTGTCGAGCCGAACTCCTCCAGCACCGCCGGCCCGTCCACGACGTCGTCCGAGCCGAGACGGGTGCGGTCGTGGAGGTTGGCCTCGCTCCATTCCCCGAAGTGGACCCGGCGCGTGCCGGTGCGTGCCACCCATGAGCCCTGCCCTGGGGCGACCTCGGGCAGCGACGGCCTGCGGATGGGCCCGACGCCGGTGACCCGGACGTTGACCCACTCCACCTCCTGGCGCGCGTCGTCGCGGAAGTCGTAGCCGTAAAGGCGCCGGTGCGCGTCGTGGAACGCGGCTGCGACGGTGTCCGCCAACGGCTGCGTCACGGGACCGTCGGGCACATCGACGCGGACCTCGTACGCCTGCCCGTAGTAGCGCAGGTCCGCCGTCCGTACGAACCGCCGGTTCGCCGGGTCGAACCCCTCTCTGGCCAGCGCGCCGTCGGCTTCGGTGCGCAGGCCGTCGAACAGCCCGGCGAGGTTGGTCAGGTCGAGCCCCGAGTGCAGGCTCACGGCGGTGCGGACGTAGTCGTTGCGGACGTCGACGGTGAGCAGGCCGTACGCCGACAGGTTGCCCGGGTTGGGCGGGACGAGCGCACGGCGCAGGCCGAGCACGTCGACCAGTCGGCAGGCCGACAGTGCACCGGAACCGCCGAAGGTGACCAGCGTGAACTCCCGCACGTCGAGCCCGCGCTTCACCGTGACCCGGCGCAAGGCATTCGCCTGGTTCCACGCCGAGATCTCCAGGATCCCGGCCGCGCACTGCTCGGTCGACAGCCCGAGCCGGTCGGCCAGGATGTCGATTCCCTGCCTCGCGGCCTCGGCGTCCAGCGGGATCTCGCCACCGAGCAGGTGCGGCGGGATGCGACCGAGGACGAGGTGGGCATCGGTGACCGTGGGCTCGGTGCCGCCGTGGCCGTAACAGAGCGGGCCGGGCTCTGCTCCGGCCGAGCGTGGGCCGACCTTGAGCGTCCCCTCCGGGCCCGTCCACGCGATCGAACCGCCGCCGGCACCGACCGTCACCACGTCGATCATCGGAATCTTGCTCGGGTACACCCCGATGCTGCCCTCGGTGGTCAGTGCCGGGACACCGTCGACGACCACGGTCACGTCCGTCGACGTGCCGCCCCCGTCCAGGGTCACCACCCGGTCGAAGCCGGCGCGCTGGGCGACCACGGCGGCACCGAGGGCGCCCGCCGCAGGTCCCGAGAGCACGGTCGTGATCGGCTGGTCGACGACCTCGACGGCGGAGAGCACGCCGCCGTTCGACTTCATCACGTAGAACGGAACCCCGGCCTCGGTGTAGTCGGCCAGCCGGTCGGTGAGGCGGGCGACGTACCGGCGGATGTCGGGCTTGACGGCCGCGTCGACCAGCGTGGTGACGCTGCGCTCGTACTCGCGGTACTCGCGGAGCACCTGCGAGGAGATCGACACGGTGGCGCCCGGGTGCACGTGCCGCAGGACGTCGAGCATGTGCTTCTCGTGGTCGGGATTCGCATAGGCGTGGAGGAAGCAGACCCCGATCGTGGTGATCCCATGGTCGCGGAACCAGCGCGCCGCCTCGGTGGCCTGCTCCTCGTCGAACGGCCGCAACTCGCTGCCGTCGGCAGCCAGCCGGCCGCGGACGGTGCGGACGCGGTCCGCCGGGACGATCCGTGGCGGCTTCACCCAGAAGTAGCTGTTGCCATAGCTGTCGGGCACCGACTGCCGGGCGATCTCGAGGACATGCCGGTACCCCTCGGTCGTGACGAATCCCAGGTTCTCCACCTTGCCCTCGAGCAGTTTGTTGGTGGCAACCGTCGTGCCGTGGCTGACGGCGCCGACGGACTCACCACCGAGCCCGATCGTCCGGAGCACCTTGTCCACGCCGATCAGGAAGCCCTCGGCGGGATCCGCCGGCGTCGACGGCGTCTTGGTCGTCGCGAGCTCGCCGGTGTCCTCGTCCACCGCCACGACATCGGTGAAGGTTCCACCGGTGTCGACGCCGATCCTGATCCGGCGGGTCATGCAGGTGCCTGTGCCGGTCGGGGGAACGTCGTCGAGGTCACGGTCTCCGCGACGATGCGTCCGCGCGCGATGACCCAGCGGGGCGCAGCGTGCTCGCGGAGCAGGTCGACGACCCGCTCCTGGGCATGGATGCACAGGTCGGCGCGTGCGCCGGTCCGGACCGTGTGACCCGCCGTACCCAGCACGCGGGCGGCCTGCGTCGTCACCATGTCGACCAGGCGCACCTGATCCGGCCCGGCGCGCAGGTCGAGCAGGTGCGAGGCCAGGAACGCGACCTCCAGCATGTTGTGCCGACCGTACGGGTAGTAGGCGTCCTCGATGTCGTCCTGTCCCAGGGCGACGTGGAGACCGGCCTGCTGGACTCGCGTCACCGGAAGCGCCAGCGGCCCGGTGTGCGGGTCCGAGACGAACGTGAGACCGGCCTGTCCGGCCAGGTCGATCAGTTGAAGCAGCGCAGGCTCGGGATAGAGCGCCGTCGCGCGCGCATGGCAGGCCACTCCCCGACCGACCAGCCCATGGCGCCGCATGGCCTCGGCGAGCATCTCGGTGGTCCGAAGGGAGGGGTCGCCGGCGTCGTCGACGAGCATCGCCACCCGGCGCCCGGTACGGGCCGCGAGGGCACACGCCCATTCCACGTGGTTCCGGGCGTCGGCATCGGTCTGCTCGATCCAGGGAATGCCGCCGACCACGTCGGCGCCCTCTCGCAACGCCTGCTCGCACAGCTCGGCCGCTCCCGGATCGCGCAGCACCCCGTCCTGCGGGAAGGCGACCACGCTGATGTCGAGGACGTCGCGGAACTCCGCTCGTGCAGCGAGGACCGCGTGCAGACCCTCGAGGCCGGCGGCCGTGTCGACGTCGACGAACGCCTGCATGCGCAACGTGCCGTATCGCACCGCTTCCTGCAGCGCGCGCCTGATCGACGGGAGCAACGTCTCTCGCCGGTAGTCACCGGTCTTGACCGCACGCGCCATCTCGATCGCGGTCGCTGCGCCGGCCATGCCCTCGCTGACGTACGCCTCGATGGCCCGATCACCGAGCAGCGGCAGCGTGTGCACCTTGTCCAGATGGATGTGCGCGTCGACGAACGACGGGGTGACGAGTCGGCCGTCAGCCTCGATCACGCTCGCGCTGCCCGGCGTCCGGCCGGCCGAATGGTCGGCCACGGAATCGACCGAACCTGCCCGGATCGCGATGTCGACGACCCGGCCGTCGAGCAGGCGGCCGGCCCGCACGACCAGGTCTGGATCCACGCACGGCAGTCAAACCGCCGCACCCGGCGGGCGCGTCGGCAACCATTGCCGAGCCCCCTCCGTCGCCTTCGTCTCTGCCGGGCCGCGGGTTGCTACCGTCGCCGTCGTGCGCGTCGCCAGCCTGCACGTCTACCCGGTCAAGTCGACCCGCGGTGTGGATCTCACATCGGCCGTGGTCGAGCCGTGGGGATTGGCCGGAGACCGGCGGTGGATGGTGGTCGACGAGAACGACCGCCTGCTCACGGCCAGGGAGGAACCGCACCTGCTGACCGTCGCCGCGCGGGTGCTCGGCGAGGGCGAGCTGACGGTGACCGGCCCGCACGCGGCTCCGTTGTCGGTCTCCGGCGCCTCGGGCGAGGTCGTGCACGTGCGAGTGTGGAACGACGTCGTCCCGGCCTGGCACCCGAGCGCCCACGCCGACGCGTGGTTCGGAGCGCTGCTGCAGCGTGAGGTGCGCCTGGTCTGGCTCGACGACCCGACGCACCGGGACGTCAACCCCCTCTTCGGGAAGCCGGGTGACCACGTCAGCTTCGCCGATGCCTACCCGTTGCTCCTCACGACGACCGCGTCGTTGCGCCAGCTGAACGACTGGGTCGGCCACGAGGCGGTGCTTCGTGGCGAGCCGGCGCCGGTGGCGCCCCTGCCGATGCGTCGCTTCCGGCCGAGTGTGGTGATCGACACCGTCGTTCCGTTCGAGGAGGACCGCTGGACTCGGCTGCGGATCGGTTCCGTCGCGTTCCGCGCGGTCAAGGGCTGCGACCGATGCGTGCTGACGACGATCGACG
>DATFBR010000260.1:0-21147 GCA_035253685.1 Jiangellaceae bacterium
CTGGGCGTGTACCGCCAGCAACGGTTCAACGATCGACGATGTCGGCGCGGCTGGCGGGATCGCTAGGAGTTCAGCCTCGCCCTGACCGCCGCAGCCACGCGGGCGCCGTCCGCACGGCCCGTGGTCCGCGGCTGCAGCGCCCTCATGACGACACCCATGTCCCGCGGAGAGGACGCTCCCGTCTCCGCGACTGCCGCGTCGACCATGGTCGCGAGCTCGTCGTCTGACAGTGGCGCCGGAAGGTACTCGGCGATGACGCCCGCCTCCGCCTCCTCGCGCTCCGCGCGGTCGGTCCGGCCAGCATCGCGGAAGGCGTCGGCGGCCTCGTGCCGTTTCTTGGCCTCCTTGGTGAGAACCCCCAGCACCTCGCTGTCGCTGAGCTCGCGGGCCGTGGCTCCGGCGACCTCGGAGGTCGTCACGGCCGTCAGCACCATCCGTAGTGTCGACATGCGCAGTTCATCCCGGGCGCGCATCGAGGTCGTCAGGTCGTTCCTCAGCCGCTCCTTCAGCGAGTCCATGGGAGCAAGTGTGACAGGACGTCGGCATGCCCCAGCACGACATCACAGGCAGCAGACTTCAGGTCTGCGGGTCCGCCGCGGACGGCTCGCACGGCCGAAGCGGGCGGGTCGCCGGCCCTTCGAGAACCTGCCCATCGGGGGCGAAGCGTGATCCGTGGAGCGGACAGTCCCAGGACCGTTCGGCGTCATTCCACTCCACGATTCCGCCCAGATGGGTGCACGTCGCGCTGACCGTGCGCTCCTCGCCCTCGACCCGGCTGTGCGCGACCTTGGTGATGCCGCGCCGCTCGACGCGTCCGGAACCCTCGTGAGGCGCAGGCTGGCCGGTATCCGGCCGCGCCCAGCCGGAGACCAGCCGAACCGCGACATCGGCGTTCAGCGACGCGAGTGCACCGACCGACTGTCGCAGCGTCAGGCGGTTCGAGGAGAACGTGTCCTCCCACGACACCGGCTGTTCCGTGATCCGGCCGGCGAGTTCGAGGCCGGCAGCGGTGCCGTTCGTCATTCCCCACTTGTCGAAACCCGTGGCGGTCAACACATGCTGGGTTCCGGGCCACGCCGGGCCGACGAAGGGCAGCAGGTCCGCAGATCGGTAGTCCTGCGCCGACCACCGGTGCGTGACCTCGCGGACGGGGAAGTGGTCGAGCGCCCAGCGGGCGGGTCGTTCCTGGTAGGAGCGGGTGTGCGTCTCGTGGCCGACCTTGTGCCCCTCGCCACCGGCGATGAGGTACTGCGTTCCGTCGGCCCCGACGGCCGTCCGCACCGTCCGAACGACCCGGTCGGCCGACAGGTACATGCCCTGCGGAGCCGGTCCTTCCAGCGGGAGCGCCAGCAGGTACGACCGCAGGGGTTCGAGCCTGGCGAAGAACAGGCCACGGTGCGGGAAGGGTGTGCCGGTGGCGATCACGACGTGTCCGGCTCGGACGGTATGGCCGCCACGCACAGAGATCCGGCACGGTGAGCCGTCGTGGACGGACTCGACCGGGCTCGCCTCGTGGACGGCACCACCGGCTGCGACGACCTCGCGTGCGAGCCGGTCGAGATGCACCACTGGGTCGAACTGCGCCTGGTCGTTCACGCGGACCGCTGCGGCGACGTCGAAGGGCAACCCGGTCATCGTGGTGGACTCGGCATCGATTCCCGACTCTCGCAGGGCGGTGACCTCGTCCTCGATGTCCCGCCGGCGTCTGTAGTCGGTCACGTACGTGTAGGCGGGAAAGACCTCGACCGCAGCGTCGGCCAGGCGCGCTTCGTCGACGAGCCAGGTCAGGCCCGCTTCGTTGGCGGCGGCATAGGCCCTTGCGACGGACGTCCCGTGCTTGCGGATGATCTCCGCATACCGAAGCCCGTGCAGCACGGTGGCCTTGGCCGTCGTGTTGCCGGAAGCGACCGCCGCGACGGATCTGCGTTCCAGGACGACCACCTGCCTGCCGGTACGGGCCAGGACCGCAGCCGTCGTCAGGCCGGTGATGCCGGCGCCGACCACGACGACATCGGCGTCCCGGTCTCCGGTCAACGGCGGTTGGTCCGGACGGCCCGGCCGGTCGAGCCAGAGCGACCGGGAGACGGCGGGGAGCAGTGTCGACATGGACGGCTCTTACCCCGACAACCGACGGCTACCACCGTGTTCGGCTCAGGATTCGGGACGTGATCGGCGGTGTGGCAGCCTTGGCCGGTGCCAGTTCTCCCGAATTCGGCGGCCGCGCGGATCGTGCTGGGCATGGGCGCCACCGCTGCCGGATGCCTCACCTATGCGGCCGGCTACGAGGTCCGCGCGTTCCGGCTCCGGCGCTTCGACGTGCCTGTCCTGCCGCCGCGAAGCCGACCGCTGCGCGTTCTGCACGTGTCCGACCTGCACATGACGCCCCGCCAGGAACGCAAGAAGGCCTGGGTGCGCGGCTTGGCCGCCCTCGAGCCCGACCTGGTGGTCAACACCGGCGACAACCTCGCCCACCAGCAGGCAGTGCCGACC
Organism: Jiangellaceae bacterium; assembly: GCA_035253685.1. GTDB lineage: Bacteria > Actinomycetota > Actinomycetes > Jiangellales > Jiangellaceae > DASRTE01. The sequence goes on from DATFBR010000260.1 coordinate 2,491, forward strand.
GTCCTCGACGCGCTGGAGCCGCTGATGGAACGGCCCGGCGTCTTCGTCGGCGGCTCCAACGACTATTACGCGCCCACGCCCAAGAACCCGGCCCGCTACCTGCTCCCGAGTGACAAGTTCCGCCATGTTCACGGCGGATACCTGCCCTGGAAGGACCTGCGCGACGGGTTCGTCGACGCGGGCTGGGTCGATCTCACCAATGCCCGCGCCTCCCTGACCGTCGACGGGCGGACGGTGACGTTCGCCGGTGTGGACGACCCTCATACAGATCTGGACCGGTACTCGGAGGTCGCAGGTCGGCCCCATCGGGCAGACGTCGCGATCGGCGTCGCACACGCGCCGTACCGTCGGATCCTCGATGCGATGACGGCGGACGGGTACCAGTTGCTGCTGGCCGGACACACTCACGGCGGGCAGCTCTGCGTACCCGGATGGGGCGCACTGGTGACCAACTGCGATCTCGACACCCGCCGTGCCAAGGGCCTCGCGCGCCACCGAGCGGCTGGCGGCCGGGAGGCGTCGTGGCTGCACGTGTCGGCCGGCCTGGGAACGTCGCCGTACGCGCCGGTGCGCTTCGCCTGCTTCCCGGAGGCGACGCTGCTCACCCTGACGGCGGCGTGACACCGCTCCTCCCGACGCGAGTGTGGACGCAGCGACTCGTGCTGCGGACCTGGCGGCCCGAGGACCGCCCGGCGTTCGCGGTGATCAACGCCGATCCGGCCGTCACCGAACACGTTTCCCGGATGCCGCTGAGTCGGGAGGAGAGCGACGCCCTCGTCGACCGCATCGAGGCTTCGTGGCGCCACCGCGGATACGGTCTCTACGCGGTCCAGGACCGGAACTCCGGCGCGCTGTTGGGCTTCTGCGGCCTATCGCACCATCGGGCCCTGCCTGACGAGGTCGAGGTCGGCTGGCGGCTGGCGCGGGCCGCCTGGGGCCGCGGTCTCGCGACGGAGGCGGCCCTGGTGTGCCGTGATCTCGGCTTCGACACGCTGCACCTGGACCGGTTGATCTCGGTCACGATCGAGGCAAACGTGCGGTCACGGCGAGTGATGGAAAAGCTCGGCATGCACCGGTGGCGGACGATGCCGTTCGAGGGCTGGACGCTGACGATCTGGGCGATGACGGCCGCCGACCGGACGGGCTGAACGGATTTCGGGGACGCTGCGGCGCTCGGATATGCTGACCCGGCAACTTCGGGGTGTGGCGCAGCTTGGTAGCGCGCTTCGTTCGGGACGAAGAGGTCGTGGGTTCAAATCCCGCCACCCCGACGCAGAGTATGCAGGTCAAGGCCCGTTCCCCGAGTGGGTAACCGGCCTCCGGACGTTCCTCCTGTCGTGGGTGGTCGGGGCGCCGCTCGTCGCGCGGATCGAGCGGCTCGAACCCGTGCCGAGCGGAACCGCACTCAGAAGTCGGCGGGAATCCGCAGGGCCTGGCCCGGGTGGATGAGGTTCGGGTCGCCGATGATGTCGCGGTTCGCCTCGATGATCGGCCCGAACCCGGTCCCGATGTACAGCGGCTCGTTCGCCGCGATGGAGGACAGCGTCTCGCCGGCCTGCACCACATGCAGCAGATAGCTGCGGAAACCGCTGACGATCGCGGTGCCGAAGAACACTGGCACCGAGACTCTCGCCTCGGCGTCGTCCGCACCAGTGCTGGAACCCACCTCGACCACCCCGCGGTTCGTCGGTGGCGGATTGGGCAGGTCGATCTGTGTCTGCCAGGCGGACAGCAAGTTCGTCGACTGCACCGACGTTGTGATGAACACGTTGCCGTCCGCATCCAGCACCCGGACGTCGATCGTGGCCTCGAAACCGCCGCCGGTGCCGGCGAGCAGTAGCGGGTCTGCGACCAGGTCGTTGGCTTGCGGCTGGTCCACACGGAACGGCGTTCGTGTCATGGCGTCTTTCCCTTCGGGAGTGCCGGGCCGTCGGCCCTGGCGTCATGTCTGATGAGACCGCGCGGGCCGCATTGATACGTGTCACGGTGCGTGCTGTGCCCTTAGGCTGCACCCAGTTCGCAGGCGCACTCGACGGGAGCCGGCACTCGGCATGGTCTCGGCAGTCATCGACTCCAGGCCGCAACGGTCGTGGCTGAAGGTGGTGGGATCCCGGCCGGCTCGGCAGCTGGTCCTGATCAGCTTCCTCAGCCTCTACCTGGAGCTCGTGCTCATCAGATGGGCGCCCATGCAGGTCCGGCTGCTCGCGTACTTCTCCAACTACGTCCTGATCGCGGCGTTGCTGGGATTGGGCCTCGGCATGATGCTGGCGCAGAACCGCCGGCGACTGGTGTTGGCGTTCGCACCGGCACTGCTGGGCCTGACGATCGTCGTCCTCGTACTCGAGCGATCCGATTTCGTCATCCCGATCGTGGCCGAGGGGCAGTTCGTCTGGAACTACCTGGCTGACATGAGGGCGTCCGGCCTCCTCGGATACCTCGTGCTGGTGGGCTTCTTCGTCGCGGTCGTTGCGGTGTTCATGCTGATCGGCCAGGAGGTCGGGCGTGCACTCAAGCCGTTCCGGTCGCTTCCCGCGTACTCGCTGAACATCCTCGGCAGCCTGCTGGGCGTCGTCGGCTTCGCGGTGATGAGCTTCCTCGAAACTCAGCCGACCGCGTGGTTCCTCATCGGCGGCGGGGCGCTGCTGGTGTACCTGTGGTGGGCCGGCGCGGGGCGGCGCGCGTTCCTGCTCGCGGCGACCTGCCTCGCCGGCACCGTCGCCGCGGTCACGATCGACTCCGTCAGCGGCCCTGACCGGCACTGGTCGCCGTACTACGAGATCGAGACGAGGCCGATCTTGACGGAGGGCCGTGAGGTCGGCGTCAACCTGGCCGTCAACAAGGACAGCCACCAACAAGCGCTCGACTTGTCCGGCCGGACGCTGACCGGTGAGCTCGTCGAGGGGCGGCAGCGGCTCTATGACCTGCCATACGCGTTCGTCGAACCCGGCCGGGTCCTGGTCGTCGGCGCGGGAACAGGGAACGATGTCGCCGCTTCGCTCCGAAACGCGGAACGGGCACGGGTGGATGCCGTCGAGATCGACCCGGTGATCGCAGATCTAGGCCGGGTCGTGCACCCAGAACGGCCCTACGACAGCCCGAACGTGCGGGTCGTGATCGACGACGCGCGGTCCTTCCTGCACCGGGGCGACGAGCAATACGACCTGATCGTCTTCGGCTTCCTCGACTCGCACCGATTGTTCTCGCACATGTCGAGTGTCCGGATGGACAACTACGTCTACACCCAAGAGAACTTCGAGCGCGTGCGTGACCGGCTGGCGCCCGGTGGCGTCGTTGCCGTGACGTTCACGGTCCACGAGAAGTGGATCGCCGACCGGATCTTCACGGTCATGACGGAGACGTTCGGTGCCGAGCCGGTCATCTATCAGGGCGACCAGCATTCGCGTGGCACGACATTTCTGGCGAGCACCGAACCGCTGCGACCGCCGGGCGACGCTCCGGTCCTCGACCGGGCCACAGTCAACCGGGAGATCCTGGCCGACCGCGACCGGATCACCTGGACCTACAGCCAAACCGAAGGTTTCCTCGACCCATCGGTGTTCTCCGCGCAGGCGGAGTTGCTGACCGACGACTGGCCGTTCCTCTACATGCAGTCGCGGACCATTCCGGCCAACTATCTGCTGGCGCTCCTGCTGACGGTGGCGGCGTCACTGCTGTTGGTCTGGCGAACTGTTCCGGCGATCAGCATGCGTTCACCGGCCAACTGGAACTTCCTGTGCCTCGGAGCGGCATTTGCCCTGCTGGAGACTCGTGGGATCACCGAGATCGCGCTGGTGTTCGGGTCGACGTGGCTGACGAACACCATCGTCATCGGAGCCATCCTGGTAATGATCTTGCTGGCGAACCTGGTGACCGGCAGATGGCGGCCCCCGCTCGCGCTGATCTACGCCGGGCTGTTCGCGGTGCTAGCCATCGACTTCCTGCTGCCTCTGCAACTGCTGCTCGGGTACGACTTCTGGATCCAGGTGACGGCCGCGGGAGTCCGGGTTGCAGCGCCGATCTTCTTCTCCGGAATCATCTTCGCCCGCTGGTTCGAGCGGACGGACTCACCGAGCTCCGCGTTGGGCGCGAACCTGATCGGTGTGGTGATCGGTGGCCTGCTCGAGTACCTGTCTCTCGTGCTGGGGCTGCGCCTGCTGTATGTGCTGGCGTTTGGCTTCTACGCGGCGTCGCTGGCCATCGGCCTGCGGATCGGACTGCCGCCCGCTCGCACCGGCGATCTCGGCGGCATGACCCGCCCGGCGGTCCTTCAGCGGGAGCCATGACGGCCGGTCACCGAGGTGCTCGTCAAAGAATGCGACCGAGCGCTCCAACGGGGTCTCCAAGGCAGCCACCGGCCGTGATCGCGTCGGCCAGCCGGTCGGCGTACCTCGGGATCGATCTCGGCACGAGTGGGCTCAAGCTCACTCTGGTCGGCTCCGAGGGCACGGTGATCGGCGAAGCAGAGGCGTCCTACGGCGTGCACACACCGCGGCCTGGCCATGCCGAAACCGATCCCGCCGAGTGGGCCGGCGCGCTGGATGAGGCGACGAGCGTGCTCTTCGGCTCCCTGCCGGAGGGCGGAGAGCCGTCGCGTGTCGCCTCGATCGGCGTCACCGGACAGATGCACGGCGTCGTGCTGGTCGGGGACGACGGCAAGCCGGTCCGGCCGGCGGTGCTGTGGCCCGACCAACGGGCGGTGCCGTCGTTGAGCGCGTGGCGTGCGCTGCCGGCGGCCGCCCGCGAGCGGCTGGGGAACCCCCTGGTCGCCGGCATGGCGGGGCCGATCCTGTCGTGGCTGGGTGAACACGAGCCCAGGTCTTTGGCCGCAACCGAGGTCGTCATGTCACCGAAGGACTGGCTTCGAGCGGTTTTGACCTCCGACCGGACGACTGAGCGCAGCGATGCCTCGGCGACGCTGCTCTGGGACGTGGTCGCCGATACCTGGTCGAAGGAGGCACTCCAGTTGGCCGGGGTCAGCGTCGAGCAGCTTCCGCGGGTCGTGTCCTCGGACGGTGTGGTCGGGACCACGCCGATCACCGTGCCCGGGCGGTCGGGTGAGGAGGCAGTCCCTGTCGTGGCCGGCGGCGCAGACACCGCCTGCGCGTTGGCGGCAGTGAGGGTTGCGGCGGCCGGTGTGGCTGGGCCCGAGGCGGCCGACATCCTGGTCGTCAACGTCGGGACCGGCATCCAGGTGCTGCGCCCCGCGGTGACTGCCCTGGCCAGCGCTTCGCCGGTGACCCATCTCTACGCCGACACCGAAGGCGGCTGGTACGAGATGCTCGCGATCCAGAACGGCGGCTTCGCGCTGTCCTGGGTGCAGGCGCAGTTGGCAGCCGGGTGGGACGAGTTGGTCGCCCTGGCCACGTCCGCGCCGCCCGGTTCGTCCGGTGCGGTGTTCGTGCCGTTCCTGACCGGAGAACGGGGTGGTGTGGCGTCCACCTCGTCCACGGCATCGTGGCGGGGCCTCACGCCGACCGTGGGCCGGGCCGAGCTGGCGCGGGCGGCATTCGAGGGCCTGGCGTTCACGATCAGACGCGGCATCGACGTGCTCGGGGCGCAGCCGGGGTCGCCGATGGTGTTGTGCGGCGGAGGTTCCCGCGAGCCGTGGTTGCGACAGCTGATCGCGGACGTGGTCGGGCTGCCGATGCGTCATGTGCAGCTCCGCAGCGCCTCTGCCATGGGGGCGGCGGTTCTGGCGGCGCGGGCCGTCGGCGGCCAGTTGACCGTTCCGGCGACCGTCACCGATCTGGTCCCCGCCCCCGACGAGGCGCTCGCGTCGGCGTACGAGCGCTGGCTCGGGGCGATTCGGTGACGCGTCGTCGCGCTGTGGCCGCGAACCCGACCAGACGAGGTTGCTCCGGTTCGAAGTCACAGACCGGCGGCGGCTTCGACCCGGGCGCGGTCCTCGGGGAGCATATCGACGCTGCACCCGGCCACGGTGAGTGCAAGCTGCCGGTCGAGGGCGGCGATGACATCCTTCCGGTCACCGGTGAGCAGACACGCGCCGCGCAGCATCCGTAGTGTGCGTGCGATCGCCATCAGCACCTGGGGATGCGGCGCCGCATAGAGCCTGAGCTGGTCGAATGCGTGCGCGATGTACTCACCGTGGTCGAGGTCGAACGGCGTGAGCAAGATGCGACCAAGCGGATCTCGCACCGACTGCCCGGGAAGGTCCGCCAGCACCAGTGGACGCATGATCGACCCGATCCGAAGTACCACCTCGATGGCCGTCGTCGCATCGTTGACTGCTGGTGACAGTGCACGCAGGGCAATATCGTTGAGCTGACGCAGGCCGAAGTCGATGTCCTGCTGCATGGTGCGGGCGTTGCCGAGGATCACCGCTGCGCGGACCAACGCGGCCGCTCGCGCCGGGTCTGCCGGCGGCGGCCAGATGGAGGCGAGCGGTGCGTCGTGCACGAGGTAGCCGCCGACCCGGGTCTCGAGCCTCACCACACTGCCCGTGGGGGCCGCGGCGAGCACCGCGCGCTGGCTCACCTGCTGCACCCAGCCGTCATCGGGGGAGCGGACGATCAATGGCTCGCCCAGCCCGGCCACGTCCGGACTCGGGACGTCCTCACCTTCGCGCATTCCGATGTGCTGCCCGTACGGCAGCTCCCGCACGAGATCGAGGGTCTCGCCGACAACGCGAGCCATGATCCGGCCGACGTACTGCTGGCGGCTGATCCGGTCGAGATAGACCACGATGGACACGACCGAGGCCAGTGCGAGGAACAACGCGAACGTGACCGTGAGAGGAGGTGCCCGCTCCGCGCTCGGATCGAGCCTGGCCAGGGCGAGCACGCAGAACGCGAAGGTCGACAGCAGCAGCCCGACCAGCACCTGACCGAACCGGTCCCGCCAGAAACCGCGCAGCACCCGCGGCGAGAACTGCCCGCTGGCCAGTTGCAGGGAGACAACCAGCAAAGAGAAGACGACGCCGGCCGTGGTGATCATCGCACCGGCGATGGTGCCGAGCAGAGTGCTGGCGGCCTCAGGCGCGAACGTGAACGTCCACGGCCACGGTCGTGCCTCGTGCGCCTCGTCGATCTGGGCGAGCGCCAACGCCACGACCACCGAGCCGATCAGCATCAGTCCCGGCAGGAAGAGCAGGCTTTCCCGCAACCGGTCACGCACTGCCCGCAGGCGCAGCCGACGCAGATGCGCGGAGACCTCGTCACCAGCGCGATCGGAGCTCATCTGCGGCACGGTAGCGCCCCGGTGATGGCGACCGCTGGGTCGATCGGTTGCTGTGCCATAGTTCATCGGGCCAGGGACGTCGACCCCGTCCGGAGGAGGAGTTGGATGCAGCGCGATCGTGGCTCTCAGGGCGTCGGTCCGCAGGCCGCACGGCCCGAGATCGATCCGAACGTGCCGCAGTCGGCGAGGGTCTACGACTTTTTGCTCGGCGGTAAGGACAATTTCGGTGCCGATCGCGCCGTCGGCGCTGCTCTGATCGAGAACGTCCCGGCCCTCCCGCTCATGGTGCGTGCCCAGCGCGCCTTCCTGGCCCGCGCCGTCCGGTACCTGGTGGCTGAGGCGGATATCCGGCAGTTCCTGGACATCGGCACCGGTATCCCGACGGCCAACAACGTGCACGAGGTCGCCCAGGAGATCGCCCCCGAGGCCCGGGTGCTGTACGTCGACAACGACCCGATCGTCCTTTCGCACGCGCGAGCACTGATGACCGGCAGCTCTACGGGCAAGACGGCCTTCATCCAGGCCGATCTTCGGGAACCGGAGTCCATCCTGGCAGATCCGGCTCTGTCGGAGACCCTGGATCTCACCGAGCCGGTGGCGCTGATGCTGGTCGGGATCCTCATGCACCTCCATGACGCGGACGATCCGTACGGCATCGTCTCCACACTGATGGACGCACTGCCCGCCGGCAGCTACCTGACGCTGACTCATCCCTCGGCCGATTTCGACCCGATCGCGATGGCCGGCCTTGCCGCCGCGGCCGAGCAGTCGGGCATCCCGTACGTGCCGCGCAGCCGCGCGGATACCGAGCGGTTCTCCGCCGGGCTGGACCTCGTCGAGCCGGGCGTGGTGCCGATCCTCGGTTGGCGGCCGGACGAGCCACCGGTCGACGTCAACAGCGTCTACGGCTGGGCCAGCGTCGCGCGCAAGCCCTGACGTCCACCGGCCGGAAGTCCGTTGACTGCCAGTGGAGGAGTTGTGACAGTCGGCCCGCGCTGGCTGCCCGCCTCGGTATCCGGTGTCGAGGAGCCCGACGATGAAAGCAGGCGGTCGACGGTGACAGCGGCTGCGGAAGCAGCAGCGAGGTGACGATCAGCCGGTGCACGCCCGTCCGACGAAGACCATGAGCGCACGTCAGGACGTGGTGTTGGCGACCGGTGGGATGTTGTGGTTGAGGTGGAAGATGTTGTCCGGGTCGTATCGGTGCTTCAGTGCCGCCAGCCGTGCCAGCTTGTCGGGCCGGTAGGCCCGCCGCACACCTTCGTAGCCTTCGTCGCCGAGGACGTTCACGTAGACGCCGCTGGCGAATGGCTCGAGCGCGGCGCCGAAACGTCGGGCTGCGGCCATCCGTGGTTCGTCCTCGGCCGGATCGGTCCAGGCGGCGGCGGCGACGAACTCCACCATCGTGTCGCGATGACTGAACGCGGACTCGTCGTCGGCGATCGAGGCGATGGCTCCGCCGTAGGACTGCAGAGAGGCCGCCGGCAGCATGGCACGGTCGCCTACGCCGTCCGGATCGGACACGCCTTGGGAGAGGAACGCGTCGATGGCGGCATCCGGCAGGTGCGGTAGGTAGTGGCCCTTCCAGTACCTCCGCCGCAGTCCATGCCGATGCCCGTCGTCGTCGATGCTCTGGAGTTCCAGGTATGTCATCTCCTCTACCCGCTGCGCTACCGGCCGTCCGAGAGCGGAGAAGTTCGGGACGAGGCGTCGGCCCCCGTCCGGATCGCCCACCCAGACGAACCCTGCGCCGGCAAGCGGCCGGTTGTGCAGCTCGCGGGGCAGGAACGGCCACTCCCCGCTCGAACCGACCCACGCCGTGAGCGTCGCTCGGTTCGGTGTGTCGCCAATGAGATCGCGCCAACGGCGCAGGGCAGCGGGGGCGTCGGCGGGGCTGTAGAAGTAGTCGGCGACCAGCGCGGCCGTCCCGATCCGGTGGAGCCGGAACTCGAACTCGGTCACGACACCGAAGTTGCCTCCGCCACCGCGCAGGCCCCAGAACAGGCCGCTGTGCTCCGAAGCGCTGGCACGCACCGTCGAGCCGTCGGCGGTGACGACCTCGAATGCCTCGACGTTGTCGCAGGCGAGTCCGAACTGCCTGGCCAGCCACCCCATCCCGCCGCCGAGCGTGAGGCCACCCACGCCGGTGTACGAGACGTTCCCGGCCGTCGTCGCCAGACCGTACCGCTGGGTGGCCCGATCCAGCTCGCCCAGCTGTGCCCCGCCCTGAACCCAGGCTCGACGTGTGTCGGGGTCGACACGGACGCCGTCCATCGGAGTCAGGTCGATCATCAAACCGCCGTCGGGGACGCAGACACCCAGGACACTGTGCCCGCCACAGCGCACTCCGATCTCGAAGCCTCGTTCACGGCCGAAGAGCACTGCCGAAGCGACATCGGCGGTGCTCCGGCACTGGGCGATGACGGCCGGCCGTCGGTCGACCATCGAGTTCCATACCGTTCGGGCGTCGTCGTAGTCGTCGTCTCCCGGTCGGAGCAACCTGCCGTCGAAGCGGGTGGCAGACAATGGTCCTCGCATTCATGTCCTCCTCGCCGAGCTGAGCGCCCCGAAGCGATGGGACGCGGCGTGGGGCAGCATGGTCGTGAGTACAACGCCAGGCGTCAGTCCGCACGACTGATCTGCTGTACCGCCCAACCGGCGGTCAGGCGATCCGGGTCATCGTCGTGCGCCGCCACGGCTGCCAGTCTCCGTTGTCGTCGCGAAGCTCCCAGTCGTTGGTGACGGTACCGTCCGGGTTCTCGACGAGGGTGAACCTGGCCGGGCCGGTGAACCGCAGCTTGCCGTCGTCCACGACCTCGCCCTCGTACATGCTCCCCTCGTGGAAAGGCCCGTTGCCGTCGAAGAAATGGGTGCGGTACCGGCTGGTCGAGGCGTCGAACCCGTAGAACATGACCCCCCTCTGGACCGCACCACCGGGGAGTTCGCGACCTGGATCCTCGGCCGGCTCACCGAACACGGCATCCCACCGGTGCTGGAGGAAGAACCCTCCGTCCAGCCACTCGAACGTCTCCGTGCTCATCGATTTCAGCTGCGGTCCACTGAACTCGGGCACGGTCTCTCCCTCGATCCGCCAGGTTCCCACGAGGAAGTCGAGGCGGCGCAGAGCCGGATCCGGCCTGGGGGGTTCATCGGTGCGACGGATTTCATCGTCATCAGACACAGCAACTGCCTCCGACAGGTCGTCATGGAATCGAGCACAACGGCCCGGTGGGCCGATCGTGCGTGCCCGGCACGTGGACGGTCTTGAACGAATCGCTCAGCCCCGACGGCCCGAGTCCCGAAGGTCCAGCAACAGGCGAGTCAGAGCCACCCGTGAGGCCACGTCGAGTTTGCGGTAGATGCGTTTGACGTACTGGCTGACGGTGTGGTGGGAAAGGTGCAGCCGGTGGGCGATCTCGCGGTCGGAGTGGCCGTCGACGACCAGTAGCGCCACCTCCCGCTCGCGCGGGGTCAGAGCCGTCAGCGTCTCCGCCGAGATCTCGGCCTGATCGCGCTGAAGCTCCAGCACCGTGATCAGCCCGCCGACCTCGCCGCGGGTATGAGTGGAGTGTCCGTGCAGCAGCCCGCCGCCGCCGTCGACCAACTCCACCTCGACGTGGCGGGAGAATCCCCGGCTGCTGGCGGGACCGGTGATCACCTGGTTCAGTTCGCGTTCAGCGTCGACGACCTCGGCCAGCAGGCATCGGGCGGCCTCGTTCAACCGCGGCTCGGATCCGGCCGGATCGGTGATCACCACCGCGGTCCCGGTGCCGTCCAGGGCGACCACCGCCTGGTCACGCTCCCGCTCCAGCCCGGCCCGCGCGTCGATCCCCTCGATCACCGTCCCAGTCACCCGGGCCATCGCCTCGGTCAACCGCAACTCGTAGGGGGTGAACCCTCGGCGGGGGTCGCTGGTGCCCGCGTGCAACGTGCCGATGACCCCATCGCGGTTGACCACCGGAGCCTGCACCTCGTGCCGGATGTCGTGCAAAAACTTCAGCTTCGTGTACAGCGGATCAGCCAGCCACTCCTCCATCGACATCAACGCCAGGTTGTACACCGCCCGCCCGGAGGCATCCAGGTGCTCCTGCAGCCAGTTCAACTCCCGCCCGCCGCGCTCGTAGCGGGCCAGGAAACGGTCGCTGACACCCATCGATGCCACACATACCGGCCGCCCGGTCCACCCGTCGACCGTGTACAAGCCCCACATCGGCAGATCGAACAACCGGCCGAACCCTGAGCTGAACCGTTTCTGCAGCTCCGCGTGGTTCGAGGCGGCACACAGGGTCTGGGCAAACGTCAGCAACTCGACACCGGTGGGCGCTTGGTCCACCGGCCGCCGCTCGGCATGCATCGCCGGCGCACCCACGGTCGGCGGATCCGTGACGCTGGCACTCATGGCTCTCCCTCGTTCGACACGAGCGTCGCTGCTCGCGGCGCTGACGGCGAGACCGCTGAGTGTCACGAAACGAAACGATCCTGCCGAGTGTCTTTGTCGTCCCCGAGGTCCACGATGGTGCTAGGCACGATGGAGCGGAGGGAGGTGCGGCGATCGTGCACCGCGTGGTAACCGTGCTCTCCCCTGGGGTCAACCCATTCGACCTCGCCGTCGCGTGCGAGGTGTTCGGGCTGAAGCGGCCAGAACTCGGCGTCGAGTGGTACGACCACCGGTTGGCCGGAGTGGTCCGGCCACTGGTGGTCAACGGTGGCTGGACGCTCGAGCCGCCGTTCGGCCTAGATGCACTCGGCGACGCCGACACGGTCATCGTGCCCGCGTGCCCGCACGAGCCGCCCCGGGCGATGGTCGAGGCGTTGCGCTCGGCATACGAGCGCGGAGCCCGGATGGTGTCGTTCTGCGGTGGCGCCTTCGCGCTGGCGGCAGCAGGGATCCTGGACGGTCGGAGGGCGACCACCCACTGGATGGACACCGACGACCTGGCCCGCCGGTACCCAAAGGTGCACGTCGAACCGGATGTCCTCTACGTCGACGATGGCCAAGTACTGACCTCGGCCGGCACTGCGAGCGGGATCGACCTCGCGCTGCACGTCGTTCGGCTGGATTACGGGCCGGAGATTGCCAACCAGGTGGCGCGGCGCATGGTGACGGCGGCGCACCGCGAGGGCGGGCAGTCGCAGTTCGCCTTTGCGCCTGTGCCGGTGCCGTCGTACAGCGACTCGCTCGGTTCGGTGATGGACTGGATGTTCGAGCATCTCGACGAGCCCATCACGGTCCGCCAACTCGCCAAGCTCGCGGCGATGAGCCCGCGCACGTTCGCCCGACGCTTCGGCCATGCGACCGGCACGACCCCGTTGAGGTGGCTCACCCACCAGCGCATCCTCCGGGCACAGGACCTGCTGGAGGCGACCTACCTGCCGGTCGAGGTGATCGCGAGCCGGGTCGGGCTGGGGACCGCCGTCAACCTGCGTCAGCACTTTCGCCGGGAGACCTCGGTGACGCCGGCCGCTTATCGCCGACGGGTGCGGCAGGTGACCTGACGCGATTCCAGGCCGCACGCCTACACGAGACTGGGCTGAGGTTTCGCCTCCACGTGGCCCTCGATCTCGAGGTGGGGTATCCACTGCAGCCAGCGGGGAAGGTACCAGTTGCGCTCGCCGAGCAGCACCATGGCGCTCGGGAGTAGGACGGAGCGGATGATGGTGGCGTCGATCAGCAGTGCGACGGCCACGCCGAAGCCCATCTGCTGGAACATCACCAGGTCGCCGCGGGCGAATCCGGAGAAGACGGCGACGATGATCAGTGCTGCCCCGGTGATGATCCGGGCGGTGGAGGCGACCCCCCACCGGACGGCGGCGGCGGTGTCGGCACCCTGGTCGTAGCGTTCGCGGATGCGGCTGAGCAGGAAGACCTGGTAATCCATGGACAGTCCGAACAGGACGGAGAACAGGAACAGCGGGACCCAGGCCTCGATGGTGTCCACGGTCTGGAAGCCGAGTAGGTCCGCGCCGATGCCGTTCTGGAAGACCAGAACGAGCAGCCCGTAGGCGGCGCCGACCGAGAGCAGGTTGAGCAGGATCGCGGTGATGGCGATCACGATCGAGCGGAAGGCGATCGTCAGCAGCACTAGTGAAAGGCCGAGGACGAACGCGAACACTGCCGGCGCAGGGTTGGTCACGTTGTCGAGGTAGTCGATGGTTTCCGAGGTGGTCCCGCCCACGAGCGGATCCGCGTCGGTGCCCTCGAATGCCGCAGGGAGGATCTGTTCGCGCAGGTCGCGGACGGCGGCGATGGCCTGCTCGCCGGTGGGGTCGCCGCGGACCGGGACGACCAGGTCGGCCACCCCGCCGCTGCCGTCTCGGATCTCCCCAGGCCCGAAGCGGGCATCGGCGCCGAGTTCGTCGCCGAGTTGCTCCAGCGCCGTGGAGACCGCGCCGGAGTTGTTCGCCACGACCACGTGGACCGGGTTCACCGTCTGGTCCGCGAAGTCGCGTTGCAGGGCGACGTACCCCTGCTTCGCGGCCAAGTCGTCGGGGAGCGTGGTGACTCCGGCGGTGCCGATGCTGAGTCCGAACGCGGGCAGCGCGATGGCCACGAGTGCGGCGGTGCTGATGGCGAGACTGACCGCGGGCCGCCGCAGCACGCGATCGATGATCGCGCCCCAGATCCGGCCTTCCGGGTTCGCCCGCTCCATCGACTGCCGCCCGACGATTGGCAGGCGGCCGGCGTCCACGCGGTCTTTCAGCAGCCCGAGCAAGGCCGGCAGCAGCGTGAGCGCCACAGCGAGCGAGGTGATGCCGACCAGGATCGCTCCCGCGGCCAGGCTGCGGAAGATCGTCGAAGGCACGATCAGCAGGCCGAACATGGCGATCACGAATGCCGACCCGCTGAACAGCACCGCGCGGCTGGCGGTGCCGCCGGTGGTCACGATCGCGTCGTCAGGTGACCATCCGCGGCCACGCTCCTCCCGGTAGCGGGAGATGACGAACAGCGCGTAGTCGATCCCCAGCGCCAGCCCCATCCCGGTGAGCATGTTGGTGGTGAAGATCGACAGCTCGAACAGCTGGGTGAGCAGCGCCACCAGCCCGAGCGCGGTGGCGATGGCCACCATTGCCATCAGCAGCGGAACCAGGCCCGCAACCACGGTGCCGAACACCAGCAGCAGGATCAGCAGCGCCGCCGGCAGCCCGAACTTCAGCTCGCCTTCCTCCAGATCGCGCGCCGACAGCTCGTTGAAGTCGAAGTCCAGCGTCGAGTCACCGGTGATCGCCACCGCGAAATCCGCATCGGCATCCGCCCGCTCCACAACGTCGATGACCTCGCCCGCGTCGTCGACATCGCCGATGTTGACCGGGATCAGCGTCGCCTCGCGATCCGCCGACACCAGCGAGGGATCCTCCACATCGACGTAGGCCAGTGCGTTGCTCACCACTCCGGTCTGCCGGGTGTCGCGCACCAGCCCGTCGACGAAGGTCCGGAACCGATCGTCGTCGACCGTCAGACCCTCCGACGAGCGCACCACGATCAGATCGGAGACCTCACGCTCGGGATCGGGCGGGAAGCCCGCCAACACCCGCTCGTCGGCCAGCTGGGACTCCGGGTCATTCGTCACCGCCGCCTCGGAGCTGAACCCGGTCAGAACGAACGCGATTGCCGTGATCGAACCAGCCAGCACCAAGCCCCACGCAGCCAGAGTGCGCCCCGGATGGCGGCTACAGGCCCGGGCAACGGACGTAGTCGAGAAACTCATCGTGCGCACCGTTCGTTCCGAGTGGACCGGATACCGTCACGATGCCCACCGGTCCCTGACGCCGTCTTGAACAGAACGCGTGCCTTGCACCATTCCCGGTCCCCAGAGCTGGGGACGATCTGACGATCACCCGACCGGGTGCCTTACCAGACCAAGCGAGGCGACCTAGCGTGGTCGGATGACCAAGCGCCCACCGTTCGATCACACCGAGAGCCCCGCTTCGCTGCGCGCACAGATACTGGCGACAGAACACTGGAGCCTGTTGGCGACGCGGGGCATGACCTGGAACGAGATCTTCAGCCGGACCGGCACCTTCCTCACGGTCCTGTCAGCGACAGTCATCGCGCTGTCCCTGGTGGCGCAGGCAACGGGTTTCGGAACGGGCTTCCGCGCCTTCGCGCTCCTGGTGCTGCCGATCGTCCTGCTCGTCGGACTCGCGACGTTCATCCGCCTGCTCGAGGCCGACATCGAGGACGCGTGGCTGGTCGTGGGGATGAACCGGCTCCGCCACGCCTATCTCGAGCTCGTGCCGGAGCTCGATCCGTACTTCGTCACCAGCCGGCACGACGACGAGCTCGGCGTGCTGCGGACCTACAGCTTCCGTACCGATGTCGGCGTGAGCCACCTGCTCTGCGGATCTCCGGTGATCGTCGGCATCATCGACGCGGTGGTCGCCGGAATCTTCGTGGGCATCGTCGGCCAGGCTCTGGGCGCGGCGGCCGAGGCTCAGGTCGCGGTCGGGCTCGTCGCCGTGTTCGCGGCTGCCGTCCTGCTGGCCATGATGGCCTACCGAAAGCTCGGTCGGCTGCGGCGCGACTACCGTCCGCGGTTCCCGGAGTCGGAATCCGCTTCCGCGCGCCTTTCGACCTGACCGTCGCTCGCCTGGTGTCGAGGCCGTATCCCAGCCGCCGTGAGGGCGAGCCAAGCGGCGAGGGCCGCGTCCTTGTGGTGTCGCCGCCACGGTCTGCCGACGAGCCGTCCCCACGCGTCCAGCCGTCGCGCGATCTGGTCCGAGGAAAGGCGCAGAGTGGTTCGCGCCGCCTCGGCGAGGGACCGGCTCGGGTACCGGAAGATGACGGCGTCACGATCGGCGGCCGCGGAAGCCAGTGCCTCGCGGTAGAGGGCGTTCTCCGCGGCGTGGATGCGGGTGTGGGAGTCCAGCAGGTCGGCAAGAGGCGTGTGGACGATGTCAGGCCCGGATTCGTCCACGGCCACGGAGACGGCGTCGATCGTGTGCCCGGCCGAGCGCATGTCGGTGAGCAACTCGTCCAACTCGTCGCCGGCGGTCCGAGCTGCCGTAGCCGCCACGTGGTCGAGGAGCGCCTGCGCCGCGTGAGGTGATAACCCCTTGGCGGCGTGGTAGACCCGCGGAGGCAGGTCGACGGCGCACAGGTCGATGTCCCGGTGGTCGAGGATCACCGGGTTCGTGTCGTCGGGATCGTGGCGGTCGAGGCCCAGCGTCACCAGGGCGGCCTGGCCGGTCTCGTCGCGTCCGCTGAGGTCGCGGATACCCACGGCCACACGTGGAGGCCTCATCGGAGTCGGGTGAGCCAGGGTGTTGTCACTCGCCCCGTCGTTGTGTCGCCGCCGAGTGTCTGGCTGTTCTCGACAGCGATGACGGCGTCCATGACCTCGACCGTAGCCTCGGAGCGCTGAGCGTCTTGAACGCAACGCCTGTGGCACCTTTGCCGACCAGACTCGCATCCCCAGAGCTGGGGATGCGGTGAAGACCCCCGATCCGGTGTCTACCGCAGCCTCGCGGGCGTTCCTAGCGTCAAGACATGATCGATGAAGGTCGCCGGGGGGACTGGCCGGCGGGCCCCACGCTGGTGGCGGGTCCGCACACGATGGTCCTCCACGACCCGGCCGGTTCGGCGGGTCCGGGACATGCAGTTCCGGAGTGGACCATTCTCCTGTCGCCTGCCGGCCACATCGAGTGGGGCACCGGCCGGTCTGCCAGCGGGTGCGGGCCGGGAGTGATCTTCCCGCCGCAGCTGTCCTACCACGCCAGCTGCCCTACGGGCCAGCTCACGGTGTTCATCGATCCGTGGTACCAGGGCCTCGGGCCGGGACTCGGCAGAGCCGTCCCACTCGATTCCGGCACGGTCGAGTACCTGGCTGGTCGGTGGTCGATGGTCGACACCGCCGACCTGGGCGAGAGAGCACGTGAGACCGTGACCTACCTTCGACACCGGCACCTGCTGCCGCCTCCGGTCGTGATCGACCCCCGCGTTTCCGTGGCTGTAAAAGGCCTCCACGTGACCGATGGCGTTGCCAGCGCCGCCGCGGGCGTCGGGCTGTCGGCGTCCCGCCTCCGGGCGCTGGTCCATGACCTCACCGGTACCTCGCCGGTGCGTCTTCGTATGTGGCGGCGCCTCCGCACGGCCATGCTCGGTCTGGCGGACAAGCCCATCGCCCTGGCGGCGGCCGACGCGGGGTTCGCCGACCAGGCCCACCTGACGCGAACCGCCTCCCGGCTGCTCGGCCGTACTCCCGGTGACCTGGTGCGCATGCTCCAGGAGCCCCGAGATCGGCCCCTCCGGGACGACGTGCCGGCGACGGCCACCGCGGCCTGTGCGCAAGTAGGCCGACGGCGTCAGTCGGGGAGCAGCGGGACCGACGGACCGGGGTCACGGCCGAGGAGTACGGCGCGGGTGATGGCCTTCGACCCGAACCGGTCACGCAGCACGTCCAGGGCGGCGTCGAGCACTGCTGCGTCGTGGCGATCGAACGGCAGCGCGAGCTGGATCGCGTCGTCGTCGTCGAGATTGCTGAGTGACACGCCGATCAGCGTGAGCCCCTGACGTCGGATGATCGGCATGGCCGTCGCCATCAGCGCCCGAGCGGTACCGAGGATCACCTGCGTCTGAGCGGTGGCCTCGGGCAAGGTGTGCGACCGGGTCGCGCGCGTGAAGTCGTCGAAGCGCAGGCGGAGTACCACGGTGCTGCAGACCCGCCTGGCCGCCCGCAGCCGCCGGCCGAGGCGATCGACGAGTGCCACGACCACGGCATCGAAGGCCTCGGGTGACTTCGGCATGCGACCGAGCGCGCGCTGTGAGCCGATCGACCGCCGACGACGGCCGACCTGAACCGGCCGTGGATCACGGTTGTGCGCGAGGGCGTGCAGATGGTGTCCTGCTGCCGGCCCGAGCATCGAGACCAGTGCCGCCTCGGGCAACTCGGCAACCTGCCCGACCGTCAGGACTCCCTGACCTCGCAGCTTTCCGGCGGTGACGTGGCCGACCCCCCACAGCCGCTCCACCGGAAGCGGGTGCAGGAAGTCGAGCTCCCGGTCGGGCGGTACGACCAGCAGGCCGTCGGGCTTGGCGACTCCGCTCGCCACCTTCGCGAGGAACTTGGTCCGGGCCACCCCGACCGTGATGGGCAGGCCGACCCGCTCGAGCACCTCGCGCCGCAACCGAACGGCTATGTCGACAGGTGGTCCGGAGATCCGCCTCAGACCGCCGACGTCGAGGAACGCCTCGTCGATCGACAATCCTTCGACCTGCGGTGTCGTCTGTTCGAACACCTCGAAGACCGCCTTGCTCGCCTCGGCGTATGCCGACATCCGGGGCGGGACGACGGCCGCGTGCGGGCACAGTCGGCGCGCCTGGGCACCGCCCATCGCGGTACGGACGCCGAGCGCCTTGGCCTCGTAGCTGGCCGCGAGCACGACGCCGGCTCCGACGATGACGGGGCGGCCGCGCAGTCGAGGATCGTCACGCTGCTCGACCGACGCGTAGAACGCGTCGAG
>DATFBR010000261.1:0-29985 GCA_035253685.1 Jiangellaceae bacterium
CGCAACGTGGTCGTCGTCGCCGACGAGTCCGGCGAGGAGTCGACCGTCCTCGCCACGTTTGCGAACCGTGGCGAGGAGGACCAGCTGCTCGATGTACGAGTCGGTGACGTCACTGCAACGCCGACCGATGGCGACCTGGAGATCCCGGCAGATGGCTACGCGACCCTGGGACCGGGAGAGACGCGAGTCGATCTCGATGGCGCCGACACCGTTCCCGGCGCCTTCGTCGAGGTCGAGTTCCGCTTCGAACGCGCGCCGCGCACCGCCGTCGACGCACTCGTCCAAGCCGCCGAGGGTGATTACGAGGATGCGCTCATCGCACCGCGGGAAGCCTCCCCGACGCCATAGGGCGCATCAGGCCTCGAACTTGTATCCCAGTCCCCGCACCGTCAGCAGGTGGATCGGTCGGGCGGGATCGGGTTCGATCTTCGCCCGCAGGCGCTTGATGTGGACGTCGAGGGTCTTGGTGTCGCCGACGTAGTCGGCGCCCCAGATCCGGTCGATGAGCTGACCCCGGGTGAGGACTCTGCCGGCGTTGCGGAGCAGCAGCTCGAGCAGCTCGAACTCCTTCAGCGGCAGGCGCACCGACTGCCCGCCGACGGTCACGACGTGCCGCTCGACGTCCATGCGTACCGGACCGGTCTCGAGCACGGCCGGTGCGACCTCGGCGGTTTCGGTACCTCGCCGCAGCACGGCCTTGATGCGCGCCAGCAACTCGCGGGAGGAGAACGGCTTGGTCACGTAGTCGTCCGCACCCAGTTCGAGGCCGACCACCTTGTCGATCTCCGAGTCCTTCGCGGTGAGCATGATCACCGGCACGCTCGACCGGGTCCGCAGTTGCCGGCAGACCTCCGTCCCGGGCAAACCCGGCAGCATGAGGTCGAGCAGCACCAGGTCCGCCCCGCTCCGGTCGAACTCGTCCAGGGCATCGGTGCCGGTCGGTGCGACGGCGACTTCGAATCCCTCCTTGCGCAGCATGTAGGACAGGGCGTCGCTGAACGATTCCTCGTCCTCCACGACGAGCAGACGGGTCACGATGTGGCCTCCGGTATCGCGGCTTCCGGCCCGGACGGATTCCGGGGCCGGGGGTGGTGGAGCGGCAGGCGCAGGGTGAACGTCGACCCCGAGCCTCGCATGCTCCACACCGACACGTCTCCGCCGTGGCTGGCGGCGACGTGCTTGACGATGGACAGCCCCAGCCCGGTACCACCGGTGGTACGGGACCGGGCCGGATCGACCCGGTAGAAGCGCTCGAAGATCCGGACGAGTTCGGCCTCGGGTATCCCTACTCCCTGGTCGGTCACGCTGATCTCGACGAGGTCACCGCGCCGCCGGACGCCGACGGCCACCCGCGATTGCGGTTCGCTGTACACCACGGCGTTCTCGACCAGGTTGCCCAGTGCGACGACCAGGTGGGACTGGTTGCCGAGCACCTCGAGCCCGGTGTCGCCGCCCGAGACGATCTTGATGTGCCGGTTCTCGGCGTCCACCCTGCTCCGGTCGACCGCGGCAGCGACGACTTCGTCGATCTCCACCAGGTCGGGCGAGTCGACCGGGTCGTCGTACTGGAGCCGCGAGAGGTCGATGATTTCCTGCACCAGCCGGGTCAGCCGGCTGCCCTCCTGCTGCATCCGGGCGGCGAAGCGCCGCACGGCCTCGGGATCGTCGCTCGCGTCCTGCACCGCTTCGGCGAGCAGGCTCAGAGCACCCACCGGTGTCTTGAGCTCGTGGGAGACGTTGGCTACGAAGTCCCTGCGAACCTGGTCGATACGAAATGCATGCGTGCGGTCCTCCACGAGGACCAGCACGAGCCCGTGCGTGAGCGGGGCCACGCGCGCGACGACATGCAGGGTTTGGCTAGGGTCCCGCGAGCGGGGGATGTCGAGCTGGGCTTCGCGGATCTGCCCGTCGCGAAGCACCGACGCCATGACGTCGAGCAGTTCGGGCACGGCGATCCGGTCCTGTCGCACCAACCCGAAGGAGTGCGCCGACGGGCTGGCCTTGACCACGTTCAGATCGCCGTCGAGCAGGACGGCGCCGCCGCGGAGCACCGACAGCACCTCGTCGACACCGTCGGGCACCACGCTGGCCGGCGGCGCCGGCGGCGGCCGTTGCTGCTCCCGTTCGCTGGCCCGGAACGCCAGGCCGGCGGCCAGGCCGACGACTGCGCCCACGCAGGCGGTCAGCGCCGCGGTCGTGACGGTGTCCACACCCAATCATGCTAGGTGTCCGGTGCCCGCGGACCGACTCCTCCGGCTGCCGGGAAGCAGACGTCGGTCCCTTGTTCACCGATTCTTACCGGCCGGTTCACCTCACGGCTCGGACCAGCCACCTAACTCCACCTAGCCTGTGGAAACCGAACCGACCATTACGCTTGCTGTGAGGCGACTTCCGGATGCGTCAGGCCTACCAGGAGAAGCTCGAGGATGTCACGAGCCGGCTGATCGGGATGACCCGCAAGGCCGGCGAGCAGATCCGCGCCGCCACGGCCGCACTGCTCGAGGCCGACATCCAGCTCGCCGACGCGACGGTGGCTGCCGACGTCGGCCTCAACCGCGACCAGCTCGAGATCGAAGAGCTGATCCTCGAGCTCGTCGCCACCCAGGCGCCCGTGGCCGGCGACCTGCGGGCCGTCCTCTCGGCCCAGGGCAGCAGCTCGGACATCGAGCGCATGGGCGACCTCGCCGTGCACGTGGCGAAGGTGGCCCGGATGCGCTACCCGGAGGTCGCCGTCCCGGACGAGTTCCGCACGACGTTCAAGGACATGGGCCGCACCGCCGAGGCGATGGCGGCCAAGGCCGGAGCCGTTCTGGCCACCCGCGACCTGGAGGGTGCGGCGGAGCTGGCCGCCGACGACGACGAGATGGACCGCCTGCACCGTTCGCTGTTCGTCGTCATCTTCGACGACGATTGGACTCGCGGGGTCGAGGTGGCCGTCGACGTCGCCCTCCTCGGTCGGTACTACGAGCGTTTCGCCGACCATGCCGTCAACGTCGCGGCCAACGTCCGTTACATGGTCACGGGCGAGGTGGAATGGTCTGCCGACGGGCCCACGCGTTGAGCACCGCAGGAGGTCAGCGGCCCTGGTTCTTCACGGCCTCGATGGCGGCGGCAGCCGCCTCGGGATCGAGGTACTCGCCCCCCGGCGTCATCGGTCGCATGGACCCGTCGAGTTCGTAGAGCAGCGGAACCCCGGTCGGGATGTTCAGCCCAGGTATGTCGTCGTCGGAGATTTGATCGAGGTGCTTGACCAGTGCGCGCAGCGAGTTGCCGTGTGCGACGACCGCCACGGCGAGTCCGCGGCGGAGGTCGGGCACGATGGCGTCGTACCAGTAGGGAAGCATGCGCCGTACCACGTCGGCGAGGCATTCGGTGCGCGGCATGAGCTCCGGTGGTAGGTCGGCGTAGCGGGGGTCGCCGACCTGCGAGAACTCGTCGTCGTCGGCGATCGGCGGGGGCGGTGTGTCGTACGACCTCCGCCAGAGCATGAACTGCTCCTCACCGAATTCGGCGAGCGTCTGCTTCTTGTCCTTGCCCTGCAGCGCGCCGTAGTGGCGCTCGTTGAGCCGCCAGGATCGGCGGACCGGCACCCAGGAACACTCGGCCGCGTGCATCGTGATCTCGGCGGTCCTGATAGCTCTGCGCAGGACGCTGGTGTGGAGCACATCCGGCAACAGGCCACGGCCGGCGATGAGCTCGCCGCCGGACTGCGCCTCGGCCCGCCCGCGCTCACTGAGATCGACATCCACCCATCCGGTGAACAGGTTCTTGGCGTTCCAGTCGCTCTCGCCGTGACGCAGCAGGACCAGCCGATAGTGCATGCTGCGGAGCCTAGCGGGCCGGATCCGTCGGCCCGCCCGCCGTGGACTCGGGCCGGAGATGCTCGAACGCCTCGAGGTTGCGTGTCGACTCGCCCCGGGCCAGCCGCCACTCCCACTCCCGCCGGATCGCTGCGGCGAAGCCCAACTCGAGGATGGTGTTGAACGACGAGTCGGCGGCCTCCAGCACCACGCCGAGGAGCCGGTCGACCTCGTCGGACGTCACCGCGTGCAGCGGCAGCCGCCCGACGAGATAGATGTCGCCGCTGCCGTCGACGGCGAACGCGACTCCCGACAGCCGCGCGTTCCGCTCGAGTAGCCAGCGATGTACAGCAGCCCGGTTCTCGTCCGGGTGTCGCGCGACGAAGGCATTGACGACGAGGCTGTGCTCGCCGACGGCCAGGCTGCAGGAAGTCCGGAGCTTGCGATCACCGGGGAGCTCGACAGAGAACCTCCCGGGCTTGCTCTCCTCCCATGGCGCTCCGGAGGCGGCCAGGTGATCGCGGACGACGGCCATGGCGTTCTCGGACAAGGCGCTCGTCACGGTCCACCACTCCTCGCAGTCTCCCTCCGGCACGAGCATGCCAGCACCGGCGACCGGAGGTGGTCGGACCGTCTCGTGCTGTGCACGAAGGAGTGGACGACGCCGTGGATAACCTGCCTCTGTTGGGGGAAACCGCGGCCGTTCTGTGGACATCATCGACCGGCGAAAGAGTCCCGAAGAAAAAGGCAGCCGACCTCTTGCGCGGCGGAGTGATGAGGGCTAGAAATCTCTCACGTCGCCAGCGGCGGAGACCAGCTCAGAGGCTTTCCTCGGAGCACCGGACGTTCCGGGAAACCGGACCTTCGGAACGGTCGACGTCGATGGTGACAGGGTTCGGCGGAGCCGGCCATCGAGCGATCGGTGGCGCGGGCACTGTCGAATCGGCGAGGCCCCTCCATCTCATACATGGAGGGGCCTCGTCGTCGTGACACATCATGTGCATCGACTCGCGGCGATGTCGCGCCGACACGCCCGGCCCGCGTGATCTATCCGACCGGAGGCCCCGCAGTGCGCATCCGTCTCGTCGAGGGCGACATCACCGAGCAGCGCGCGGACGCCATCGTCAACGCCGCCAATGCCGCGATGCGAGGCGGCGGCGGTGTCGACGGTGCGATCCACCGCGCCGGCGGGCCTGCCATCCTGGCCGACTGTCTCCGGCGGTTCCCTCATGGCCTAGCAGTCGGGCAAGCCGGCTGGACGACGGCGGGCGACCTGCCGGCCCGATGGGTGATCCACGTCGTCGGCCCGAACTGGATCGCCGGTCAGCGCGATCCGGACCTGCTGGCGTCCTGCTACCGGGAGGCCCTGCGGGTGGCCGACGAGCTCGGTGCCCGGACGGTGGCAATCCCGGCCGTCTCCGCCGGTATCTACGGCTGGCCGCTGCACGATGCGGCGCGCATCGCTGTTGAGACCGTCGCAGCCTGCTCGACCAGGGTCGACGAGGCTGCCTTCGTCCTGTTCGGATCCACCTCCTACGCGGCCTTCGTTACCGCACTGAATCGAGTCGAGACCAAGTCGTGACCGATCGTTGCCTGCGGCGACGCAACCAGTTGGGCACGATGGGCGTCGTCTTGGGTGAGCGCCGCCGGTTCGGCGGCGCTCACCAGCCGGAAGGGGCGGACACGCGTGGCAAGTGGCAACAGGATCGGGACCGGCGTCGTCGCGACATTGACGGCGCTGCTGCTCGTGGGCTGCGCGGCCTCGGCCACCGTTCCGACCGTCGCCGACGAGGAGCCGTCGCCCGCCGCGACGACGGAGCGGACCACGCCCACGCCGACACCTACCCCGACTCCGACCCGCACCGCCCTGTACATGGCCGGGGATACCGGTGACGGCGTCCGCGACCTGCAGGCGAGACTCAAGCAACTGCAGTGGTACGCCACGGAGATCACCGGCGAGTTCGACTCTGTCACGGTCGAGGCGGTGACCGGGTTCCAGGACAAACGCGGTCTACCGGCGACCGGTGAGGTCGACAAGGCCACCTGGGACCGCCTGGTCTCGATGACAAGGCAGCCCACCGACGATGAGATGCACAACCGTCTGGTGGCCGGCTCCACGATCATCGGCCCGGACAGTTCCGGCGACGAGGTGCGGGAGTTGCAGGCGCGGCTGAAGCAGATCGGCTGGTTCGACGAGGATGTGACCGGAACGTACGGCTCGGTGACGTCCACGGCCGTCGCGGGATTCCAGACCAAGAGAGGCATCCCGTCGACCGGCGAGGTCGACCAGCGCACCTGGGACCGCCTGCTGGCGATGACGCGTACGCCGACCGACGACGAGATGCACAACCGGTCCAGCGACAACGGTGCCTCTGCGCTAGACCCCCGCTGCGCCACCGGTCGTGCCATGTGCATCGACAAGTCGACCCGGTCGCTGCGCTGGGTGGTCAACGGCTCGGTGAAGATGACGCTGGACGTCCGGTTCGGTTCCGAGCTGACGCCGACCCGCGAAGGCGCGTTCACCGTCGGCTGGAAGTCACGCGACCACGTGTCCAGCCTCTATGACACACCGATGCCGTACGCCATGTTCTTCAGCGGCGGGCAGGCGGTTCACTACTCACCCGACTTCGCCGCCAACGGCTACAACGGCTCGTCGCACGGCTGCGTCAACGTGCGGGACGAGTCCGCCATCGCCTCCTTGTTCGACCAGGTCCGGCTCGGCGACAAGGTCATCGTGTACTGGTCCTGATCTCGGCGCCGCTGCGGTGGTCAGGCCGGGTCGGGCAGCCGGATTCGGACTCGCCGGAAGCCGCGGCCCTTGTTCTCGACCTTGACCACGTCGATCCGTCCGATCTGGCGCGTGGATGCCACATGGGTTCCGCCGTCCGCCTGCAGATCGAGCCCGACCACGTCGACGAGCCGCACCATCTCCAGGTCCGGCGGCAACAGGTCGGTGGCCGTGCGGATGATCGGGCCCAGGCCGTACGCCTGCTCCCGGGGGAGCACGGAGATCTGCACCGCACGATCGGCCGCGACCTCGGCGTTGAGTGCCTCGGTCAGGCTCTCCTTGAATCCCGGCGGCACCTCGTGGAGATCGAAGTCCAGCCGCGCCTCGCCGGGCTCCATGTTCCCGCCGGTGACCGGCACGCCGTAGTCGCGGAAGACGACTCCGCACAGCACATGCAGGCCCGAATGGGTCCGCATGAGCAGGCTGCGACGGACGTCGTCGACCGCTCCCTGCACCGAGGTGCCGACCGGCGGAAGCGGATCGTCGGGATGGGGCAGCAACCACAGATCGTCGCCCAGCCGCACACCGACGATGCGGGTCTGGACTCCGCGCCAGATCAGGACCCCGTGGTCTGGTGGCTGGCCGCCGCCGCCGGGGTAGAACGCGGACCGGTCCAGGACGATCCCGTCCTCCGGATCGCTGGCCAGGACAGTGCAGGACCACTCGCGGAGGGTCTGGTCGTCGAGCTCGAGGCGATGGGTTCGCCCGTGCTGGTCATGGCGCACGGCAGCCGAGCCTAGCGGGGCCGGGTGTCGAACCGGCGAGCCGTCACCAGGGCCCGTACGGTCCCTCATGGGACTCGGGCCTACGGCCGCCCCCGACCTGCTTCACCGCGGGCCGGACGTCGACCACGTACACCGCCGCGGCGACCACGCCGATGATGTTGATGAAGTTGATCGGGTCGAGCACGACGATGTTGACGGCGAGGGCGATGCCCAGGATGAGCAGCCAGATGTTCTTCGTCTGCTTGCCGGCCAGGGTGAACGCCTCGGTCTGGACGCGCAGCGCGTCGACGAACGCGAAGCCCTTGAGACCGAGGGAGCCGATCGCGAGCACCCAGAAGACGAGGTCCTGGAACGAACCGAAGACGTCGAACACGCCTCCGAGCGTACGCGACCGGCCCGCGGTGGAGAACGGCGGAGCGTCCTCGACGACCTCAGCTCGTCGTCGAGCGGCGCGTGCGTGCCGACACCGGCGCGTCCGCGATCTCGTCGGCCACCTTCTCGGCGGCATCGGCAGCCCTGTCTGCTGCCTCTGCGACAGTCTCGGCCACGGTGTCGACGGTACCGGCGTGCTCACGGCGGAACCTGCCGACGGCCTCCTCGCCACGCGCGGCGAGCTCGGCGTAGGTCTCCGAGAGGTCACCGGCCAGCTCGGTCGCGTACTTCATCACCTTGGCCGGCACGTCCTGCATGAGCGTAGGGAACTCGGTGCGCAGCTTCTGGACGTCGGAGGGCAGCTCGGTCCGCAGCTTCTGCAGGTCCGCAGGCAACTCGGCCCGCAGCTTCTGCAGGTCCGCAGGCAGCTCGGCGAGCCGGTCACGGAGCTGGCCGCCGAAGATCTCGGCCCGCTGGGCTAGCACCGGCGCATTGGCCGGCAGCTCACGCAGCGCGGCGACCGCGAGGTCGGCGGCACCGGCGACTGCGTACAAGGGGGTGGCGTTTCTCTGGGACACGGGAGTCACCTCTCGTTGTTCTCTCGGCGGAAGGTTTGGTAGACGTCGAGCAACACGCGCTTCTGCCGCTCGGACAGCGTTGCGTCGGCGAGGATGGCGTCCTCGACGGTGTGGTCCGAACTCGGATGATCGAGCAGGCCGGCGCGGACGTACATGGCCTCGGCCGATATCCGCAGCGCCTTGGCGATCTGTTGGAGCACCTCGGCCGACGGCCTGCGAAGGCCACGCTCGATCTGGCTGAGGTACGGGTTGCTCACGCCGGTCTGGTCGGCCAGCTGGCGAAGGGAGAGCTGCGCGTTGCGCCGCTGCTCCTGCAGGAACTCGCCGAGCGATCCGACCTTGGACACCGCTTCATGATGCTAACTTTTGCAAGCAGATGCAAGCAGGCACCTCGTGACGTTGCCCACATCGGCTCAGGGGGCCGGCAGGACGGAGAGGTCGTCCTCGAGTTCGAGCAGAGCGAGCAGGACCAGGGAGCCCGTCCAGGACAGTGGTGCGACCGAGGCCGGCTCGCCCGACTCGTTCACCTTCTCCGGCAGCGCGCCCAGGGGGGTTCTGTGCTCGTCGAGCCAGCTCAGCAGCGATTCGGCATCGGCCGTGTCGCCGTTGGCGGCCGAGGCGAGCGCGAACAGCGCCGTCGTCGGCGTCCATGCGACGTCGACGTCGGTCTGCCAGGTCACGCCTGGCCGCAGACCGCCGTTCGGTACGCGCAGCGACCGGACGGCGCCTCGCACCGCTTCGCGGATGTCGACGTCACCGGCCGCGAACGGAGGACCGAGGAACGTCACGGCGGCGTCCCGGCCGGTCCGTTCGCGGGGTACCGGGTATCCGTTGGCCCCGATCGTCTCGGGGTCGTCGTCGGCGACCGTCCGGGGGAAGCCCCGGACGCCGAACTCGCGCTCGATCGCGCCATCGAGGCGGCGAGCGGCATCACGCCAGGCCGAGCCGTCCACTCCGAGTGTCGGAGCCAGCGCGGTGGCGGCCCGCAGACCGAGCCGGGCGGGTGCCGCGATCCCCAGCGTGAGCAGTGAACCGTTCTGCTCCCAGTAGTCCGGCGTCCGCAGCGGCAGGTCGTCGTCGCCGAGCGAACGCGCGAGCGCGTCGGCGGAGTCCGTGACCATCTCGCCGAGATGACCCACCACCTCGGCCGCGTGCGCCCGGTCCGGGTGCGTCTCCAGCCAGATCCACACCGCCCACGGCACCCAGCCCGACCCGTCGAGTTGCCGGAGCCGCGCGTCGGGCGGGGCACCGGAGCCGTCGGGGAGATAACGGGCATGCCAGATCCCGCTGTCGGGCGCGACATCGGCGAGGTATCGCAGAATCCTCTCCGCATCGGCGTGGTGACCGGTCGCCGACAGCGCGACCACGGCGAACGACGCGTCCCGCGGCCAGACGTAGCGCCAGTGATAGCGGTTGGCAGCGATCAGCGCACCGTTGGGCCGGATCATCAGGTGCAGGTCCAGCAGTGCCCGCTCGGCCATCGCCTCGTACGCCGTGCCGGTTCCCGGAACCCGGCCGGCCGCCAGCCAGGCCCGGTCCGCGTCGACGAGGGCCGCCTGAACCGGCGGGAGGGGGTCGTCGCCCGTGCTCAGCACGCTGGAGCCGGCGACGTACGAACGCCCGCTGCCGACGGGAACGTCGGCCACCCCGCCGTCGTCGCCGCGGATGATTCCGTCGGCCCGCAGCGGCTGTGTCGTCGAGCCCGCAGAGGCCGCCCCGACGCCGATCAGCGCGACGGCGGCGACCAGGACCGGTATCCCCCACCGCCACCTCCAGCGGTGGGACGAGCGCATCGGACCAGCGTACGGACGGGCTCGGGACGGCGAATAATCGGCAACCGTGTTCATCCGGCCTGCCCACCCTGACGACCGGGCCCGCCTCTACGACGTGTGCCTGCGCACCGGCAACTCCGGGCAGGACGCGACCGCGGACTACGCGGACGCGCACCTGCTCGGACACGTTTACGTCGGACCGTACCTCGCCCTGGAGCCGGATCTCGCCTTCGTGCTCGACGACGACAGCGAGGCACAGGGATACGTTCTCGGCGCCCGCGACACCGCCGAGTTCGAGCGACGGTGCGAGCAGGAGTGGTGGCCCCCACTGCGCGAGCGGTACCCCGATCCGCCCGCCGATCGGTCATGGACGGCGGACGAGCGGCTGTGTCATCTGCTGCACCACCCGGTGCGGACCGCCTCTGCGGTCGCCGCCGACTATCCGGCTCACCTGCACATCGACCTGCTGCCTCGCGCGCAGGGCTCCGGATACGGCCGCCGGCTGGTCGAGCACCTGCTCTCCCGCCTGAGCGCCATCGGCGTGCACGGAGTCCACCTAGGGGTGGCGGCCGAGAACGAGCGCGCGATCGGCTTCTACCGCCACCTGGGCATGCGGCCGGTACGCCGAGAGCGCGGCGCCCTACTCCTGGGCATGCGGCTCGGGCCGACACCGGAGGAGTGATCACGGCAGGGCGGCACGGATCTCGCCAACCGGTTCACCGCCCCCGAGCACGGGCGTCCGGCCCAGGTCCACCAGCACCGGATGGTCGACCCCGAGGCGCCGCAGGACCGCAGCCATCACGACCGGCGCGGCGCGGTGTCCACCGTCGGAGATCTTCAACGCGACGGCCCGGCCGTTGTCGAGGGCGGCGGCGTAGACACCCTCGGCCCCCACCTTCGCGAACAGGCCGGCAATAGAGCGGATCAACCGGGCCTCGTGGCGGGTGGTTCCGCTGGTCCACTGCGGATGCTCCTGGATGGCCTCGACGACGCGTCGCTCCGCCGACCCGGCAGCACCGAGCGCGAGCGACCGGTACATGCGGGCGAGCCCCCTCAGGGTGAGCGCGAACAGCGGAGCGCCGCAGCCGTCAACACCGACGTGGGTCACGGGCTCGCCGGCCAGCTCGGCGATGGTGACGCGGATTGCCTGCTGCAGCGGGTGTTCAGGTGTCAGGTAGTCCTCGGTCGGCCACCTGTTGACCGTGCACGTCACCAGCATCGCTGCATGCTTGCCCGAACAGTCGGCGGCGATCGAGGAACGGTCGCGACCCTGCCGTGCGTACGCCACCATCGCGATCTCGTCCACGGGCCAGCCGGGGGTGTTCTGCAGCAGCGACTCGTCCAGGTCGGCCGAGGCGAGAATCCGACGGGTTCCTCTGATGTGGAAGTCCTCACCCGAGTGACTCGCCGCGGCCAGCGCCAGCAGCTCGCCGTCGAGAGGGAGCCCGAGGCGAACCATCGCCGCCGCCTGGCCGGGCTTGTTGCTCGATCGGGGATACATCGGCATCGCGGTGTCGCCGATGGCCAGCACCACCACACCGTCGGCGTCGAGCGCGATGACCGAGCCATGGTGACGGCTCTCGACCAGGCCGGACCGGACCACCTCGGCCACGACTTCGGCGTGCGGTTCGGCGCCATCGACGGACAACGTCACGGGCAGCGATCCTGCCACGTCAGCTGCGACAATCTCGTTCCGTGCGAGCGGTGCTGCAGCGCGTGACGACGGCCAGGGTGACCGCCGACGACGGCAGCACCGGCGGGTTCGAGGCCGTCCCCGGCCGGCAGGGCCTGCTGGTGCTGATCGGGGTCACCCACGACGACGCCGTCGAGCATGCCGACCGGCTCGCCCGCAAGATATGGGAGCTCCGCATTCTCGACGGCGAGCGCTCGGCGTCGGAGCTCGAGGCTCCGCTGCTCGTGGTCAGCCAGTTCACGCTCTACGCCGACACCCGCAAGGGCCGCCGGCCCTCCTGGTCGGCCGCGGCGCCCCGAGAGGTGGCCGAGCCGTTGGTCGACGCGTTCTGCGCCGCTCTGCGTTCGTACGGCGCCCGGGTGGAGACCGGGGTCTTCGGAGCCCACATGCAGGTCACGCTCACCAACGACGGGCCGGTGACCCTTCTGCTCGAGACCTGACGGAGGTCAGCTCGGGCGCGCACGGACGTGCAGGCCGACCTCGGGGTCGACGACGACCTCCTGAGCGGCGGCGACTCCCCCCGCGAGCAGTTCGACGTCGACCGGGACGTTGCGCCTGACCAGCACCAACGCGATCGGGCCGAGCTCGTGATGACGCGCGGCGGAGCCGACGAAGCCCACCGTGCGCCCGTCGAGGTCGACGTCGTCGCAGTGCGCGGGAAGGTGGTCGACGGATCCGTCCAGGTGGAGCATCACCAGCCGTCGCGGCGGACGGCCCAGGGTGTGCACCCGGGCCACGGTCTCCTGGCCCCGGTAGCACCCCTTGTCCAGGTGCACCGCCGAGCCGATCCAGCCGACCTCGTGCGGGATGGTCTTGTGATCGGTGTCGAGGCCGAGCCTGGGCTCGTGGGCGGCGATCCGCCTTGCCTCGTGCGCCCAGACCCCCGACGGCGCGTCCCCGACGTAGGAGGCCAGTGACGCCCGCGGCACGAAGACCTCACGCCCCCTGTCCGTCACCCTGCTCAGGTGCCCGGCGCGAGGTGCCGACTCGGGCTCCCAGACGACCGCGAGCTCGTCGGAGAGGTCGGCGACCTCGACGCGCAGCAGGAACCGCATCGAGTCGAGGAACGCCACGAGCGCCGGGCCGGTCCCGGGCTCGACGTGTGCCCAGAAAGCCGTGCCGTCGTCGACGCCGTACAGGGCATGCTCCACATGACCGTGCGGCGAGAGCAGCAGCGCGGTCGTGGCCTGGCCGGCAGGGAGTTGCTCCACGTGCTGCGTGGTCAGCGAGTGCAGCCAGCCGAGGCGGTCCGGCCCGGAGACGCGGACGACGCCGCGATGCGAGAGGTCGACCGGCCCGGGCGCACGCTGCTCGCGCATCGGGTCGCCGTAGTGGGCGGCGACGCCGGCATCCGGTCCGGTGGCCGCCACCGCACCGGGTCGGCCGAGAAGGGGGCTGCGGTAGGTGCTCACAGCAGCCTCAACACCGGACCGCCGCCGTGCACTCCCGCCTCACCGGCAGTCCCGGCAGGTGCCGAACAGCGTCAGGTGCCGCACGTCGGTGTGGAACCCGTGGTCAGCGGCGACCGTGTCGACCAGGTCCGTGGCCACGTCGGGCTCGACCTCTGTCACACCCTGGCAGTGCCGGCAGACGAGATGGAGGTGGTCGGGCTCGGTGGTCGCATGGTAGGCGGGCGCGCCGTGGCCGAGATGGGTGTGGCTGACCAGCCCCAGCGTCTCCAGCAGGTCGAGCGTGCGGTAGACGGTCGAGATGTTCACGCCCTCGGCGGTGCGGCGGACCTGACCCAGGATCTCGTCCGGGGAGGCGTGATCGAGGTCCTGAACGGCCTGGAGCACCAGCTCACGTTGCGGCGTGAGCCGGTAACCGCGGGCGCGCAGATCAGAACG
Organism: Jiangellaceae bacterium; assembly: GCA_035253685.1. GTDB lineage: Bacteria > Actinomycetota > Actinomycetes > Jiangellales > Jiangellaceae > DASRTE01. The sequence continues at coordinate 13,576 of DATFBR010000261.1, forward strand.
CCAGTCCGCCACACAGACCAGTCTAGGAACGCGCTTGGTCGGCGCCGCCCACGCGCTGCAACTCGGCGGACAGGTGGGGCTGCAACTCGTGGCCCATCGCCGCCATCTCGTACACGTACATCAGCCGCCCGTCGACCAGTCCGTAGAGGCGGTGGCCGGTGCGGTAGTCCTTCGCGGTCTCGGTCTTGAGGACCCCTCTGGTCGCGAGTTCGATCTTCGCCGGCTCGACCCGGCCGAGATAGATCTCGACGAAACCCGTCGGGTGGGTCAGGAGCACTTCGACCTCACCGTCCGGCTGCGGCCGCCAGTACCCGGCCTCGCCGGCAGCCGGCCGAACCAGGGTGCCGTCGTCGTCGAGGATCCAGCTGCGGCTCGTGTACGCGAGGTAAGCCTTGCCGGGCACGTAGCTGAATGCCACCTCCTGCCCGAACCGGAACGCCTCGACGGTCGGGTAGTCGCCGACGCCTGCCCCTTCCCACCGGCCGAGCAACCACGCGATCGGTACACAGTCAGGATGCAGGTCGGCCGGGATCTCGATCACGGGTCAGGCCCGGCCCTTGACCAGCGCGTAGACCAGGCGGACGGCGAACCATCCGGCCACCAACGCGGCGCCGACCAGCACAGCGGTGAACAGGAGGTCCAGCACGCCGCGAGTCTAGTCCGCCCGTTGATCACCGCAGGTTGTCGCCGCACCGCGTCGACCCGACGGGTCCGGCCGCGATGATCACGGCGGGTAGGGTGTCGACGTGGTGGGTTCGCTCGTGGTCAAGGTGACCGCGGGTCTCGACGCGCCGGAGCGCTGCTCGCAGGCGTTCACGGTGGCGGCCTCCGCGGTGGCCTCCGGTGCGGAGGTATCGGTCTGGCTCACCGGGGAGTCCGCCTGGTTCTCGCTGCCCGGCCGGGCCGCCGAGCTCGACCTGCCGCACGCAGCACCGCTTGCCGACCTGTTGGACACGCTGCTGACGGCGGGTCGGGTGACGCTGTGTACGCAGTGTGCGGCCCGCCGCGACATCGGTCCCGACGACGTGCTTCCCGGGATCCGGATCGCTGGAGCCGCCACCTTCGTGGAGGAGATCCTGGTCGAGGGAACGCAGGCGTTGGTCTACTGATCGCCGACTCGGACGCCGTACCGTCAGGCCGGCGTGGAGATCCGCACGTCACTCACGGCAACGGTGTCGCGCTCTGCGTCGGAACTGCTGACGATCTCCAGGACGAGCCGCTGCGTTGCGCGGGGTGGTATCCGGACGGCCTGCAGGTCGCGGAGCGCCGGATCCGGGTCCAGGTCCTGCTCCACGGTCGTCCCGTCGTCGAAACGCCACCGGACGGCCGTGATCCGACGGTTCTCGGCGTAGCGATCCGTCCCGTCGGCTGCGTCGGTCTTCGCATACCCGGGCACGAGTGCTACCTCGGCGACCCGCACCGACCCACCCAGATCGAGCACGAGGGTCTCGCCGATCCCGTCGCCCGGGCAGCGCCACGCCGACTCCGGATCGGCGTCGACCGACAGCGCCGGCTCATAGGTCACCGGCCGGCCGGCAGCGTCGCGGCTCGCGTCGGCCTCGCAGGAGGCCTCCGCCACGCTGGCGACCACCGGTGTGACCTCCCCGTCCCACGGCGCGTCGCCCGACACCGGCAGCTGGCCGCGTTCTTCCGCTCCGCCGCCCGAAGCCGCAACCAGTGCGCCGGCCACGAATCCGAGCAGAGCAGATCCGCCGAGCAGCACCGCGACCACCGCAGCGGCCGGCCGCCCCGGCCCCGCGGAACCCTCGAACACGCGCGTCACCCTACGGTCCGCGCGCGCCGCCGTGCAGACCGCTCAGCCGGAGATCGTCACCTCCAGCTCGGCCACGACGCCGCGCTGGGCGATCACGACACGGTCGACCGAGACCGCGCGCGGCGCCAGGGTGCGGACCGTCCAGCGTCCCGGCGCGGCGTAGAACCGGAACCTACCGGCATCGTCGGTCGGGACCTCCGCCGTGAACTCGCCCGACGTGTCGTGCAGCCGCACATATGCGTCGCCCACCGGACCGTGGTCGGCGCGGATGACCACACCCTGGATGACCGACTGCGTAGACACGTCGATGCCGTCGAGCGGGACACCACCCGGCGGGGCCGCGCAGCCCTCGGTCATGCCGCACCCGGCTCGTCGCCGACGGCGATCGGGACGCCCACCAGCGAGCCGTACTCCGTCCAGGAACCGTCATAGTTCTTGACGTTGTCGACCCCCAGCAGTTCGTGCAGGACGAACCAGGTGTGTGCCGAACGCTCGCCGATGCGGCAGTACGCGATGGTGTCGGTGGTGAGGTCGACACCGGCGTCGAGATACAGAGTGCGCAGGTCATCGTCGGAGCGGAAGGTCCCGTCGTCGTTGGCGGCCTTGCTCCATGGGATGTTGCGGGCGGTCGGGATGTGACCGCCGCGCTGGGACTGCTCCTGCGGCAGGTGGGCAGGCGCCAGCAGCCGGCCGGCGAACTCGTCGGGCGAACGCACGTCGACGAGGTTGTTCACGCCGATGGCCAGGATCACCTCATCGCGGAAGGCGCGGATGGACAGGTCGGGACCCGAGGCCGTGTACTGCGTCGTCGGCCGCGTCGGCGTATCGGTCACCAGTTCGCGGCTCTCGAGCTCCCAGGTCTTTCGCCCGCCGTCGAGCAGCCGGACGTCGCGGTGTCCGTACAGCTTGAAGTACCAGTACGCGTATGCGGCGAACCAGTTGTTGTTCCCGCCGTAGAGCACGACGGTGTGGTCGTTGCGGACACCGCGGGCCGAGAGCAGGGCCTCGAACTGCCGGCGGTCGATGAAGTCACGACGGACCGGGTCCTGCAGGTCCGCCTTCCAGTCCAGGCGGATCGCGTTCCGGATGTGGTTCTTGTCGTAGGCGGCGGTGTCCTCGTCGACCTCGACGAGGACGACGGCGGGATCGTCGACATGCTGCGCGACCCAGTCGGCTGAGACGAGCACGGACTCACGGCTCATGGGTGACCTCCGTCAAGGGTTGGAAGGGGTGGGACGTATGCCGGATGGACCTCGAGCCCGGACAGAGGCCGAAGGCTGCCTCGGGGAATGCAGCCCGAGCGTGGCGCGAGAACTGTCGGCGCGGATCGATCATCGGAGTGGCTCCCTGACGAGGGCGGACGGGATCGTCGCTGCGGGCGGTCCGGGCGTGGTCCTCCGGTAGGACCGTGACGGGACGCTCCGCGTCAGGGCATCAGACAGAGCATGCCGGCAACGCGGACGAGGTCGATCGCCCGGCGCTTGGTCAGCTCCGTCCGGAACACGGATGCGAGCGTACGGCGCGGTTGAGGTCGTGTCACCAGACGTCCGAATGCCGAGATAGGACGTCTCATGTCGTGGAGATGGGACGGGCGACGACGAGCACCTCGCCATCGGAGGTCACCACCTCGTAGCTGCTGACCTGTTCGACCTGCAGCCCGACGGCTCCGTCGACGCCCAGCGATCCGGCCGACGGGTCGTATCCGTTGGACGGGACGGTCCAGGTGGCGGCCACCTCACGGGTGCCGTCGACGCCGACTGCGACCAGGCTGCATCGGGACCCACCCGGGACGCCGGAGACGTCGACGTGAACGGCCGTCCCCCACGCGCGCCGCCAGAGGTCGACGTCGAGCACGACGCCGCCGTCGCTGCCCTGCGCCTGGGCGGAAGGTGCCACGGCCACCTGCTCCGGCGCCGCCGGCTGGTCGTCGGACAACGCGTCTACGCCGAGGACGGCGACGACCGCCGCCGCAGCAGCAGCAGCCACGCCGAGGGCCCAGCGGCGGAACCGGTCGCGCCGGCGCTCGCCCCTGACCCGCTCCAGCAGGTCGTCGAGAAGTCGTGGATCGGGCCTGCCGACGGTGTCGTCCGGACGCGCCGGAGCCCCGTTGCCCAACCCGAGCGGTGCAGCCATCGCGAGCAGGCCCGCCGTCGCCTCCATGGCCGCGACCTCGGCGGCACAGCCCGGGCAGCCCGCGACGTGCGAGCGGATCCGTCGTTCCTCCTCGTCGTCGAGCGCTCCCAACACCAGCGCGCCGAGCGAGAGCCGGACGTCGTCGCAGGCGGTCATGTCGCCACCTCCGTTCCGGTGACCCCGCGTTCCTCCAGCGCCAGGCGAAGGGCACGCAGGGCGTAGTACGTGCGCGACTTGACCGTTCCGGTGGGGACGCCGAGCGCGTCGGCCGCCTCGGCGACCGAACACCCCCGGTAGTACGTCTCGAGCAGGGCGCCGCGATGTTCGCTGGTCAGCGTCGAGAGGGCATCGACCACCACCTGGGCCACCAGCGCCTGGTCCACGCCGTCGTTCACGGGTACCGCGGCCAGCGCGCTGTCCGCCACCTCCGGCGGGCGGGCCCGGCGAGCCCGTTCCCCGTCGACGACCAGGTGGCGGGCAACGGTCCACAGCCAGGGCCGTACCGAACCCTTGTCGGGATCGAGCGAGTCAGGGTGCCGCCACGCCCGGAGCAGTGTTTCTTGCACGACGTCCTCCGCCCGGTGCCGGTCGCCACCCACCAGCCGCAGGACATAGGCGAGCAGAGGGGCGGCGTGCTCGTCATAGAGCGCGCGGACGAGCTGCTCGTCGGCCACCGGTGCCCTCACACCTGGGGCACGCCCGCGGGATCGACCCGGTTCAGCAGCGCGGTGGCTCATCCGACCAGGATGCGCCCGACGACGTACGCGACGGGAGCGGTAGCGACGATGGGAAGCGAAATTCGCACGGGCGCTAGGGCGGTATTGCCTGTCTCGGCCTCGACGCCGATCCGGTCGACCGCGGCCAGGGCGGTCACCGCCGTCAGCGCGGCGAACGAGGCGACCACGACGGCGCCGACGGCGGGCACCTCCGCTGCGACCGGGCCGACCAGGAGGACCAGGCCGGCAGCCAGCCCACCCGCCGCGAGCACCGCGAGGGCACGGCGGACGGCGATGGGAAGGGGCACGCCCTCGGCCAGCGCGACGGTCCCCACGCCCAGCAGCCCCAGCCCGACGGCGTAGACGCCGCCGTCGGTTTCCCGCAACGCGACCCAGGCCACCGGCAGGGCGGCCAGCGTGCACGCCGCCACCGTCAGGGTCAACGACCCGGTCAGGCCCGGACGACCGTCGTGTCGAAGGAGCTGGATGGCCACCGCACCGAGCAGCGCCGGGCCGAGGAGCACCGCCACCGGGCGCATTCCCGAGGTGCCCTCGTAGACCGTCCAGACCGTGCCCGCAACCGCCACCACCAGGGCGAGCCACGCCGCCGACCGTGCCTCGTGGGCACCCGATGGACGCACTCCGCCGAGTGTGAACAACACCTGGACGATGATCACCGCCGCCGCGAGCAGCGGGCCGGCGACGACGGCCGCCACAGCCAGCACGGCCACGAGTCCAGCGCTCATCAGCGACGGCACGGAGGGATCTTTCCAGAACCGACGGCTACCCCCCGGCGAACGGTGGCAACAACTCGACAACGGCACCCTCGCCGAGTTCGAGTTCCGCATGGTCCCGCCGACCCACCGGTGCGCCGTCGACGACCGCCGAGCACACCGCGAGGACGCTCGTGAACCGAGAGGAGTCCGCGTGACGAACGCGAGCACGCGCGAGCGCCGCGGCGAGCGTGTCGGCCTCCACGGTCTCCTCCGTCAACCCGGCGGCCGCTCGCAGCGACGCCCAGTACCGCAGCGTCACCGTGGGCACTGGGCCACCACCCAGTCTGCGATGCGACGGGCCAGCGGCGCGTCGACCGCACCTTCCGCGTGCCCGAACCCCGGCACCAACCACAGCGTGCCACCGTCACCGGCCGCGCCGGCGACCCGCCGGGCGTGCTCGGTCGGAAAGTAGTCGTCCAGGTCGCCGTGCACCACGAGCAGGGGCACCCGGACCTCCGCCGCTGCGGCCACGGGGTCCAACGGATAGGGCTCGGTCCACTCGTCGCGGGCGATTCGAGTGCCGCGGGCCACCCGGATGGCCACGCGCCCGGGCGGATGAAGCACCAGCCGGTGCAGCGTCCTCATCCGCGACGAACCGCGGTAGTACCACTGACCGGGGCCGCTGACCGCCGCGACGGCGTCGACACCGCCGTACAGCGCCGCGTGCCGCAGCACCACCGCGGAGCCGAGGGAGAACCCGAGCGTCGCCACCCGGGCGTATCCCAACGAGCGCGCCCAACCGACGGCGGCCTCGACGTCGCGGACCTCCTCCCATCCCAGCGTGCAGACGCCGCCGGAACCGCCATGACCGCGCAGGTCGAGCAGGATCACGCCGGCTGGGTCACGCAGCCACGCCGAGATGCGGCGCAGCCGTGCGTGGCGAGAGTGCAGCGTGAAGCCGTGGACGACGACGATGGCAAGGTCGCGTGATCCGCGCGACGGCGGCAGATGCTCGGCCACGACGAGAACGCCGTCGTCGGTCTGCAGACGGCGGCGGAACCCTACGCCATCACGACTCGCGGCGGCGGGGCGGCGCGGGATCACGGGCACGTGCACTATCCTGCCAAGTGTGGACCCGGGCGGTGCTGCCTCCGGGTCCCGTCGTGTTCCCGGCGAGAGGGGCCGCATGGGCTCGACCATCCTTCTGTTGACCAACGCCCTGCGTCCGTCCGCCGAGGTCCTCCCGGCCCTCGGCCTGCTTCTGCACGACGTCCGGGTGGCTCCCGCTGAGGCGGCGGCTCTGCTCGATGCGCCGGCCGGCGACGCTGTTCTCGTCGACGCGCGACGTGATCTGGGCAGCGCGCGCGGCTTGACCCGCCTCATCCGCACGACCGGCGTGGACGTCCCGCTGATCGCGGTCGTGACGGAGGGCGGACTGGCTGCCGTCACCGCCGACTGGGGAGTCGACGACGTCATCCTCGACACCGCCGGACCGGCGGAGGTCGAGGCACGGTTGCGCCTGTCGCAGGGACGTCTCGCCGCTGCGAGCGCCGCGGACGACACGCCGGACGAGATCCGGTCCGGTGACCTCGTCGTGGACGAGGCCACGTACACCGCGCGGGTCTCAGGACGTCAGCTCGACCTGACCTACAAGGAGTTCGAGCTGCTCAAGTTCATCGCCCAGCACCCAGGCCGCGTGTTCACCCGGGCACAGCTCCTCCAAGAGGTCTGGGGCTACGACTACTTCGGCGGCACCCGGACGGTCGACGTACACGTCCGCCGGCTGCGGGCGAAGCTGGGAGCCGAGCACGAGGCGCTCATCGGCACCGTACGCAACGTCGGCTACCGGTTCGTGCCGCCGCAACCCCGCCGCACACCGACGCCGGAGCGCGTGAGCCGGTGATCACCGCCGGCCGGCGGCTCGACGAGGACACTGTCGACGCCGTGGCGGCCCTGATTGCAGCCGCCACCGAAGCCGACGGCGTGGCGCCGATATCCGAGCAGGGGGTGTTGCGGCTGCGCACCGACGGCCGGATCCTCCATCTGGTCGCCCGGGACGGCACGATGCACACCGGTTACGCCCAAATCGACCTCGACGACTCCGCTGCCGAACTGGTGGTCCATCCGGCGCGCCGCCGGCGCGGTGTCGGCCGTGACATCGTGGACCGGCTCACCGGTGAGATCCACGGCGCTCAGTTGCGCGTGTGGGCTCACGGTGACCTCCCCGCCGCGGCCGCGTTGGCCGCCGCAACCGGGTTCACCAGGGTCCGTTCGCTGTGGAAGATGGCCCGACCCCTGAGCGGAGCCTTACCCGTGGCGAAAATTCCTGCCGGCGTGGTGATCGACACATTCGTCCCGGGCGCCGACGATGCCGAATGGCTGAGCCTCAACGCCCGGGTCTTCGCCGACCACCCCGAACAAGGCCGGTGGACGGCCTCCGACCTCCGGCAGCGATCGAGTCAGCGCTGGTTCGACCCGGGCGGGTTCTTCGTTGCCCGCCGTGGACCGCGAATGGTCGGCTTTCACTGGACGAAGGTCGAGGACGACACGACCGGTGAGGTCTACGTGGTCGGCGCCGATCCGGCCGAGCAGGGGATCGGACTCGGCCGTGCGCTCACGCTCGTCGGCCTGCACCACCTGCGGGCGGCCGGTCTCGAACGGGTCGTGCTCTACGTCGACGAGGACAACCAGGCCGCCGTGCATCTCTACACGGCACTTGGCTTCGCCCGGGTGGCCGTCGACGTCATGTACGGTAGATCGCCGTCGTAGCGGGGTTGGCAGCATGGCTCCGGCCATCGGCTACCCGGCATTCACTCAGGCGTGTCAGCATGAGTGCCATGGCCGCCGAGCCGATCGCCGCCGAGGAGCGCTACCTCGACCGCGAGCTGTCCTGGCTGGCGTTCAACACCCGGGTGCTCGAACTCGCCGAGGACGCCGACCAACCCATGCTCGAACGGGTCCGGTTCCTCGCGATCTTCTCGAGCAACCTCGACGAGTTCTTCATGGTCCGCGTCGCCGGTCTCAAACGCCGCATCGCGGCCGGGGTGGCGGTCCGGGCGGCCAGCGGCCTGCTGCCGCGCGAGGTCCACGAGGGCACGCTGGCGCGAAGCCGCGACCTCATGACCCGGCAGGCCTCCTGCTTCCACGACGACCTGCTGCCGTCGTTGGTCAAGGAGGGAATCGAGATCTCCCGGTGGGACGACCTCGACGACTCCGACCACACTCGCCTCCGCTTGTTGTTCGGCGAGCGCATCTTCCCCGTGCTCACACCACTGGCCGTCGACCCGGCCCACCCGTTCCCGTACATCTCCGGCCTCTCGCTCAACCTCGCAGTCGTCGTCCGCAACCCGCGAACCGGCACCGAGCACTTCGCCAGGGTCAAGGTGCCGCCGAACTTCCCGCGCTTCCTGCCCGTTTCCGGTGAGCGCTTCGTCCCCCTCGAGGACCTCATCGCGGCGCACCTGTCACAGCTGTTCCCCGGCATGGACGTGCTCCAGCACCACACCTTTCGGGTGACCCGTAACGAGGACTTCGAGGTCGAAGAGGACGATGCCGAAAACCTGCTCACCGCGATGGAACGTGAGCTGATGCGGCGGCGGTTCGGCCCGGCTGTGCGGCTCGAGGTCGAAGAGACCGTCGACCCGCACGTCCTCGACCTGCTCCAGCGCGAGCTCGGTGTCACCGACCACGAGGTGCTGTCGCTTCCCGGACCACTCGATCTCACCGGCCTGCACGACATCGCGAACCTCGACCGTGCCGAGCACAAGTACCGGCCCTTCCTGCCGGCCACCCATCGCGACCTGCCCGACGTCGAGTCGGCGGCGCCGGCAGACATGTTCACCGCGATACGGCGTGGGGACATCCTGGTCCACCACCCCTACGACTCCTTCTCCACCAGCGTTCAGCGCTTCGTCGAGCAGGCGGCGGCCGACCCCAGGGTGCTCGGCATCAAGCAGACCCTCTACCGCACCAGCGGCGACTCCCCCATCGTCGACGCGCTCATCGACGCCGCGGAGGCCGGCAAGCAGGTCTTGGCCCTGGTCGAGATCAAGGCGAGGTTCGACGAGCGGGCCAACATCACCTGGGCGCGCAAGCTCGAGCAGGCCGGCGTCCACGTGGTGTACGGCATGGTGGGCCTGAAGACGCACTGCAAGTTGTGCCTGGTCGTCCGGGACGAAGCTGAGTTCGGTGCCGGCATCCGCCGGTACAGCCACATCGGCACCGGCAACTACCACCCGAAGACTGCCCGGATCTACGAGGACCTCGGCGTGCTCACCGCCGATCCCGAGGTCGCACGGGACGCCAACCACCTGTTCAACACGTTGTCGGGCTATTCGATCGACTCCGACTACGACCGACTCCTGGTGGCACCGCAGGCGCTGCGGTCCGGCATCATCGAGCGGATCCAGCGGGAGGTCGAGCACCACCGGGCCGGGCGTCCCGCGCGGATCCGGATGAAGCTGAACAGCGTCACCGACGAGGCCGTCATCGACGCGCTGTACGAGGCATCGCAGGCGGGTGTCATGGTCGACCTCTGGATCCGTGGCATCTGCTGCATCCGGGCCGGCGTCCCCGGCCTGTCCGAGAACGTTCGGGTCCGCAGCATCCTCGGGCGCTTCCTCGAGCACTCGCGCATCCTCTCGTTCGAGAACGGGGGGGATCCCGAGTACTGGACCGGCTCGGCCGACCTCATGCACCGCAACCTGGACCGCCGCGTCGAGGCCATGGTTCGGCTCGGCCGGCCGGAGCACGAGGCCGAACTGGCTGCCCTGTTCGCCCTCGCGTTCGACTCCGCGATCGCCTCGTGGCACCTGAACCCGGACGGCGAATGGGTGCGGGTCCACAAGTCCGACGACGGCCGGCCGCTCGCCGACCTCCAGCAGGTTCTGATCGAAGGGAAGCAGCGCCGGAGGGCGGCGTGAGCAGCGGCGCGCCCGTGTCCGTACAGCGGGAAGTCGAGTACAAGTTCCGGGTCCATGGACTGTTCCGCGTCCCCGACCTGACCTCCGCCGGCGCCGTGTCGGTCGTCGAGGACCACGGCGTCCTCGCACTCGACTCTGCCTATTACGACACAGCAGACCTCCGGCTCGCCCGAGAGGGCATGACACTGCGGCGGCGGACCGGCGACGACGACGAGGGCTGGCACCTCAAGCTGCCCGTTCCCGGTGACGGACCGGAGGTGCGCGACGAGAACCGGCTGCCGCTCACCGCAGGCGACGCGGACGCTCCGCCGCGGGCTCTGCTGGACATCGTCCGGGTCGTCCTCCGGCATACCCCCGTGCAGCGGGTGGCCACCCTGCGCACCACCCGCAGCCGGCACGTGCTCCACGACACAGCCGGGCAGCCGGCCGCCGACCTCCTCGACGACATCGTCCGGGTGGTGGACGGCTCGGGCCGGGTAGCGGCACGTTTTCGCGAGCTCGAGCTGGAGAAGGGCGCATCGACGCCGGATGAGGTGGTCACGCAGGTGGCCGATGCGCTCGTCGACGCGGGCGCCGTCGGCGGCGAGTTCGTGTCCAAAGCGGTACGTGCGCTCGGCCCGCAGGCCGCCGCGCCGCCGGAGGTTCCGGAGCCGGGGAAGGTTCGGCCCGACGATCCAGCACACCTGGCCGTCCGCGCCTTCCTGGCCCGGCACACGATCGCCCTGCGTGCCGCCGACATCTCCTTCCGGCGCGATCCCGACGGACCCTGGGACTCCGTGCACCGCATGCGCGTTGCCGCGCGCCGGTTGCGCAGCGGGCTACGGGTCTTCCGCCCGCTGCTCGACCGGGAATGGGCCGACGGCTTGCGCGACGAGCTGGCCTGGCTGGCTCGCGGCTTGGGCAGCCTGCGTGAGCTCGAGGTGCTGTCCGACCGGCTGCGCGACCGCGTGAACGACCTGCCGGACGACGAACGGGTCGACGACGGCGCCCGCGTAATGGAGCGCATCCGGCGGCAGAAAGCCGATGCGAGCAGACGCGCCAAGCGACTGCTCGGTTCCCGCCGGTACCTCGACCTGCACCAGTCGCTGGTGACGGCAGCGGCCACGCCACCGACGACGCCGGCGGCCGAGGAACCGGCAGGCGCGGCGCTGCCACCGTTGGTCGCCAAGGCGTGGAAGCGGCTGAAGAAGAAGGTCGATGCCGTGCTCGCAGACGAGGCCTCGCCGGCGGGCGCACCAGACGACGAGTGGCATGCGGCCCGCATCGCAGCCAAGCGCGCGCGATACGCCGCCGAGGCGGTGGCGCCGGTCTTCGGCAAGGACGCCGCGGCACTGGCCGGTCAACTCGAGCGGATCACCGACATCCTCGGCGCTCACCAGGATGCCGCCGACGCGGCAGGGGCCTTGCGGACGATGGCCGACGAGGTGACGGACCCGCCGTCCGGCTTCGTCCTCGGCGTCCTGTACGCCGCCGAACGTGACACCGTCCGCGCCCGACGTGCGGAGTTCGTCGCCGTGTGGCCGAAGGTCAGCCGTGCCAAGTGGCGGCGGTGGCTGGACCGATGACCAGACACGAAACGGCTGCTCACCCGACGGTCCTCGCGGCGGGCGCAGTGGTGTGGCGGCCGATCGTCGGGGCTGAGGGCGACATCGAGGTGTGCCTCGTCCATCGTCCCCGCTACGACGACTGGTCGCTGCCCAAGGGCAAGGTGGGCCGACGGGAGCATCTTCTTGCATGTGCCGTGCGTGAGGTCGCGGAGGAGACCGGCCACCGTGTGACCCTCGGCCGTCCGCTGCCAGGTCAGACCTACCATGTCGACGGCGTGCCGAAGCAGGTCCACTACTGGGCGGCCCGCGCCGATGACGATGCGCCGGAGTGGCAGCCCACCGACGAGGTCGACGACGTGATCTTCCTCCCTGGCACGATGGCGCTGAGCCGGCTCACTCATCCCCGCGATGCAGAGCCCGTCACCGCGCTGCTCGAAGGCCCGGTCCGGACGACGCCATTCGTCGTGCTCCGCCACACTCAGGCGGTCCACCGCTCGTCCTGGACGGCGGGGCCCGACGCCCGGCGACCGCTGAACGAGCGCGGAGTCCGCGATGCGAATGCCCTGGTTGCGCCGTTGAGCGCGCTCGGGATCTCGAGGGTCGTGACCAGCGACGCCACTCGCTGTGTCGAGACCGTGCGGCCTTTCGCGGAGGCCACGGGAAGGCCGCTCGAACTCGAGCCGGTGCTGTCGGAAGAGGGACACCTGCGCCGACCCCACGGCGCCGGGCGCCTCACGACCGCCGTGCTGGCGGACGCCGCGCCGACCGTCATCTGCGCCCACCGGCCCGTGCTGCCCGACGTGATCGCCGCGGCCACGGAGCGGTCGCACACGCAGATGCCCGAGGGTCGGCTCCACCCCGGCGAGTTCCTGGTGTTGCACCACCGCGGCGGTGCCGTGGTCGCCGCCGAGCGCCATCACCCCTGAGGGCGGCCTTGCGACCGACTCGTGGTGGGTTCGCAACCCCTCGAGCGGTCCGCAGACGTTGATTCCCCGCCACAGGTTGACTACGGGCCGGCGAGCTCAGGTCGGCGATGGCTACGGCTCGCTTGGTGAGCCCACGCGGGCGGTGGGCACGAGTCCGGTTCATGTGACGGCCACCACACCGCCCGGTCCTCGACCAGTACTAGGTGGATGGCGTTCACGGTTCGTTCACTCTCTTCCGGCCACGCGGTTACCTCCACTCCCTACGTTCGCGGTGTCACGTGGACGACGAAAGTCCGAGGAAGGACTGCGGAAGTGGACATCAGCCCTGTTCGACGGCGCTTGGCGCCGCTCGCCGTTGCGGGTGTGGCAGCTCTCGTGCTGGCCGCATGCGGCGGCGGCAACGACCCCGCGAACACCTCCAACGACGAGGGCAGCGACACAGAAGCGCTGTCCGGCTCTGTGGTCGTCGACGGTTCCAGCACGGTCTTCCCGCTGACCAGTGCGGCCGCCGAGCTCTTCGCCGCGGAGCAACCCGACGTGCAGGTCTCGGTCGGCCAGTCGGGTACCGGCGGCGGCTTCGAGAAGTTCTGCGCCGGTGAGACCGACATCTCCGACGCGTCCCGGCCCATCGCCGACGACGAGGTCGCGGTCTGCGAGGAGAACGGCGTCACACACGATGAGTTCTCTATCGCCAACGACGGGCTCACGGTTGTCGTGAGCACGGAGAACGACTGGGCCACCTGCCTGACCGTGGAGCAGCTCAACGCGATCTGGGCGCCCGACTCGACCGTCGCCAATTGGAACCAGGTCGACCCGTCGTTCCCTGACGAGCCGCTCGTCCTGGCCGGGCCGGGTACCGACTCCGGCACGTTCGACTACTTCACCGATGCCGTCAACGGTGAGGAGGGCGCTTCGCGGACCGACTACCAGGCGTCCGAGGACGACAACGTGATCGTCCAGGCGGTTCAGGGGTCGGCCGGCGCCATGGGGTACTTCGGGTACTCCTACTACGAGGAGAACACCGGGACACTCAAGGCGCTGGAGATCGACGGCGGCGCCGGCTGCATCGCACCGAGCGCCGAGACGGTCCAGGACGGCTCGTACGCGCCACTCGGCCGGCAACTGTTCATCTACCCGTCGGCAGAGGCGCTGGAGCGGCCGGAGGTCGAGGGCTTCGTCCGCTTCTACATCGAGAACATCGACCAGATCGTCGAGGCTGCCGGCTTCATCGGCCTCAACGACGAACAGAAGGCGACACTGTCCGACCAGTTCGACGCGCTGCTCGGCGGTTGAGCCGGCCCGTGAGCAGAACCACGCAGCCGGGCGGCGCAGGGGTCTCCCTGCGCCGCTCGCAGCCGCGTTATGGCGAGCGCGTGATCGAGGCCGTCCTGTTCATCGCCGCCCTGGTCTCGATCCTCACCACTATCGGGATCGTCGTCGCCATCATCGGCCCGACGATCGACTTCTTCCGTGAGCCAACGGTGACGGTGTGGGACTTCCTCACCGGGACCGAGTGGACGGCGCTGTTCAGCGAGGACCAGCAGGAGTTCGGCGTCCTGCCGCTCGTGAGCGCGACGCTGGTCACCACCGTGATCGCGATGGCGGTGGCCATACCGGTCGGCCTCGGTGCTGCGATCTACCTGGCCGAATACGCCACCCCGCGTGCTCGCCAACTGCTCAAGCCGACACTCGAGGTACTCGCGGGCATTCCGACCGTCGTCTACGGCTTCTTCGCCGTGTCGTTCATCACTCCGAACGTGCTGCAGTCGTTCCTCGAGGTCGGCACGTTCAACAAGCTCAGTCCCGGCCTGGTCATGGGTGTCATGATCATCCCGACGGTCGCGACGCTCTCGGAGGACGCCATGTCCGCCGTGCCGCAGGCATTGCGGGACGGCGCATACGGCTTGGGCAGCACCAAGCGGCAGGTGGCGACCAGGGTCGTCGTGCCGGCGGCGATCTCCGGCATCATCGCGGCGTTCGTCCTCGGCATCAGCCGGGCGGTCGGTGAAACCATGATCGTTGCGTTGGCGGCCGGTAACCAGGCGAATCTCTCTCTCAACCCGCTCGAGCTCGGGCAGACGATGACAGGATTCATCGCACAGGCCGCCTCGGGCGACCAGCCGACCGGGTCGATCGGCTATGAGTCGCTGTTCGCCGTCGCCGCGCTGCTGTTCGCGATCACGATCACGATGAACTTCGTCAGCATCCGGCTGGTCCGCCGATACCGCGAGGTGTACGAGTGACGGTCACCGAGTCCTCGCCGCCGGCGCCGGCGCCGCAACCGCCGCCGCCGGTTCTCACCGGGCGCAGGCACGACCGCGCTCCGAGGGAGTACAGCTTCCGCGCCGTTTTGCTGACCTGTCTGGGCATCGGAATCGTCTTCCTGGCCGTGCTGCTCGTCTACGTCCTCCTCGAGGGGTGGCCGCGCCTCGACCTCGATCTGTTCCGCAACCAGGGATCGCAGATCAGCCCGGCGACCGCCGGAGCCCAGGCGGCCATCTACGGCACGCTCTGGCTGATGGCCGGAACGGCGCTGCTCATCCTCCCCCTCGGCGTCATGTCCGCCATCTACCTCGAGGAGTACGCCGATCCGGACCAGTGGTACAACCGGTTGATCGAGGTGAACATCCAGAACCTCGCCGCCGTACCGAGCGTCGTCTACGGGATCCTCGGCCTCGGCCTCGTTGTCCGCGGCCCGCTGTCGTTGGGGCCGGTCTTGCTCGCCGGCATGATCATCTTGGCCCTGCTCGTCCTGCCCGTCGTCATCATCTCCAGCCGCGAGGCGATCCGAGCGGTGCCCGACTCGATCCGCGACGGCTCGCTGGCCCTCGGCGCGACCCGATGGCAGACGATCTGGCGGACGATCCTGCCGAACAGCGTGCCCGGGATCGCAACCGGCTCCATCCTGGCGCTGTCCCGTGCGATCGGCGAGGCGGCGCCGCTGGTGATCATCGGAGTGGCTCTTACCGTGACGTTCAACCCGGCCAGCGTCTACGACCGGTTCACGACACTTCCGATGCAGATCTACAGCTACGCGCAGCGACCGCAGCAGGACTTCATCATCCTCTCCGCTGCCCTGATCATCGTGCTGCTCGTCATCCTGCTCGCGATGAACTCCGTGGCGATCTTCATCCGCAACAAGTACCAGCGGCGCTGGTGAAACCGTGCACCCACCCGACGGCGAGACGAGGGACCAGATGTCCGACCAGGTCGCGATCCCGGTGACGATCGGCGACAACGCTCCCGACCTCCCGCTCGCTGCGGCTGGCACCACGGTCGCACCACCGCGACCAGCGCGCGAGCACCACTCCGTGCGCGAGGACAGGCCGCTGGCCCCGCTGATCGCCGTCGAGAAGCTCAACATCTTCTACGGCGACTTCCACGCCGTTCGCGATGTCGACATGCTGATCGGCCGGAACGAGATCACCGCGCTGATCGGGCCGTCCGGCTGCGGCAAGTCGACGGTGATCCGCTGCTTCGACCGGATGAACGACCTGATTCCCACCGCGCGGGTCGAAGGCAAGATCCTCTTCCACGGCCAGGACCTCTATGCGAAAGACGTCGACCCCATCGAGGTCCGGCGCCGGGTCGGCATGGTCTTCCAGAAGCCCAACCCCTTCCCGAAGTCGATCTTCGACAACGTCGCCTACGGTCCGAAGGTCACCGGCATGAAGCT